>JBBTDS010000310.1:0-8218 GCA_038060875.1 Acidobacteriota bacterium | reverse complement strand
CGTGCCCAAGGTCTGGCGCCGGATGACCTCGCTGGCCTCGCCCCAAGCCGGTTCCAAAGCCGCTTGCTGAGGCGTGCGGCTCAGTATGCCGGGTGCGTGTTTGCAGCCGCTTACTGAGCCGGTAGAGTAGGAGAGGAGGCGACAGTTTAGAACTGCGGCCCCTCTCCCCTCGTCGAACCGGAGGTGCGGATTTCCCGCGTCCGGCTCTCCTGAAAACTCTCGCCTCAGGCATGCACATGATCCGAGAGAGGGATCAGCCCCTCGCGTCCTTTCAGATCGCGATCGTACCGAAACGTGTACCCCGGAAAGTTCGGCCCATCGCGCCGGCCCTTGCGGGCCGTGGAACAGAGCGTCGAACCAGTGCAAATACAGGTTCGCCGGCAGCGGCGAGGCTACCCCGCCCTGTGGCGTCCCCAGCTTCTGTCTCAGTTGAGAAACCTTCTCTGGCAGTCTTGGCTCTTTCGCCGTTTCCGGCATCGCCTTTCCCGCGGCTGCCCGAGTCTCCGTAATGGGATTCTCCTCCAAGCGGTATGTCGTTGACGAGCAGGGTGATCCAATGGCTGCCTTCGAGAAGACCGAGCCCTGACGGCAACCGCTACCTGCGGTCGCGGCGCCGCCTGCCGTACCCGAGTTCCACGAATTTGTCATTTTCAAGTCGCGAATCACTAAGGTAATCCTCCCTTGACACGACCGAGCGCCAGGCGCATAGTGAAGGTGGAAGGCAGGTATGAAGCCTGTGTTCCGGCGCTGCCCATTTGGGGGTAGAGCCAATTGGCTGGTCCGCAAAACGGATTGGCCGAACAAAAGGAGGAAGTTCGTATCGATCGTCCACAGGTATGGGCGGCTACCGGCTTTCTCGCTGACTGGCTGTGACCTGAGACGCCTGCTGGAACCTGAACGATCCAGCGCGCCGCGGTACATTGCACCGCCCAAAGGCAACAGACAGCCAGAGTCACGGTGACCGGTTCTTGGGCTTTGACAGCCGGGGCCGGTGGAATTCGTGCCAGCAGGGAGTCGGCGGTCGCCCTTTGTTCTATTGACCCGCCAAGAGCCTGCTCCATTTGACACCTCTTCCCCTGTCGAGTAGATTCAGGAAGGTAGCGTTGGTAGCCGCACTGTGAACGCCGTCGGATTCCAAGGGGTCTCGAAGAGTTACGCGATCTACGCGTCGCCGGGCGACCGCCTCAAGGAACTGGTCACGCTCAACCGCCGCAGCTTCCACCGCGACTTCTGGGCGCTCCGCGACCTGGATTTCGAAATAAAGCGCGGCGAGACCTTCTGTATCATCGGCGAGAACGGCTCCGGCAAGAGCACCCTTTTGCAGCTTGTGGCTGGCATCCTGCGGCCCACCCACGGTTCGGTAGCCGTCACCGGCCGGGTGTCGGCGCTGCTGGAGTTGGGTTCGGGCTTCAACCCGGAGTTCAGCGGCCGGGACAACGTCTACGTGAACGGAGCGATCCTGGGCTTCACTACCCGCCAGATCGATCAGAAGTACAAGGAAATAGAGGAGTTTGCCGAGATCGGGGACTTCATCAACCAGCCCGTCAAGACGTACTCCAGCGGAATGGTCGTGCGCCTCGCGTTCGCCGTGGCCATCCATGTCGATCCAGAGATCCTGCTGGTGGACGAGGCCCTGGCCGTCGGCGACATCTACTTCCGGCAGCGCTGCATGCGCAAGGTGCACGAGCTGCGCTCGCGCGGCATAACGATCCTGTTTGTCTCGCATGCCATTGGCGACGTGAAGGCCATCGGGGACCGCACGCTGTGGCTGGAGGAAGGGCGGATCAAGGATCTCGGGGTGACCGAGCGGGTTGTGGCCAAGTACCTGGCGGCCATGGTTGAGAAGGACTCGGCGTACCTGACACTCAAGAAGCGGCCGCCCCGCGATGCGGCCGCCGGCCGGATGGCGGCGCCCGAGGTCGCCGAACGCATCCCGAACATCGACCACCGCTACGGGGACGGCCGGGCGGAGGTTCTCGGCATCGCCGTGCTTGACGAGTACGGCCGCCCCATCCATCTTCTGGAGCCGAACTCGCGCATCGTGGTACGCGTCAGCGTGTGCGCGAAAGAGGAGGTTTCGCTGCCCATCGTCGGCTTCATGCTGCGCAACCACCTCGGCATCGACTTTTCGGGCACCAACACGGCCCGCGAGCGATTCGAGTTGCCGCCGATGCTCCCCGGCGATGTGTCCACAGTAGATTTCCACATCGACGTGCCCGAACTGTATCCGGCTTCGTTTTCCTTTTCGCCGGCCGTCGCCGACGGCACCCTGCTCAGCTACAAGATGTGCGACTGGATCGACAATGCCATCACGCTCCAGATGGGACACGGAGAGGGCCAGATATACGGCTACGTCCACCTGCCGTGCCGGGTGGAGCTGAACGCACGCCTTCTGGATCAGAGCGCTCGGGCGGAAGCGGAGTCGAGAGTTGGCTGAGTTCACCGGCGAGCGCGTGATCCCCGGCCAGATCGACGCCGAGCTGTGGAACGAGCACGTGGCCCGCTATGCGTTCGCGGCCCGCTGCGCCGCGGGCCGGCGCGTGCTGGACGCCGGCTGCGGGACCGGCTACGGATGCGCGGCGCTGGCCGTAGCAGCGCGCAGCGTCGCCGGCGTCGATGTGGCCGCCGAGGCGATCCAATACGCGCGGACCCACTACGGCCGGCCCAACACCGACTTCGTGCAGGCTTCCTGCACGGCGCTCCCCTTCCCGGATGCGTCCTTCGACCTGGTGATCTCCTTTGAGGTAATCGAGCATCTGGAGGAGTGGGGCGCGCTGCTCCTCGAGTTGCGGCGCGTGCTCGCCCCCGGCGGCGAGTGCATCATCTCGACGCCGCACCGCGCCTATTACGCCGAGTCGCGGCGCCGCACCGGGCCCAACCCGTTCCACTTCCACGAGTTCGATTTCGAGGAGTTCTCCGCCCGGCTGGGCGAGATCTTCCCGTTCGTGTCGGTGTTCGCGGAGAACCACGTCGAAGGCATCAGCTTCCAGCCGGTCGCCCAAGGCGCCGGAGTCGAGGCTGCCGTCGAAGATCAGAGCGGCGGCCCCGCGGAGTCGCATTTTCTGCTGGCGGTCTGTACGCTGGAGCCGCAGGCCCCCGGGCGCGCCTTCGTGTGGGTGCCCCGCACGGCCAACATCCTGCGGGAGCGGGAGCAGCACATCGAGGCGCTGGAGCGGGAACTGGCGACCAAGAATGAGTGGCTGGAACAGGCGCAGCAAGACAAACATAACATAGTAGAAATGTTTCGGTCGCAGACGGCCGAACTGGAGCGGAGCAACCGCTGGGCCTCCGAGCTCGACGAGCAGCTCCGCGCAGCGAAAGAGCGCATCGTGCAGGTCCAGCAGGAGCTGGCCGAGCAGCAGGAGGCCGCCCGTCAGGCCGTCGCCGGCTACGAGGCCAGGATCGGCGAGCTCAACGAGGATCTGCGAAAGCGGACGGAATGGGCGCTGGAGACCGAGCGCAGGCTGACGGCCGAACTCGAACAGAGGTGCGCCGAGCTGGAAGCGCGGGCGAGCGAGCTGGCCGATTGCGTGCGGCTGCTCGACCGCGCCGAGGCTACCGTCATCGAGCGGACCGAGTGGGCTCAGCGCCTGGAGGCGCAGCTTCGCGATTTGGAAGCGCTCGTGATGGCCGCACGGGCCTCGCGCTGGGTCCGGCTGGGACGGACGCTCGGCCTGGGGCCGCGGCTCGGGCAGGGGTGAGATGGGGAGGTTCTGGCGCTTTCTGCGGTCGCTTCCCCTGTTGCTGGCCTCGCCGCTCCTGATTCTGGCTCCCACCCTGGCGCTGGCGGTCACGGACCTGTTGTGGCTGCTCGCCGGGCGGCGGCGGAAGGCGGAGGACAGCGCGCCCGTCACGCGCGCCGCCACCGTCGTCATCCCGAACTGGAATGGCCGCGAGCTGCTGGAGAAGTACCTGCCCTCGGTCATCGAGGCGCTGGCGGGTAACCCCGCAAACGAGATCATCGTGGTGGACAACGGTTCCACCGATTCGAGCGCCGAGTTCGTGCGGCGGCAGTTCCCGCAGGTGAGGGTGCTGGCGCTGGAGCGCAACCTGGGCTTTGGCGGCGGCTCGAACGCCGGCATCCGCGCCGCCCGCAACGACATCGTAGTGCTGCTCAACAGCGACATGCGCGTGGACCGCGGCTTCCTCGGCCCGCTGCTCGAAGGCTTCGCCGACGACAAGGTGTTCGCAGTATCCTGCCAGATCTTCTTCACCGACCCGAACAAGGTGCGCGAAGAGACCGGCCTTACCCAGGGCTGGTGGGAGAGCGGCGCGCTGCGCGTCCGCCACCGCATCGACGAGGGCGTCACTGCGCTCTACCCCTGTTTCTATGGCGGCGGCGGCTCCTGCGCCTTCGACCGCCGGAAATTCCTCGAGCTCGGCGCGTTCGATCCTCTGCTGGCGCCCTTCTACCTGGAAGATACTGACCTTGGCTTCATGGCCTGGAAGCGCGGCTGGAAAGTGCTTTACCAGCCGCGCAGCATCGTCTGGCACGAGCACCGCGGCACCATCGGCCGGCGCTTCACCGAGGACCAGATCCGGCGCGTGCTGAAGAAGAACTTCCTGCTCTGGACCTGGAAGAACATCCATGAATGGCGGCGGCTGGCCGCGCACCTCTTCTACACGTTCGCCGACGCGGTGGTGAGTTTCTTCCTGGGCTACTCGCCGGAACGAGCGAGCCTGGAGGGGCTTTGGGCCGCGTTCCGCCAGTTGCCCGGCACTCTGCGCTCGCGCTGGCGGGCCCGCGGCCTGGCCGTGGTCGGCGATACCGAGGCCTTCCTGCGCCCGATGGGCGGCTACTTCCGCGACCGCTTCGGCGCCTTTGACGCGCCTGACCGCCTGCGCGTTCTGTTCGTCTCGCCCTACCCGATCTGCCCGCCGGTGCACGGCGGCGGCGTCTTCATGCTGCACACCCTGCGCGAGCTCGCGCGTCACAGTGAGATCCACCTGATCACGCTGCTGGATTACGCGCACCAGCGCAAGGCCCAGGAGGAACTGCGGCCGTACTGCGTCTCGATGGAGTTCCTGGTGCGCCTGGAAGGGCGGCCCGCCTCCGGCTCGCTGGCGCCTCACGCCGTCCGCGAGTTCGCCAACGCCGACCTGGACTGGCTGATCCACCGCCAGATTCAGACGCGCTCGATCGACGTGATCCAGCTTGAATACACGCCGATGGCGCAGTACGGCGGCCGCTACCGCAACATCGCCTCGGTGCTGTTCGAGCACGACATCTACTTTCAGTCCATCGGCCGCGCGCTCAAAGAGAACCGCGGCTCCCTGTGGAAACTCAAGGCCTCCTTTGAGTACTTGCGGGCGCTGCGCTACGAATTGCGCACGCTGCCCCAACTGGACCGCATCCAGGTGTGCAGCCGCGAGAACGGAAACTGCCTTGCTTCGTTCCTGCCGGCGCTGGCGCCGAAGATCCAGGACGGCATGCGCGCGGGCATCGACACCTCGCAGTACACGTTCCAGCCCGGCGGGCGCGAGCCTTTGACCATGCTGTTTCTGGGCAGTTTCCGCCACCTGCCCAACCACGCCGCGCTGAACTGGTTCGTGCGCGAGGCGCTGCCGCGAGTGCTGGAGCGCCGCCCGGCAGCCCGGCTGGTAGTGGTGGGATCCGACCCGCCGCCGCGCTACGGGCTCTCCGGCCCGCTCGATGCCATCGAGTTACGCGGCTTCGTCGAGGACGTGCGCGAGCCGCTCTCACGCTACTCGGTCTTCGTGTGCCCGATCCTGAGCGGCTCGGGTGTCCGCGTCAAGCTCCTGGAGGCCTTCGCGGCCGGCATGCCGGTGGTATCCACCACGCTGGGCGCCGAAGGCCTCGGCAAGGTGGATGGCGAGTTTTGCGCGCTGGCCGACGCTCCGGCCGCCTTCGCCGGGAAGATCGTCGCGCTGTTAGATCAGCCCGAGCGGGCCATGGAGATGGCCCAGCGCGCGCGCCGCGAGGTCGTGGAGAACTGGGACATGGCCGTGCTCACCAGGAGGCTGGCGGAAAGCTACGCCGAGGTGCTGCGCGAGAAGCGCGGCAGACCTACTTCCCTTTGATCTCGCGCTGGAGGCGCTTTACGATCCGCTCGGCGGTGCGGTTCATCTCGTCGGGGGAGGAGTCTCGCGGCCTTTCGTACGCCGACCAGAGCACCGCACGCGTGCGGGCGCTGACGATGAAGACGTTGCCCTTGCCGCTGCCCCAAGAGGGGGAGCGAGGCGTCGCCTCCTCTTTTGGTTTGGCCTCTTCCTTGGCCTCTTCGGCCTTCTTCTCGGGCTTAGGCGGCGCTGGCGGCGGGTAAAGCTCATTCAGCTTCGCTTCCAGTGTCTCACCGAGCCGGTCGGTGAATAGCGCATCGGCTTTCTTCGGGTCGGTGACTACCTGGAACAGGCCCAGGCTCGTCAGCCGGCTGGCCAGGAACTGATCCAGGCCGTTCCCCATCGGCAACAGGTACACGGACTGCACCTGCGCCAGGTCTGCCGCCGTCGCCGGGAGCACGCAGAGCAACAAAACCAAGAGTCTCATCACATCCACCATGATACCCGGTGGGATAAGCCTCCCGGCTTGTCTTCTTTGGCGCGTCCGCGGCCTCATTTCGTCTGCGCCGCAGCCGCTCCAGTTCCAGGTTCACGCGCTTCATCCGTCCAGCCGGCGGCCCTCCCTGGGCTGGTCGCGATACTGGAACCAGTGGAAGCCCACGCACCCGGCCAGGGAGGCCAGGTCGCGCACGTACTGCTCTAAGCCGTTGGCGCGGTCTTCCTGCGTGGCCACCGGCTTGGCCGCCCCCTTGGTGTTGGGCAACCCGCTGTCCATCGCCTTGAAGCTGAACTCGGTGAGCATGGTGGGCTTGCCGGTCAGCTCGGTGATCTGCCGCCAGCCGCTCCAGGGGCGCCTTGGGACTGTAGTTGTTGTAGGAGATCACGTCGAAATGCGGCCCCACGCCGCGCAAGACCGGCTCGCTGGCTTGGCCGGCGAAGCGGCCCTGCTCCAGGCGCTTGGCCGGGACCGCATAGCTCCACCGCCAGCCACCGGCCCGCGCCGGCTGTTTCACCCTGCGCCTGCCGCAGCCGCCGCCGGTACCGCGCCAGCGTGCCCCTGGCCAGCCCATGCTGCCGGCAGAACTCCTCCCGGCTCAGCCCGCTCGCCTCGTACTCCGCTACCAACTGCTCGGCCTCCGCCCGGCTTCGGCGCCGCCGCACCGCTCGCCGCTCGGAGGTAAGTAAGCGGCGCTCCCGGCCGACGCGAGCTGTATTAGGATAGACCCGCGGGAGTCTGAAAGATGCGAGACTACGCCGTCCGGCGGTCGCGGCCGGTCTTCATGACCAGCACGTTCCGCGATATGCACGCCGAGCGCGACCACCTGCGCACCCACGTCTTCCCGGTGCTGGCCGAACGGCTGCGGGAGCGCTTCCATCACCTGGAGGCGATCGACCTGCGCTGGGGCGTGGAGACGGGATCCCTGGACGATCAGCGCTCCAAGGAGCTGCTGGTCCTGAAGGTCTGCCTGGCGGAGATCGAGCGCAGCCGGCCGTTCCTGATCGCGCTCCTCGGCGAACGCTACGGCTGGATCCAGCCGGAGGACCGCATGCGGGCGGCGGCCCAGGAGGCCGGCTACCAGGCCGAGCTGGCCGGCAGTAGCGTCACCTCCCTGGAGATCGAGTTCGGCGTGCTGGCGAGCCCCGAGCAGGCCCGCCGCAGCCGCTTCTACTTCCGCGAGCCGCTTCCCTGCGCCGGGATGGGACCGGAGAGCGCCGCCGTCTATGTCGAGGAATCGCCGGAGGCGCGCGCGAGGCTGGCCGCGCTCAAGGCGCGCATCGAGCGGCAGGTGCCCGGCCGTGTGCGCCGCTACCGGGCCGGCTGGGATCCGGTCGCACGCCGGGTCACCGGCCTGGAGCAGTGGGGAGAGCAGGTCCTGGAGGACCTCTGGCAGGACCTGGAGGAGGAGACCCGCGAGTACCTGCGCGCGCCGGTGACCACCTGGCAGCAGCAGGAAGCGCGGGTCCTGGAGCAGTTCATCGAGACGCAGTGCCGGGACTTCATCGGCCGGGAGGACGCCGTCCGGGAGTTGCGCGGGCTGGCTCTCTCGCCGGTCGCGGCAGATGGGCAGTGGGGCGCCTGCGTGGTGGGTGCGCCCGGCTCGGGCAAAAGCTCCTTGTTCGCCCAGTTGTTTCGCGTGCTCGCCGGGGAGGAGGTCCTGCTGCTGGCGCACGCGGCGGGCATTAGCACGCGCTTAAC
>JBBTDS010000309.1:0-3439 GCA_038060875.1 Acidobacteriota bacterium | reverse complement strand
GTAGTAGGGGCTGGAGGACTTGGAGTGCATGAGCGTGCCGAACACGCCGTCGGAGGGGGTGCCGAGCAGCATGGAGGCGTAGCCGTCACCGGCGGTGGCTCCGCCGGTAAGGGCGTTGGGGCCCTGGGTGAAGCCGCGGTTGAAGTTGTAGGTGCCGCTGGGGTCGATGGCGCGGTCCTGCGGCACTTTCGACAGGCGGAGGTCGGCTCCGAATTTCAGCGAGTGGGCGCTGGTGATCTTGGTGGCGCTGGCCTGGAAGGAATGGGTGAGGTAGCTGAAGGCGTTGATTCCCTGGCTATTGCCGAGGGAGGTGTAGCCGGAGGGATTGAAGCGCGGGAAGACGCGCAGCCTGGCCTCCTTCTGCACGTAATCCGGGAAGCCGAGGCTGGTAAGGTCGAACCCGCGGGACAGTTCGATGTTGTCGTGGGTGCGATCGGTGAAGCCGTAGCGCAAGTTCAACAGGAAGGTGGGGCGGAGGGTGTAGACGTAATCGACGGCGACGGAGTGGACATCCTGGTCCAGGCCGCTGTCGCCGCGAGCGGCGTTGCCGAAGTAATCGGGGTCGCGGGAGTCGTCGCGGGTGCGGTTGTAGCGGATGTACATGTTCTGGCTCTGGGTGATGGCGTGATCGAGGCGCACGCCGAAGATGTCGTGGGTAGTGGCGTTGGCGCCGCTGAGCACCAGGTTGCTGACCGAGCCAGGCTGGTTAGGGTTGGGGAAGTAGGCGGAGGCTTTGGCGGCAACATTGTTGATGCGCGCGGCGGGGATGCGGTTGCCGGCGAACGGCTGGCGGGTGGGCGTGCCGGTGGCGGCGGTGGTGAGGGGATCATAAATGGCGATCATCTGGCCACGGACGTTGGCGAGCTGGGAGAAGTCGCCGTTGCGCATGTCAGCGGCGGGGACGGTGCGGACGGTGGTGGCGGCGGTGCGGTCGCGCGTGGCCTGGTAGTTGGCGAAAAAGAAGGTGCGGTTGCGCCCGTTATAGAGTCTGGGCAGGGTGACGGGGCCGCCGAGGGTACCGCCGAACTGGTTGCGCTTGAAACTGCCCAGGGGCACGCCGCCGCGGTTGGCGAAGAAGTGGTTGGCGTCCATCTTGCTGTTGCGGTGGAACTCGAAGAGGCTGCCGTGCCACTGGTTGGAGCCGGACTTGCTGACCATGTTGATGAGACCGCCGCCGGTGCGTCCGTATTCGGCGGAGAAGACGCTGGTCTGGACCTTGAACTCCTGGATGGAATCGACGACGACGGGGGTGCCGAGAATGCCGCGGCCGGGCCAGACGCCGGGGGTGGTGTTGGGCGCGCCGTCGAGCAGGATTTCGTTCTGGCCGGGGCGAGAGCCGTTGGCGCTGAACTGGTTGGCGTTGTTGAAGGTGTCGGGGCTGAAGTTGCGGCCGAGCGAAACGTTGTCGCTGAGGCTGAGCAGGCCGAGGGCGGTGCGGTTGTTGAGCGGGAGGTCGCTGAACTGCCTGGAGTCGATGACCTGGCCAAGCGAGGAAGTGCTGCCTTCGAGCAGAGGCGCGGCGGCCGTGACGTCGATGGCCTCGGAGACGGCGCCGACTTCGAGGGTGAAGTCGAGGCGAGCCACCTGGTCGACGTTCAGGACGATGCCGGAGCGGGTGACGGCGCGGAAGCCTTCCTTCTCGATGCGGATGTGGTAGCCGCCGGGTGGCAAGAGGGCGGCGGTGTAATAGCCGAGGTCGTTGGTGGGGATCCGGCGGGCGATGCCGGTGGCGGTGTTGGTGACGGTGACCGTGGCTGCGGGGACGGCGGCGCCGGAGGAGTCGGCGACGGCGCCGGTGAGCGTGGCGGTAGTGGTTTGGGCAACTGCCGGAGCGGCGAGGAGAATGACGGCGGCGAGAACGAAAGATGTTCTTCCGGTGCTCATGGAAGCTGACTTTCGAGGGACGATTCGGTATCGGCTGCGCTCATCATTATACCCGAGGCGGGGATCTTACGCCGTGGCCGGTCTACGGCCGCTTAGCTGGCCACCCTTCCGGAATCCGGTCGTGTCCGGATACGACCGGAACCGGCGCAGCCATCCTCGATCGCAAGCGCGTCTTCGCAGTCAGGCCGGGCAACACGGCGTTCGAATTCCCGCCTCTGGCCTCGCGCGCCCTCCGCCGCGCGATGTCCCGAATCGGCCACGTACTTACTCGCCATAGGGATCATCACCGATACGCCGGGTTGTCGAAACCGAAGCAACAGGGCGGCGCACCGCCCGCAGCTTCGTCCAACCAGCGCTCGTACCAATCGATGAAACTCAGATCCCTGACGAAGTATGGCGGATACCACTGTTGAGCATCGAGATAAACGACCCTCCCGCGAGCCTCTCCCGATACGACGAGCCGGGCGGAGTAAGTACATCCCTGGTCGCAGATGTTGATGGAAGCCTTTCCCCACTCCGACCAATCGCCCGGCAGGAATGTCTCCCACGCCTGGCTTGGACTTGCGCCAGGGTTGACTACCCCGCGAGCGAGGCGTGCATCGCGGTCCTGGGCGGCGTTCCAAGCCTGTCTAGCAGCAGCGTTATCCACCAGCGGGCACGGTGAGGCCAGAAAGCCGGGCGACTCCGCTTCTTCCTCGAACCACTCGTCCCACTCCGAAAGCGGCTCTATCCCGTAGTAAGGGCCCGCACCGCCGTCGCCGGCGAGGAGAAGAAACTGGCGGTAGTCATCGGGCAGGACAACGCCGTGATGCCGCTCAAAGGCAACAAGTTCGGATTCGACCAGTGGTGGACGCAGACGGGATTGATGCTTGCTGACGCCGAACCAAACCTCCGAACCCGGCACGCGCCGGGCCATTTCGAGCTTCTTGAGGATCTCGCCGATCCGCCCGGTAAACACCGAGTGCTCCCGTTCGCGGCGCAGCACCGCACGCAGAAACCGAGGAGGCGATTCCGCACGCCCCTATCGTGCCATACCCGGCCCCCGCATTCGATGCTGTTTGAACGTGATCCTCCGGTGTCGTCCCGCGCTCCGATAAGCCCTGGAGGTAAGGCGCCAGCGCCGGGGCGATGCTACTGCCCGACAAAACCGGGCAGACCGCGACGGCACGCGGCACAAACTGCTCGAGGAAATCGTGGCACGGGTGTATTGCCGGCGACTTGGAAGTTGGCGCCAAAGGGCGTTGTGGGAAGATCGACCGCACCGCGCGAGGGGATACCTGTCGATATCTCCCCATCCTGCAAGTGCTGAACGGGCTTGAGAAGGGCGCCTGTGGGCGCATTACGGGCGTCATACGCTGAAGATGTGCTTGCGGAAGGGGGATAGCGGCTCCGTAGACCTCGGCGCGGCGGACGGGCGTGGCGCCGCTCGCGGGCTTCGGCGGCTGCGCGCTGCCGAGCCCGGAAAAGACCGCTCCGAAGAATGCGCGGCGTTGCATGACGATCCAGTATCCTCGGCGGAATATGGGCCACCAACTTCACCGGCGCGAGTTCCTGA
>JBBTDS010000308.1:0-1603 GCA_038060875.1 Acidobacteriota bacterium | reverse complement strand
TGGGGCCGGGCTTCGCGGCGGGCAGCACTTACGAAGCTAAGTTGGACAAGAGTGTTCTAAGAGGGGTATATTCCCCACCCTACCTGCCGCGGCTTCTCTCCAGCGACGTTGATGTCGACCGCGCAGACTTTCTCCGCCGTGACGCGCACTGTTGCGGAGTATGGTATGGCAGATACGACCTTGACTGGCTTGTAGCCACCTGCACCGTTGGAAAGACCTCCGCGGGCAGGGAGGAGCTGGTGGTAGGGTTTGACGAGAGAAAAGCGGTGAGGGTCATAGAGCAATTCCTAATTGCGAGAAGGGCGCTCTACGACATGGTGTATTTTCACAAGACGGTTCGCAGTGCCGAGGGGATGGTGTCGTTGTTTTTGCGACGGCTAAAGGAAGTCATTCGTGGCGACGCATCGTTGACTGGGGCACATTTCGTTCAGCCGCTCATTAAAATGATCTCAGGTGAAGTGCCCGATCAAGCAGGACTGTTGGCGTTGGACGATTTTTCTATCTGGATGCTGATCGAGTTAGCAGTCAACACAACAGGAATGGACGAGACAGTTCGCGACCTTGGGCAGCGCATATTATCACGGGACCTCTTTAAGATTGTTCCCTGCCCGCCCGACAAGATTGAAGCATTTCTTCGCAGGACGGACGGGCGAGAACGGATCTACAGTGCGATCCAGAAGTTTTGTCCGGGCAAGGCCCAGTTCTACCTCTGCGAGGACACCACTCGGTTTTCGATGTTGTCGGAACGGGAGCGAGAGATGACGTACCTAGTCGATGAGGAACGGCGAGCCACACCAATCCGCGATGATGAGATGTTGAGAGGTTACTGGCAAAAACGACCTGATGAGGTTAGGCTGTTCACTTTGCGTGGGGCCGTGGAGGCCGTTCAAAAGACGATTGGCTGCTAGTTATGTTAGGCAGGCGGGTGTTACAAGCCAGAGGGAGGTCTTCGACGCATTACAAGACATGTCTCCGTTGGCACTTTCGGCGTGCTCCTTTGCTGCTTGATTCCAGCACAGGAGAACCTTGTGGAGCCAGATACGATCGGTCCACTGTACGTCCTCGATGTCGTCAACAAGCGTCTACAGCCGTCAGAGGTATCAACAGTTCCCGGATCCGTCACCGGTGTTTTCCGCTCGATCTTTCGAGGAGGTAGGCTGGTGGGGGAGGTGCAGGCTGGAGAGAAATCACGAGTTCGGCTTCGCGTTGGCGAGGCTCGACGAATTCGTCGTGCAGCTCCCACCGGCCTCGACCCAACCAGCTATGAGATCTCTAAGGTCAAAGTTGAAAAGGGCCGGCGGAAGGTTGAACTTCACGACGGAGAAGATGTCGGCACGGTCGCCACTTCGCGGAGCAAAATGGCCTTTTGCGTCACTCCCTATGGGCGTTGCTCCTACAGAATCGGCACCGGACCGCGTGAGCCCGGAGAGTATGCTTTCAATCCGCCAGGGTTGGGACTAGTGGCGGCACAGCGATTGAAGTACCTCGCTTGGGGGGTGGACCCGGCGACTGAGTAAAAACCTGGTGCCTGGCTAACAAATTAAGGAATCCTGTCGCGCGTAAGCCGCGACAGAATCCAGGTTGAACTGAATCCGCCTTCAGG
>JBBTDS010000307.1:0-1365 GCA_038060875.1 Acidobacteriota bacterium | reverse complement strand
GTCGCACAGCTCGCGGGCGATCTTGAGGAAGTCGTGGCTCCAGCGGCCGTTCATGTTCGAGCCCACCTGCATCTTGATCCCGAGGACGATGTCGCGGTTGGCCACCGCCGCCTCGCCGGTCCGCCTCATGAAGCCGCGGACGTACTTGACCGGCTCGATGTCGGGGTTGCGAGTGTCGGGATAGAGATAGACGTAGCCGAAGATGCGCGCCTGCGCGCGTTCGACGGTGAAGCGCCGGAAGCCGCCCGCTTGTTCGCAGGAAAAGCTGCCGGCGTCCACCCAGGTGGTCGTGCCGGAGCGGGCGGCCACCGGATCGGCTTCGATGCTCAACCCGGTCACGCCCCAGGCGCAGTGCGTGTGCAGATCGACCAGCCCCGGCGTGACGTAGAGGCCGCGGGCGTCGATCACGTCCGCGCCGCGCCCGGCGGGAATGCTGTCCTCAATCGCGGCGATCTTTCCGTCCCGGATGCCGACGTCGCCCTTGCGTTTGAGCCCGCTCGCGGGGTCGCGCAGCTCGCCGTTGCGGATCAGGATGTCATAGCGCGCGGCCGGCGCGGCCGCGGCGCCGAGGGCGCCCACAAAGTTGCGACGGGTCATGGCGGCGATCTTAGCACGGCGGCCACCCGCCTTTGGTATATTGTTCCCGCCATGCTCTTGCGAATCGCTATCGCCGCCCTCTCCCTGGCCGCGTTCGCCGCCGAACAACGAAGAACGGACCCGACCTTCCTGCGCCGGCACGTTCCCGCCCTCAAGGAAAAGCCGGCCGCCGTCACCACCCCGACCTGCCACTACAAGCCCGTATTCGGCGAGGGCGACGCCGACGCGAAGATCCTGCGCGGCATCGCGCGCTTCGCCGAGATCACCGTCGATCCCGGCGGCGCCTGCGAGCCCGCGAGTTTCGCGCGGGAAGAGCAGGCCCTGGTCGTGCTGGACGGCAGCGGCGTTCTCGATTACGCGGGCGAGAAACACCCGCTGCGGAAGAACGACTTCTTCTACCTGCCGCCGGGGATCAAGCATGGCTTGGCCAATCCGGCCAAGGAGCCGTGCCGCGTCGTCGTGATGGGCTTCCGCATCCCGGCCAACGTCACCGCCGCGCCGCCGCCCAAGCTGCTGGTGGCGAATATCGACGACGTCCCCAAGCAGGTGGTCGGCGGGCACCCGCCCTCGACGCTCTACCAACTGCTGATGGGCGACGTCAAGAGCACGCGCGACCGCCTGGCGGCCGGGCACGTTCTCACCAGTCTGTTCACCATGGAATTCGACGCCGGCGGCACAAACTTCCCGCACCACCATGAGCGGGAGGAAGAGATCTACCTGGTGCTGAACGGCCATGGCGACATGGTGGCCGGCGGCGGCATGGACGGC
>JBBTDS010000306.1:0-1488 GCA_038060875.1 Acidobacteriota bacterium | reverse complement strand
GGGGGCCACCGGGCCGCCGGGCCTGCCGGGCATGATCAGCACGTTCGACCCGTGGTATCAGCAGGCCTATGTGTACCGCGGCAGTTGGGATTACACCATCAGCCCGCGCCTGTTGAATCGCTTCTACATCGGCGTGAACAACTGGGACGAGATCCACCGCGCCATTTCCAACAGCGTGCACTGGAAGGACAAGGTCTGCGTGCCCAACGTGCCCAACTGCGACGAGGCGCTCACCAGGGTGAACCACGAATTCGGAACCTGGGGCGGTTACAGCGGCAACGGATCTTTCAACCCGGTGCGCTCGTTCAACGACGACCTCACCTATACCATCGGCAAACACAGCTTCAAGACCGGCTACATGTACGACCGGTCCTTCTACAACGGCTTCGGGCGCCAGGCCATCATGGGCGAAAGCTGGTTCGGGCGCATGAACACCTCGATCCCGCTGGAACCGAACGGCAACATCGGCGGCGGCAGCGGCTTTGCTTCTTTTCTGCTGGGAGAGGCCAACCGGGGATCGATCGAGACGCCGCGCTACGTCAACATGGTCTATCGCTATCACGCCATGTACTTCCAGGACGACTGGCGCCTCACGCCGCGGCTGACGCTGAACCTCGGCCTGCGCTACGAATTCACGCTGCCGCCGATTAACCCGAGGAACGAGCTGAGCGACTTCGACCCGGCGCGGCCCAACCCGGCCGCCGACGGCCTGCCGGGGGCGCTGATTTTCGCCGGCTTCGGCCCCGGCCGGGAGAACAAGCGGGCGCTCATACCGGGCTGGTACGGCGCCATCGGCCCGCGGCTGGGCTTTTCCTACGGCCTGGACGGCAAGACCGTCATTCGCGGTTCGGCCAGCCGCAGCTTCGCGCCCGTCAAGAACACCGGCAGCTCGACGCACTTCCAGGGTTTCATTCAGATGCAGAACTTCCCGGATAACACCAACGGGCTGGAGCTGGTCTTCAAATTCGAGCAGGGCATGCCGCCGTGGCTGGCGCCGCCGTTCATCGAGCCGAGCTTCGCCAACGAGTCGAGCCCCTATTACTGGCAGGGCAAGGAAGCGCTGCGGGCCTCGGAGAACCTCGGCATCAGCCTCGACATCCAGCGCCAGTTGACGCCTTCGACGCTGGTGGAGGCCGGCTACAGCGGCATGATGGGCACGCACCTGGTGGCCAGCCTGCTGGCCATCAACCAGACCGACGTCCGGAAGCTGGCGCCGGAGCTGAGCATCTACACGCAGTCCGGCCGCAACCTGCTTTACAGCCGGAACTTCAACGACCCGACCCTGGTGCGGCTCGGCATTCGCAAGCCCTACCGGACTTTCAACGACACGGTGTCGCGGGCGCTGAAGCCGTTCCCGCAGTACCAGAACATCGACACCGATCGCGGCGGGGGCGACCACAGCGGCCACTCCACCTATCACGCCATGGTGGTGAAGCTGACCCGGAACCTGTCGCACGGGCTAATGGTGAACGCCTCCTACGTGCTGTC
>JBBTDS010000305.1:0-2058 GCA_038060875.1 Acidobacteriota bacterium | reverse complement strand
AACGAAACTCTCCGGCGATTATGCGCAATTACTTAAGTCGCTGTGTTTAGAACGGCCAGACGCGCTCTACGGTCTTGCCGAGAATCCAGCTCTTGTCCTCTTCGTTCAGGAAGTCCATCTCGTCGCGGACCAGCGCCAGGGCCTTGGCGTAGCCGCAATGCCGCTCGACCAGGGGCCAGTCGGTTCCCCACATCAGCCTCCGCGGCCCAAACACGTCGTATAGTCGCTTCACCTGCCGCTGGGAGTCACGGTAGGGATACTCCTGTTTGGAAAGCGACCAGGTGTGCGAGATCTTGACGAACACCTTTGGGTACTTGACGAGCGCCAGCAGTTTCTTCAGCTCCTGCGGCTGGTCCAGCGGACAGTCCGCCATGTGGTCGATGACGACGGTGAGGTCCGGGAACTTCCCCACCAGCCGCTCGACGTCCGGCATTCGGGTCACCGGCGCGAGCACCGACATCGGCACTCTGAGATCCAGGCAGCGCTTCCAAAGCGGGACCATCAGCGGACCTCGGATCCAGTCGCCGCGCGCGTCGCCGCCTGGGCTGATCCGTACACCGCGGAAACCTCGCTCTTCCACCAGCCGTGACAGGTGGTCCGGCGCCCCGGGGTCTTCCGGATTGACGCGCGCGACGCCCTGGAAGTCGTTGGGGTACTTCTTCAGCACATCCGCCAGGTAGCTGTTGTCCCAGCGGTAGTGAATGACCTGGATAATCACCGTCTTCGCAACGCCGTTGGCTCTCATGAGAGCCAGCAGCATATCCGGGGTTGCGTCCTCCTTCGGCGGCTGCGTGGTTTCCTTCGCCCATGGGTATTTCGGGTCGTTCACCCAAACGTGAACGTGGGGGTCGATGATCCGGTAGGAGGGAGCGCCGGTGGCCACACCGAGGCTGGCCGCTCCTGCGATCCAATCCCGGCGGGTGATTTTGCCGGTCATGCCCGTACCTCAATAGTAAATAGGATCGAGTTTCTCCTTAATGTACTTCCGGCAGCGGCTGAAGCTGTGCCTCGGGCTAACCGGCGCGTAGTGGTGGTCGATCGTGATCCAGCCCTTGAACCGGTTTTTCTTCAGAATCCGCAGAATGCCCTGGAGGTCAACTTCGCCGTCACCGTAGTCCTGGTTCGACAGCATGAACGTCGCGTTCTGCGTGCCCGCCTTCTCCACCCGGCCATTGGGCACGACCAGGTCCTGGGTGGCGTATATGTATCTGGCGTCGACCAAGTCCATCGACAGCAATCGGTGACCATACTTCTCGAACAAACCAATGATGTCGCAGCCGCCAATGTATAGATGGATGGTGTCCGGCGACCAGTGAAAGCGCTTCGGATCGGTCAGCTTTAACATCAATTCGACCTCGTCCTGGCTTTCGACAAGCTGGCCCTGCGAATGGTTGTGCTGGCCGGCGCGGATGCCGTATGTGGCGCACAGGTCCCCCAGGCGGTTCCAGAACTCGCAGGCAATCTGCATGTGTTGGCGTACGAGTACCTTGTTCGGCCGCCTTGGCGCAAAGACGGTCAGCACGTCCGAGCCGAACTGCTTGAGGAACTTGCAGGCTCCGTGCGCGGAAGCTTCCAGCTTGGGGTGCTCGGCCGGTTCGCTGGCCTGGCCGCTCCAGGACATGGTGGCCACCCGCAGGTTGCGTTTGTTCAGCTCCTTCTCGAGCACGGGGGCCGGCATGTTGCAGGTCTTGAGCGACTGCGGCCATCCGGTGAGCCGGAAGCCGTCGAAGCCCGTGTCTTTGATTACGTCGAGCATGTCCGTAAAACGCGCCGAGCCGTCGTCGCGCCACTGTGTCGAAGTCCAAAGGAACATGCTGACTGCCCATTTCAGATTTCGGTCCCCCGCGCCTGGAGCGGCTTCGATCCGCTGGCGGATACCCGCCAATGCGGCGCTCATACTCGCCAAGAATTCACGTCGCTGCATATAGACTCACTCCTTTCGATCTTAGGGCTCTGAGCAGGAATTTGACAGACCCACCGCCCAGTGGGGCATCACTTGACGACTGTACCGTCCGGACGGTATAGTGGTTTTGTGACCACGAAGGACCGCATCCTGGA
>JBBTDS010000304.1:0-7905 GCA_038060875.1 Acidobacteriota bacterium | reverse complement strand
AGCACCCGGCTCAGGGTGCGGCGCGGGATGGCGTGCGGGTCGAGGTAGTCGCTGGTCAGCCCGCGCGTGTTGAAGACCACGTAGAGGCCGGTGCTGGAAGTGGAGAGGACGGCCAGGCGGATGTTGTTGCCCACCTGCCGGGTCTGGCTGTTGTACTGAGTGAACGCTTGCAGGTAGCTCTTGGGAGTGAACGTCCAGTTAAACCGCACGCCCGCCAGGTCGGTGTTGAAGGCGCCCTCCCTCAGGCGGATGAAGTTGCGGACGTAGCCGCCGCTGATGGTGATGTTCTGGCCGCGCCGATAGCCGCCGTTGAAGTTCAACGTCCGGATCGTGCCCGAGTAGAAGTTGCCCACTGAGACGTTGCCGTCGGCGAAGAACCGCGCCGTGGGGTCGGTGATGTAGTTGAACACCATCTCGCTGTACCAGTAACGGCCCGGGGCGATCTTCACGTCGCGGGCGATGGCGAACGGTCTGTCCAGCCGCTCGAAGTTGCGGTTCCAGGCGATCCCCAGCTGCCCGCCGTTCTGCCAGCGCGTGTCGAAATGGTAGTGCTCGAAGGCGGATTCAAGCTGGTTGGTCCCCAGCGTGTACCAGTGGTTCCACTGGAAGTGGGGCGAGCGGGTGCGCAGGCGCTTACCCTCGGGATAGTTCGTGTAGCGGTACCCAAACGTGGGCTTGCGGTAGCCGAGGCGGCGCACGAAGCCCACCTCGGGATTGAAGTTCTGCCCGACCTCCAGGTAGTTCAGATCGACGCGGTGGTGCTCGTTGTCGTACTCGAAGTTGGAGGAGTAGGCGTGATCGCGCCCCTGGCGGCCCGGCGTCTGGCTCCTGGCCGCGTAGTTGAACCAGTTGCCGTAGCGGCCCACGCCGATGTTGAGGTCGGCCCCGAAGGTGCGGTTGAAGGCGGCGGTATGCTCGCTGCGCCTGAGCGACTGGCGGTTGACGAAGATCAGCCCGGCCGAGGAGCGGTTACGCAGCTCGCGGCTCACGCGCAGCACGCTGAAGTCGTTCGACGGCGCGACGCCGCCCACCTCGCGCGTCTTCATGTTGAGCAGGCCGATGTCGTAGTGGCCCACCTTGCCGCTCAGCCGCAGGCCGGCGTCGATCGGCACCTCGACGCCGCTATCGTCGATCCCGATGCGGCGGGAGAAGAAGATCTCCACCTCGCGCGGGGTGCCGAACTCGAAGGTGCCGGAGTTCTCCAGAAAGAAGGGGCGCTTCTCGGGGAAGAACAGGTCGAAGCGCGTCAGGTTCACCTGCTCCTCGTCCACCTCGACCTGGGCGAAGTCGGTGTTGAAGGTGGCGTCGAGCGTGAGGCTGGGCGTGAGGCTGTACTTGAGATCCACGCCGGCGTCGCGCGCCAGCCTGCTCGGGTCGCGCCGACCGGCGTAGTCCTGCTCCAGCCCGCCCATCACGTAGGGCAGCAGCTTCAGGTTGCGGTGGACCTTCAGCGACAGCCCGTCGAGTTCGCCGGCCAGCTCGACCTGGGTGAAGTAGAAGGCCCGCGAGATGGGCGCCCAGAAAGACTGCTCGTTGCGCCGGCGCAGGTTGCGCGAGACGTTCAGGCCCCACACCTGCTCGCGGTCGGACGAGTAGCGCAGGGTCTTGAAGGGGATCACCATCTCGGACTCCCAACCCCGCGAGGTGACTTGCGAGCGCACCTTCCACACCCCGTCCCAGTTGAGGTTGAAGGCCGAGGCGCCACCGCGCTGGCTGCTGCCGCCGCGGCTGCCCTGCCCGCCCGCGCGGGCCGGCATCCCCACCCCACCGCGCCCCTGCCCGGCCTTGGAGACCTGCCCGTCGTATTCGATGCCGGTCGGGCTGGTGCCGAAGATGAAGGCCTGCTGGTGGTCGTGGAAAGTGTCCAGCAGGATCTGCACCGAATCGGTGTCGGTCAGCAGGGCGTCGCGCCGGTTCTGGGTGACCACGATGTTGTCCGGCTGGGAGTCGAAGCAGATGATGCCGATGTAGAGATTGTCGGCGTCGAAGCCGATGCGCACCTCGGTCTGCTCGGTGGCCGGCTCGCCCTCGTTGGGCTCCTGCTGCGTGAAGCCGGTGACCGGCTCCATCGCCTGCCACACCGCCTCGTCCACCCGCCCGTTGAGCACCGGCGGCTGCTGGATGAGATGGGCACGCGCCTTTCGGTTCTCCCTGGCAGGGACGGGTGCGGCCGAGACCAGCACCAATATGAGTGCGGATAAAAGACGCATGACTAAAAGGGTTGATTCTACCTCAGATCGGCGCGGCGCCGCCCGCCGTTACCCCCGGTTGCAGCCGGCAACGCGCTTGTGTATACTCAACTCAATACCCCGAGGCGTTGCTCGCGTTATTACTGTATGCGTTCATCGCCAGGAGTATGGATTCGAGGAAAAACACGGTGAGCATCAGCCAGCTAGCACGATCGATAAGCGAATCGCCCACTCTGAAGCTGAACGAAACCGCGGCGCTTCTGAGGGAGAAGGGCGAACCCGTCATTCATTTAGGCGGCGGCGAGCCGAAGACCCGGGCGCCGATCGACGCCATTATAAACTGCACCGCGCTGCTGAACACGGGCGAGGTCCGTTACACTCCGCCCGACGGCATCCCGGCGCTAAAGAAGGCCATCATCCGCTACACGGAGGAGAACTACGGCCGGCTCGTCTCGCCCGACAACGTGATCGCCTCCAGCGGCGCCAAGCAGTCGATCATGGTGCTGCTGTACACTATCCTGGAGCCGAAGGACGAAGTCGTCTTCCCTGCCCCTTACTGGGTGAGTTACCCGGAGATGGTGAAGCTGGCCGGCGGCGTGCCGGTGCCGGTCACTCCCGAGGACGGCTCCTTCCGCCCCACCATCGAGGAGATCGCCGAGGCGGTCGGCTCCTACACCAAGGCCATCATTATCAACAGCCCCAACAATCCCTCCGGGGTGATGTACTCGCGCGACTTCATCGCCGAAATCGTCCAGTTCTGCGAGAAGAAGAGCCTGTGGCTGATCATGGACGACACCTACAACCGGCTGGTGTTCGACGGCAAGAGCCCGATCAACTGCTACGAGTTCTCCGAGAACCACTCGGAGAGCTCCAGGCTGGTGGTGATCAACTGCGTCTCCAAGATGTACGCGATGACCGGGTTCCGCATCGGCTGGGCGGTCGGCAACAAAGAGGTCGTCCGGGCCATGTCGAACATCCAGTCGCAGCAGACCTCGGGGCCTTCGGCGCCCTCGCAGTGGGCGGCGGTCGGGGCGCTCAACGGCATCCAGTCCTCCATCCAGAGCCTGCGAATGACGCTGGAGAACAACCGCAACGTGATGATCGAGCGCCTGAAGGCCTTCGACGGCGTCAAGGTGACCAAGCCCGACGGCACCTTCTACTGCTTCCCCGATTTCAGCGCCTACATGAAGGACTCGCAGAAGCTGGCCAACCTGCTGCTGGAGAAGGTCCGCGTGGTCGCGGTGCCGGGCAAGGAGTTCGGTTTTGAAGGCCACCTGCGGCTGAGCTACTGCGGCACGCTGAAGGACATCATGGAGGGCGTTGAGCGGATCAAGTGGGCGCTCGACCCGAACTCCCCCAATGAGCTCTTTCTCGGCTCCCGCAAGCTGGTGAGGGACTGGCTATGAACATCTACCTGGATGTCAGTTCGCCGTCCGCCAAAGAGGCCGGGCAGAACGCCAGCATCTACGGCCTGGAGAACCACGGCCTGACCAACCTGCGCCGGGTCTACTGGAACCTGACGACTTCGGCCCTCTACGAAGAGGCGATCCACCGTTCCGAGGCGCGGATCTGCCATCTCGGACCGCTGGTGGTTGACACGGGCAAGCACCGGGGCCGCTCGGCCGCCGACAAGTACGTAGTCCGCGAGCAGACCACCGAGGAGCGCATCTGGTGGGGCCAGTACAACCGCCCCTTCAACCCCGACGCTTTCAGCGCCCTGTGGGCCCGGCTGGCCGGCTACCTGCAGGGCCGCGACGCGTTCGTGCAGGACTGCTACGTCGGCAACGATCCCGACTACCGGCTGCCCATCCGCATCATCACCCAGTACGCCTGGCACAGCCTGTTCGCCCGCACCATGTTCATGAAGCTACGCAGCCGGGACGAGATGAAGAAGCACGTGCCCGAGTTCACCGTCATCGGCGTCCCCGGCTTCAAGGCTTCCCCCATCATCGACAGCACCCGCAGCGAGACCTTCATCATCCTCAACTTCGCCGAGCGGCTGGCCATCATCGGCGGCTCGGCTTACGGCGGAGAGATCAAGAAGACCATCTTCACCGTGCTCAACTTCCTGCTGCCGCTGGAGGGCGTGCTGCCGATGCACTGCTCGGCCAACGTCGGCGACGACGGCGATGTGGGCATCTTCTTCGGCCTCTCCGGCACCGGCAAGACGACGCTATCGGCCGACCCCAGGCGCCACCTGATCGGCGACGACGAGCACGGCTGGACCGACAACGGCGTCTTCAATTTCGAGGACGGCTGCTACGCCAAGGTCATCCGGCTCTCGGAAGAGGCCGAGCCGCAGATCTACGCCACCACACGACGGTTCGGGACCATCCTGGAGAACGTGGTCTTCGACCCGCTCTCGCGCCGGCTGGACCTGAACGACGACATGCTCACCGAGAACACCCGCGGCGCCTACCCGCTGGCGTACATCGACAACTACTGGCCGCCCAAGATGGCCGGGCACCCGAAGAACGTTATCTTCCTGACTTGCGATGCCAGCGGGGTGATGCCGCCGATCGCGCGGCTGACGCCCGACCAGGCGATCTACCACTTCATCTCCGGCTACACCAGCAAGCTGGCCGGCACCGAGATCGGCCTCGGCATCGAGCCGGAGATCACCTTCTCGACCTGCTTCGGCGGGCCGTTCATGGTGCACCATCCGTACGTTTACGCCGAGATGCTCAAGGCCAAGGTGCTCAAGCAGGGCGCGCAGGTATGGCTGGTCAACACCGGCTGGACCGGCGGCCCGTTCGGCGTCGGCAAGCGCATCTCGATCCAGCACACGCGCGTCCTGCTCAACGATGCGCTCAGCGGCAAGCTGCAAGGCGTGGAATACTACGCCGCTCCGGTGTTCGGTTTCGAAGTGCCGAAGGCCTGCGAGGGCGTGCCCTCCGAGGTCCTCAACCCGGCCGACAACTGGGGCAACCGCGAGGAGTATTACCGCAAGTACGACGCGCTGGCCGCCCGCTTCATCGAGAACTTCAAGCTGCTGATGGACGGCTGCCCGGCCCACGTGGTGGAATCGGGGCCGAAGCGGATGACCACCGTGCCGGTGCGGAAGTGATCAGTCTGATGATGGCCGGTTGCCCGGCCGACGTCGTCGAGTCGGCACTGAAGCCGATTCGGCAGCCGTCCAACCCCAACCCCCGCGCCGGCGACCGGGGCAGAATTCGCCTCAGCCTGCTACCGTGTGAGCGCAGCCTCCCGGCAAAGCGGCAGCGCCTCCATCGCACGCTTGATCTGGAGCTCAATCTGTTCTTCCGGAACAGGAGTTTCGAGAATGATTGGCACGTCATCTGGAATCAAATGGGCAATACCCTTGAAAGCTGTGATAGACGCATAGGAGAGCGGATCATGCTTGCTTCGCGTGTTAACCTCGCTAACATGGACCTGACGCAGCCTACCCCCAAACGCTTTCAGCAGCAAGTACGCCTCCGTCATCGTGCTATCCACCTGCCAGGCATGCCCGATGTCAAAGCAAAACCCGGCTTCGGGGAATTCACGAAAGACACTCATAAGCTCCCCTGCTGTCCGGCCCACAAGCTTGCGTTTGTCTGTATTTTCAATGCACAGCACCTCTCCCAAACACTTCCACAATCGTGGTTTATGCATTGCGTCGGGGTGAACAACAATCGGCCAGCTGTACCGACTTACCCGGACAAGCAGCTGCACAACGCCCTCTTCGTGTTCACGTTTGATCTGACTCGGGGCGTGGACAGCAATGTAGTTGAACTCTGAGAGGTCCAGATCATGTAAACCCTCGACGAGCCCGATTAACTCAGGCTCGCGTAAGGCTGAGAGCTCGATGGCACGTAGATTGCGGCGGTGAATCATCGACAGTCCCCGGCGAAAGTCCGAATACGCTAGTGCGCCGGTGGAGAAACCTATGGGTCTCATTAGAACACCCCGTAGTTCTTTGTCAAGTCGAACAGGCCCGATTTCTGATCGAAGAACAACTGCAAAAGGCCACGCCGAAAATCGTGGCTGACCCGACGTGCTTCCTGAAACACTTCGTCCCGATCATACTGATCCTCTGGGAGGTCTTCCAGATGGTTGCGCTGGTCGGTATCCGAGAGGATTCCGAGGAATCGATCGTAGGCTCCAAGCAGCTTGCGGCCGGCCTCTTCAAGGTGATGGAACTGGAGCAGCGCTTCGGCGAGGATGTCCAGTGGAGTGCGCCTCAGCCTGCGCCGGAGGCAGTCGATACACTCGGCTTCCGCTCCCGTTTCCGGGCATCCAGGCCGACCCACCAGGTTTCCAATCTTCAGGTGACAGCCGAAACAGGTGAGGAGACCGGAGACGTACGTCATCTTCCTGGACATCCGAAGCTTAACGTTTCGAATCGCTGCTCCTTCTCCGAATCGCGTCCGCTGCTTGTAGGCGAAGTCCACGGCCATCGTCCACCAGTAGCGCGCAAAATCGTTCAACAGGAAGCGGGGAACGTGGTACTCACCTGACCCCCGTACGAACCCTCGGTCCTCGAGGATATATCTCTTCACGAGCTTGGTCACGACCCGCGTATAGGCGTCAGGTCTGCCCACTGGCTCGGATTCCAGCAGTAGCAGAATTCGCCGGGTTGTATTGCGGTTCGTGTCGTCCTGGCCACCAATCTGGTGAATGATGTCGTGACTGAACGCCATCGTGCCAAAAGTGCCCTCTCGGCCGGGCGCCTTTGCAGCCGCCTTCCCCACCCTCGCGTCAATTTCGCGCGCCAGATCCAGGTGGCTGGGGTCGGCCGATCCATCTATCAGGAAGGTCCAGTCAATATCACTTCCTTCGGTAAACTCGTCTCGGGCGAGAGAGCCGAACACGACTACAACCGTGTCATCTGAGTCGAATTCGGTTAGAGCCGACCGGATCTCGGCCTTCTTTGCCTGCCCTCGCGCCTGGGCGGCCTTAATATTGCCCCACTCGACGCCGAGTCGCTCGGCAAGAGCATCGAGGAAAGAAGGTGGCATTTCAATACCCAACTTTACCATGATCCTCCTTTTCTTGCTGTCACGTTGCGGCTTCGTTGGAGGGTGATTCAGCGAGGCGCAACATCAAGCCTCGGGGTTTAGCCCGCTCCGGGATGCCGTTGCCGCAAGATCCCGAGAAGCCAAGGTTCCGAAGGTACGACAGGGCATGGGACCGCGGCACCGAAAGAACATCGTCTTCTGGGATGCCAGCAGCGCAATGCCGCCGATCGCGCGGCTGACGCCGGACCAGGCGATCTACCACTTCATCTCCGGCTACACCAGCAAGCTGGCCGGCACCGAGATCGGCCTCGGCATCGAGCCGGAGATCACCTTCTCGACCTGCTTCGGCGGGCCGTTCATGGTGCACCATCCGTACGTTTACGCCGAGATGCTCAAGGCCAAGGTGCTCAAGCAGGGCGCGCAGGTATGGCTGGTCAACACCGGCTGGACCGGCGGCCCGTTCGGCGTCGGCAAGCGCATCTCGATCCAGCACACGCGCGTCCTGCTCAACGATGCGCTCAGCGGCAAGCTGCAAGGCGTGGAATACTACGCCGCTCCGGTGTTCGGTTTCGAAGTGCCGAAGGCCTGCGAGGGCGTGCCCTCCGAGGTCCTCAACCCGGCCGACAACTGGGGCAACCGCGAGGAGTATTACCGCAAGTACGACGCGCTGGCCGCCCGCTTCATCGAGAACTTCAAGCTGCTGATGGACGGCTGCCCGGCCCACGTGGTGGAATCGGGGCCGAAGCGGATTCGGT
>JBBTDS010000303.1:0-4310 GCA_038060875.1 Acidobacteriota bacterium | reverse complement strand
GAAAAATCAGCGGGATACCAGCTTTCAGTCCACGCCCGCAGTAAACTCCCGCTAGACGCGGTCACGCGGCAAGCGGCCCGTATGGTGCGAGGAGCGCTTGGCGAAACGTGGCCCGGCGCCGCCGGAGTAAAGCGGCTACGACCCAAAACTGCCATCGGCGGCGATACACTCGATCGAAGCAATACCCCGTAAAGCAGCGCCCGAGGCCCGCCGGGAAGGTGTTCAATCGCGACGGTGTCGCGCGATCATGAGGATGCAGGCCGGCCAGACGCGGAGCGGTCAATACTTCACCACGGCCCTGGTTCGGTTCCTGGGCACGTCAAAAAGCTCGAAGCTCGCAGTGGCACAGTACTGGGGAGAAGCCCTGAGCTCCACCCGAAACGGAGTGGGAATGACTCCCATGACGGCTGCCCCGTCGGTACTGGGGGGAGTGAATGTCACAACCGTGCCTCGGCCGGCTGTCAGTGAGAACGGGACCTGCGTCTGGAGCCTGCCGGTCTCCAGAGCCCGGAACTCTACCGAGCCCTGGCACGTCGGCGGATCCCATGTCACAAGCGGCACATAGAGAAGACTGACCCGGATGCCGTCCTCAGGCATCAAGCTGATCATGTACCGGCCCGGCGGCTCGGGCTGCGGGTTAAAGGCGCCGGCGGGCACCACTTTCCACAATACCACGGCCACGGCAGCGGCCAACACAACAAGGATCTTCCAGCATTTCATCTTTCGTTCCTCCTACTCAAAGAAAGCGTCGTTTCCGCGAACAAACCACAACCAGGTCGCAAAATCCTCACGTGCGAGTTGGTGTGGCGCGCAAGTCTGACAAGTTGGCCGGGCCGCCGCCCCGCGAACGGTACACGCGGCAGGTTCTCGTGCGGACTCCCGACGCGCCTGCGGCCGCGAGCAGTTCCTGCGGCTCCCCCGGAGAGCTCATTGGCACTTGGAGGCGGCCTGGGCCGCCTGTCTTCGTTCCCGTTCGTAACCGACGTGGTAAGCTTTGTCCTGACGCAGTTTTTCCCACCATTGCAGGCTGGTGCGATACCAGTGGCAGGCGGCCGGTCCGCTGCTGGCAAGCGCCATCGTGGCGTAAGCCCTCGCCCTCAGCATCCCGGATTGAAACGCCGTCCGCCCCTGCCCCTCCCGCTCGGCGAAGGCCAGCGCCTGGCGCGCCCG
The DNA here is from genome assembly GCA_038060875.1 of Acidobacteriota bacterium. Lineage (GTDB taxonomy): Bacteria > Acidobacteriota > Terriglobia > Bryobacterales > Bryobacteraceae > JBBTDS01. The sequence goes on along the minus strand of JBBTDS010000303.1, from coordinate 3,140 downwards.
CGCCACCGCCTCGCCGCGCCGCCCTATCCGAACCAGGAGTCTTACCTCCGCCGCCAATACCCAGATGAAGACCCGCTCGGTGGAACTCTCTCCCGGCTTGCGGTCGAGGATCTGCCGGCAGAGCTGGTGGGCCTCCCGCAGGCTTTCGGACGCCCCGGGCCAGTCTCCGGCCTCGATCTTTCGCTCGCCCATCATCAGAAACAGGTGGGCCGTGTTCATCGCCACATTGACATTGTTTGGGTCGGCGGCGGCGACTGCCCGAAACAGCTCCAGCGCCTGCCGATAAATGGAAAGCGCCTCCTGAGATTTCTCCGGTGCGATCACGCTTGCGAGGCGGGTGAGCGCGATGGCGTGATCAGCCTGGGCCCGCCGGTTGCTCGGGTCAGCGGTGGCCATCGATTCGGCCAGCGAGGCGGCGCGCCGGTAGGCTCGCTCGGCTCCGGGGCGGTCCCCCAGACTCGGCAGCGTCGGTGAGCCCAGGATGTCTCCCAGGCTTCCGTACCCCACCATCAGATCCCGCTGGAGCGTAGTGTCCTGCGGCTGTCTCTGCCTCAGCTCTTCAAGTAGCTGGATCGATCTCTGGCGCGCCTGCCGGGCGGCCTCGAGATCGTTGGCGAAGGCCTTCGACCTGGAGATGGAGGAAAGAGCGATCGCCAGGTTGTGTCGTACTTCCAGGCTGTCCGGTTCCTCGCTGGCGAGCCCCTCCAGGATCTTCACGGCCCGTTGGGAAGCATCGAGAGCTCCTTGGAAATCGCCGGCCGGGCGTTGCAGGTCCGACATGGCCATCAGCAGCGCGGCCAACTGCTGGCGCGCCTTCCCGGACACCGGGCCTTCGCGTTCGAGGGCTCCGGCAGCCTCCAGGGCGCGCTGGTAGCACGAGGTCGCCTGGGCGCGGTCACCGGCGTAGGCGTGGATCCGGCCTTGCTCCATCACCACCCCAGCCAGCTCCAGATGGGCCGATTCCATCTGCGGGCGTGCCGCTGTAGTCTGCCGCAGCAGCCGCTCCGCTCGCTGGTAATTGGCCAGAGCGTCCTGACTATCGCCCAGGTTTGCGCCCGTCGCTCTACCCTGGACGTCGGCCATCTTCCGGTAGGCCGTGGCCATTCGAACTGGAGGTCCGGATCGCCGCGAGCCTCGCCTTCGAGCCTCTCCAGGTATACCAGGGCCTTGCCCACGACCAACTCCCGGGCCTTGGTCGCGCCGGGGACTTTTGCGATGGCGTCGTAAACTTCAAAGACGAAGGTGTTGGCGAGCTGGCGTACCTGGTTGAAGCGGCGCTCAGCGCGCCGCGCCTGGTGGATGCTCGAAACCAGCCCGCCCGCAACGCCGGCAATGGCCAGGGCCGTCAACATGACCGGAACACGGTTGCGGCGAAGGAACTTCCTCACCCGGTAGCCGGCGGAGCTCTTTCGAGCCAGCAGCGGCAGGCCGGCCAGATAGCGGCGAATATCCTCGGCAAACTGCTCCACCGAGCGGTAGCGCCTGGCCGGCTCTTTCTCGATGGCTTTCGCCACCAGCGCGTCGAGGTCGTCGTCCAGCCCCAGAGATGGCGCTTCCACCTCGCAGATGACCCGCGCAACCTCGAGCGAGTCTGTCTTTCGAAAACTGTACGGGCGCCGTTCGCCGAGCAGTTCATAAAGGATGACGCCCAGCGAATACACGTCGGTCGCGGCCGACAGCGGCTCGCCCCGGATCTGCTCGGGACTGGCATACTCCGGCGTCAAGGGCACGAGCGTGGTGGAGGTCTCGACGCCGGCCGCGGAGCCGGCTTCCAGCATCTTGGCCACCCCGAAATCCAGAAGTTTCACCATGCCCTCTGGCGTCACCAGGACGTTCTCCGGTTTCAGATCCCTGTGGAGCACCAGTTTGTGGTGCGCATAGCCGACGGCTTCGAGCACCTGGAGAAAGAGCTTCAGTCTCTCCTGGGTTGGGAGACCATGGTCGTGGCAATAGGTGGTGATGGGAACACCCTCCACGTGTTCCATGACGATGTACGGCGCATTGGTTCCGTACGGCTGGACCGGAATCTCGCCGCCGTCCAGCAACCGGGCGATGTGGGGGTGTTCGAGCCGCGCCAGGATCCGCCGCTCCTGGCGGAAACGCGCTGCTTCCGCGGGCGAGGCCATTGGGAAACGGAGAACCTTGATCGCGACTCCGAGCTCGAATTCGCCATCCTCCCGAAGCGCGCCATAGACGGCGCCCATGCCTCCCTGGCCCACCAGGCTGGTTATGCGCCACGGACCGAGGCGCCTGCCGACCCAGGCCGCCTCAGACTCGTCCTGGAGAAGCTCTTGCGCTTCCTGCTCGATCGCCAGCCCGATGTCCACCGGCGCCGCCTGGTCCTCCGCGAGCAAGGCCTCCACTTCCTGGCGCAGCTCCGCATCCCCGGCGCAGGCACGATCCAGGTAGCTCGCCCGCCCGTTTCCGGCGAGTTCGCTGGCCGCGTGGAAGATCTGTTCAACCGTTCGCCATCGCTCAGGAGTCATGGCAACTCCTCCGCCGCTGCCTCACGACCGGAGGCGCGCCTGGAGCCACGCACGGGCGAGGCGAAGGTCCCGCGCGACCGTGTTGGTGTGAACGCCCAGCACCGCAGCGATCTCTTCCTCTCCCATCCCGCCGAAAAAGTGCATCTCCAGAATCCTGCTCTTTCTCGCATCGAACTCGGCCAAGGCTGCCAGCGCCTCGTTCAGCGCAAGGAAGTCCACCCGCGAGCCTGGCGCGGCGATGGACAGCGCCGCCAGCGTGATCCGCCGGGTCCTTCCGCCGCGTTTGAGCCGGGCGCGCTTGCGGGCATGATCCACCAGGATCTGCCGCATGTGTTGGGCCGCGATCGCCATGAAGTGGGCCCGATTCCTGAAATCCGGGGTTTTCTGTCCGACCAGCCGGAGAAAGACTTCGTGGACCAGCTCCGTGGGTTGCAGAGTGTGTCCGGCGCGCTCCCGTTTCATGTAACCGGCGGCGACCCGCCGCAATTCGGAATAGACCAACGGCGTGAGCTTCTCCAACGCGGACTGATCACCCCGGCTCCAGTCCTGGAGGAGGCCCGTGACCGAGGTCTCGGGCGCGGACATGACGACCATAATATCTCAACTGGCTATGCACTTGACTCATGTAGCCCCAACATCTTGTGGATCGGCGTA
>JBBTDS010000302.1:0-1641 GCA_038060875.1 Acidobacteriota bacterium | reverse complement strand
TGGGACGACTCCCAGAACCGGAATCAACCCACAAATTCTGCTGAGGAGGCCAATTCTACTGTCGCTTTCACTCCTTTGACAAGCCGGCTCTTCGGGGTTTCTAGCGGGCGGCCATCGTGAAGGCCGGCTCGGGGCACGGGCACCACTGGCAAAGGATGCCCCACGTTTCCAGCGTCTGAATACGGAGCGTAAGCCGAAAAACCGGGCCGCCACCGCCATAATCGAGAAAAGCAAGGAGGCGGCCATTCACGCCCTGATGCTGGACCCGCTGAGAGCGGCCATCTGCTATCCCGCCGTAATCCGCCAAGTGCGCGAGGACCCGTCGAACCAGGTGATCCAGGACGACGTGTTCGCGCGGCTGCTGACGTTCCCGAACGTGGTCATCACCGCGCACCAGGCGTTCTTCACCGAGACGGCGCTCGGCAACATCGCCGCGACGACGCTGGCCAACATCAGCGATTTCGAGCAGGGCCGCCCCTGCGCGAACGTGGTGACGCTGGAACTGGCGCGGCGCTCGGGCCAGGCGGGGTGAGGCCGCATAGGGGTTCAAACGGCTGCGGCGCTGGGCCGTTGTGGGCGTGACTCGACGGGTGCGGCAGCAGCGGCCAATTTCCGGTGTGACGACTACACGCCCGGAGGGCGGGGGACCGAGCGAGCCACCTTCCCCGTTTTCAGAAGCGGCGTCTTACCGGCCAATCGACAGAGCCCGGATCGTGGGGGATTTGGAAACGACTCGTCGGTGCCGGGCTGGCGGCTGATTTGCCAGAACAGTCTTCGTGTGGTATCGTCAGTGGGTTGTCACGCCGTCGAGCGCGGGGCAGGAAAACCTTCTGATGTTCGATAATGATTCGTAGGTCAACCGAATGCCAATGAACAGGAATGTGAAGCAAATCAGCTTCAGCCAAGAGGTGTTCGGGCCGGAAGGCGTGAAATCGAACCCGGCGCTCGCGACGAAGGCGGCTTTCCTCTTCGTCCTAGACAATTCAACCCGTTCTTGTTTGAGAACTGGTGGCGGCTGCCAGGAGCTGTCAGGAGGCTCGGCTTCCCCATGACCGACCAACAGACAGGGGACCGTCTTCTGGCGATCACCCGAGACGGGCTGATGGCGCTCGGCTACACCCGCGAGCTGCTACGCGAGAACTATCCCTTCGTCGACCTGACTGTCCCTACCTCCCCGGTTGAGCGATTGCCGCTTGCCGCCTTTGCCCAGGAACCTCCGTCGTACCGGACCGCCTGTTTTGCCGTGGCGCTCATCCCGAACGGGGTTCCGTCCGGGCTGCGGCGCTACGCCAGCCTAGGTGCACCCCAGCTCGTTACTCTTCACCCGCGCGACAACACCATCGGCCGATGGATGGTCCGGGCGGAGACCGAACCCGAGCTGATCGAACACCTCACACCGCTCGAGTTCCAACAACGCCTCGGCGAACGCCGCCAGGAGTGGAGCCCCCAAGAAATCCTCCGCGCCAAAACCATAAAGCAGGCGGGGCCGAGACAGCTCGACTTCTTCGACGTAGGACTCGTTCCCACACTGGAATCCGCTGTACAACGCAAGCTCGACGAGCTGCTGCGCGAAGTCCTGGCCAAATGGTCAATGTTTACCACGCGTCGAGGGACACGACGGCGTTGGGGGAGACGGTTGAA
>JBBTDS010000301.1:0-17501 GCA_038060875.1 Acidobacteriota bacterium | reverse complement strand
AGGGCAAGCGACAAGCCTCCTCGTAATGGTATACGAGGAGTTTACACCACTATCCGCTGTATTGCAATATTAGTTTGGAATCGTTGTACTAGTGCCCATGCATTGAGAGTAGCGGCGGGGCGTCCTTCCTGGCAAGGCGGCGCTGGAGGCGCGTCTGGCGGCGGCGCAGCTCGTCGGAATCCTGGAGCTCGAGCGCCTGGCGGATCAGCTCGAGCGCCATCGCGTAGTCGCGCTCGCGGTGCTCGTAGTGCTTGGCGAGTTCCTCGAGCGCGGCCACGCGGTATGGGTTCGGCGAGGCGGCCAGCTCTGCCAGCACCGCCAGCGCGCCGGGATCGTTCTTCGCCTTCTTCTCCAGGCCCGCGATGTCCCACATGGTGCGGAACAGCAGTGCGTCCGGCAGGCCCAGATCGACCGCGCGGCGCATCAGCGCCAGCGACCGGTCACGCTGGCCCGCCTGCAAAAACCAGCGCGCCAGGCCGACCAGGTCGGCGCCGTGCGCCAGCGGCACTTCCTCCGGCAAGCGGTAGGCGAACGGGACGATGCCGGTCAGGCAGGCCAGGGTCAGGATGTCCACCGCGTTGTGATGGAAGATCGGCACCAGGCGGAACGCCTGCCGGGTTCGCAGGTACTCGAAGTAGACGTAGGGGATCAGCTCCCCGGACAAGTCGCCCTCGCGCTCGACGCCGAGGATCTGGTTCTCCAGGTCCACCAGCCGGCAGCTCTCCAGACGCAGCTTCCACAGCCGGCGCGCGCCGTGCAGCAGGTCCAGGTGTTCCAGGCGCTGGAACGGCGGCTGCGCCCGCGCCAGCCGGAAGCGCGTCTCCAGCAGCGGCTGGTCGTAAGCCTTGCCGTTGTAAGTGACCAGCACCTCGAACTGCTTCAGGTGCTCGTCCAGCGCCCAGAGCAGGCTGGCTTCCTCGCCGTAATCGCGCATGAAGAACTGGCGGATGCGGAAACCCTCGGGGCAGATCCGCCCCACGCCAACCAGGAAGGCGTAGGTGCCGGTGCCGCCGGCAAGGCCCGTAGTTTCGGTGTCGAGGAAGGCCCAGCGGGCGGGAGCGGACTTCGCGATCGCCCCGCCCGACAGCGGCCCCAGGAGGTCGTCCGGCAGCTCGGCGAGGGCCGAGACGTCCATGCTGCCATGGCGGCGGTGGCGCTCGTAGAGGCGCTCGGTTTCGAAGTGACGCCCGTGCGGGGTCTCGACCACCTCGCCGCTCATCCATTCCTCGACGAAGTAGCGGGCGGGGCTGACTTCCGGGAGGCGGGCGGGCGAGGACTCCGGGTTGGGGTCTGGCGTATCGGCCAGCAGGCGAGGCGAGATGGGGAACGCCGGGCCGATCTGCCATGGGGCGGGTTGAAAACCCTCCGGGCTCGCTGGGCTGGCCGGCCTGGCCCCGGCGTACTTCTTGTCGATGCGCTTGATCTTGCGCCGCAGGCTGGCCAGTTGTTCCTGGAGGTCGCTCACCGCTTCGCCTTTTATTTGCCTAATATAGACCAGCGCGGCGCAGCGGTGCAACAGCGGAGGCGCCACGCCGGCCACGGCTGTGCCGGGATCAGGGTTCGATGATCTCGACCTGGTCGCGGTGCGGGCTGTCTTCCGGCAGCAGAGCGAGGACGGAGCGGTCCAGGGTGGCCAGCTTCCCGCGACGGCGGCTGGCCAGGCCCAGCAGGTACGCGTCGGAAACCTGGCCGTGTCCGACTGGTCCGCACTGAGTACGGCGACGGCGTCCCGCGGCGTGACGGCGTCGGCAGAGAAAGCCGGGTTGGAGAGAATCCTCACGAGGCCGGCCTCAGTGGAGGGGCAGGTCGCCCAGCCGCGGCGCGCGTTGCGCGCGAACCAGCTCTGGACGGCGGTGTGCGCCTCGTGAGCCGGCCATATAAGGGCGAGGGCCACGAGGACGTTAACGTCCAGCAGGAGAGCGCTCATCTCTCGTCCGCTTCGAGGTCCCGAACGCTGCTGGTGGTGACACGCGGCGAGCCGGTGGGCAGATCGAAGACCAGGAGACCGTTCACCATGCGGGTGGCGCGCCCGGCCGAGAACCCGCGCCGGATCAGTTCAGAGACCGCCTTGCCGAAGGGGAGCGAACGGCCCTCAGCGTAGCCTCTGACCAGAAGAACAACATCATCATCCAGGGTCAGCGTGATGCGCACCTTCACTAATGATGCCAGACAGTGATGACCCATGAGTAGCGCCAAGCCCCGCCGGGCCCGGTGCGCTACGATGGCTGTAGGTGCGCATCCGGGTCCTGTTTTTCGGAATGCTGAAGGACATCGTCGGGCGGGCCGAGGAGGATCTCGAGGTCGGGCCCGGCGCCCGCCTGGAGACCGTCTTCGCCCACTACGCCGCCCTGTTCCCCCGCCTGCGGGAGATGGCTGGCAGCGTTGTGCTGGCGCGCAACCAGCAGTTCGCGCCGGCCTCGACCACGGTCGCCGATGGGGACGAAGTGGCGCTCCTGCCTCCGGTCAGTGGCGGCTCCGGGCGCTACTTGCGCGAGATCGCCGACGAACCCGCCGGGCACTTCTTCGCCCTGACGCGGGAGCCGATCGATGCGCGGGCCATGGCCGCCCGCCTGCTGCGCGGCGAGGATGGCGCCGTGGTCACCTTTGAGGGCGTCGGCCGCAACAACAGCCGCGGCCGCCGCACGCTGTGCCTGGACTACGAATGCTACGAGCCGATGGCGCTCCAGGTGATGGCGGAGATCGGCCGCGAGATCGCTGCCGCCCGCGCCATCGGCCGCATCGCGATCGTGCACCGGCTGGGCCGGCTCGAGGTGGGTGAGGCCAGCGTCGTCATCGTGGCCACCGCGCCGCACCGCGAGGCGGCCTTTGACGCGGCGCGGGAGGCGATCGACCGCCTCAAGCGGCTGGTCCCGATTTGGAAGAAAGAGCACTTCGCCGACGGCGAAGTCTGGGTCGAGGGACACTGGGATCCCTCCCTGGTGCAGCCGTGAAGTGGGGAGCGCTCGCCGCCGCGCTGCTTTGCGCCTTTGCCCAGGAGACCGTCTTCAAGGTCGATGTGAAGCTGGTGCGCGTGCTGGCCACCGTCAAGGACGGCGCCGGGCAACTAGTGGGCTCGCTGGAGAAAGCCGACTTCACCATCCTCGACAACGGAGTGCGCCAGGAGCTGGCCGTTTTCGAGCGCCACACCGAGCAGCCGCTCTCGGTGGCCGTGCTGATCGACACCAGCCTCTCGACCGGCATCGAGCTGGCCTACGAAACCGAATCGGTGGCGAAATTCCTGAAGGCGCTGGTCGGCGAGGGAAACCCGCGGGACACCGCGGCCCTGTATAGCTTCTCGCACGACGTGACTCTCCGGACCGGCTTCACCCGGCGGCTGGAGCGCCTCGAAGGCTCGCTGAAGGGTCTGAAACCGCTGGGCGGGACCAGCCTCTATGACGCCATCTACCTGGCCGGCCGGAACCTGGACGAGCGCGAAGGCCGGCACGTGATCGTGGTGGTGACCGACGGCGGCGACACCACCAGCGCCAAGAACTACCACGACGCGCTGAAGGCGGCCCAGCTTGCCGACGCCGTGCTCTACGCCATCCTGGTGATGCCCATTACTAACGACCCCGGCCGCAACGTCGGCGGCGAGAACGCGCTGGCGGGCCTGGCGGCCGGCACCGGCGGCCGCGTTTTCTTCCCCAGCGTTGGCGCGATGCTCGACATCGCCTTTGCCGACATCCTGCGCGAGCTGCGAACCCAGTACCTGCTCGGCTACTACCCGAAGAACGTGCCGCCGTCCAAAGACGCATTCCACCGCGTGGAAGTGCGCTTGTCGCGGCCCCATTTGCGGGCGCTGGCGCGCAACGGCTATTATGAGGAATCCGGCGCGGAAGCCCCAGGGTGGAAGCGGGTCCGCTGAGGCGGGTGCGCGCCGCAGGGAGATTGAGTGGACCAGCAGAACAAGAAGCCATCGGCAAAGACCAGAGCGCCGGAATACACCCACGAGGAGGTGCGGTACCTGAAGTACCTCATCGACCGCGAGATCCCGATCCGCGTGCGCCTCCGCAACAACGAAGAGGTTGCCGGCACCATCGAATACTACGACGCCTCCTTCATCCGCCTGACCCGCCACGGCGCTCCGAACCTGTTCATCTTCAAGCACGACATCAAGTACTTTTACGAAGAGGGATAGCCGCCGCCCACTGTCCTGATGCCGTCCTATCTGGAGGTCGCCAGCGAGATAGCGCGCGAGGCCGGCGCGCTGGTGGTCAAGTATTTTGAGCGCAGGGTCGGCTTCAACCTGAAAGGCGAGTTCGACCTGGTCACCGAGGCGGACCTCGCTTCGGAGGCCTTCATCGTCGAGCGGCTGCGTACGTACTTTCCCTCGCATGGGATCGTCGCCGAGGAAGGCCACGGGCAAGAGAGCGCTTCCGAATACCGCTGGTACGTGGACCCGCTGGATGGGACCACGAACTTCGCCCACGGCTCTCCCGTCTTCGCCGTGACGCTGGCGCTGGAGCGCGCCGGCGAGCTGACGAGCGGCGTGATCTACGATCCGCTGCGCCAGGAGATGTTCCGGACCGAGCGCGGCGCCGGGGCCTGGCTGAACAACCGCCGCCTACGCGTCTCCACCACCGGCATCGTGAACGACAGCCTGTCGGCCACCGGCTTCCCCAGCCGCAAGCGGCATCAGAGCGTCAACGTGCATTTCTACTACCACCTGGCCATGCTGTCGCACGGGGTGCGGCGGGCGGGTTCGGCGGCGCTGGACGCGGCCTACGTGGCTTGCGGGCGGCTGGACGCCTTCTGGGAGTTCGGCCTGAATCCGTGGGATATCGCCGCCGGCGTGCTGATGGTCGCCGAAGCCGGCGGCAAGGTCACCGACATGCGCGGTCAGCCCTTCTCGCTCCGCGGCCCGCATATGCTGGCCGACAACGGCCTGTTGCACCAGGAGATGCTGGGCATCTTCGCCGACATCTTCGCCGGCCGCTACCGGATGCCGCTGCCGGAGATGCGGGGCTGAGCCGGGGCTACCTGCCGGCTGCCGCCGGCGCGGTCGCGCTGATTCTTCCAGTGCAGCCAGGCCAGGCTGACCACGCGGACCACCTCGCTGGGGTCGAACGGCTTCACCAGCACGTCATAGCCGCCCAGGTTCAGCACCTCCGCCCAGAGGAAGTCGTCGGCCGCCCGGGAGGTGACTATCAGCAGCGGGGGCGGTCTCATCCGCTCCAGCGCGATCAGCAGCTCTTGCCAGGTGCCGTCCGGCAGGTTACGCTCGCAGACGACCACCGGAGTGGCCCTGGCGTCGAGGAAGCCGAACGCCTCAGTACAGGAGCGGGCGCTGTGGATGACCCAGTTGGAGTGGCTGAAGATGTGGCGCAGGAAGACGTGATCCTCCTCCAGCGGGCTGACCGCCAGCACGCTCACCATCTTGTCGGAACCAAAGCAAGCGGGCGCGAGGCCATGGTTGTCGGACGCGGTCATTGCCTTCTTCTTCAGGGTGGTGGGCACCATTCGGCCCCTAGGAAGATCATATGTGGGTACTGAAGCCGGTAGAAGCGGGAATGACCCGATTCCGGTTTCGGAATTCGCCCCAGCCGGATCGAGGCGCTTGACCTACGGCCTGCGCTACACTTGCCTCGATGCCTCGTAAGGCCGCCGCTTTCGCGTCGAACCCCTTGTTTCGGAGCCTCACCCCCGCCGAACGCGAAGCGCTGGCCGTGCGGGCCATCGAGAAGCGCTTCGCTCCTGGCGAGCGGCTGTTTGCCGAAGGCGAGGAGTCGAGCGGCATCTTCGTGCTGGGGCAGGGCAGCGTCAAAATCTTCAAGACCTCGGGTTCGGGGCGGGAGGTGATGCTGGCCATCGAGACAGCGCCCTCCAGCGTGGCCGAGGTGCCCATGTTCGACGGCGGTCCTTACCCGGCCACGGTCAGCGCCATCGACGAGGTGGTGGCTTACTTGATTCGTAAGCAGGACTTCCGCGACGTCTGCCGGCACAATCCCGAGCTGGCGTTGAAGGTGCTGGCGGTCACTGGGCGCCGCCTGCGTCAACTGGTGGCGTTACTGGAGAGCGTCACCTTCGGCAGCGTGCGGCAAAGGCTGGCCCGGGCGTTGCTCGAATTCGGCCAGCAGGCCGGCAAGACCTCGTTCCCGCTGCCGGTCACCCACGAGGAGCTCGCCTTCCGGCTCGGCACCGTGCGGGAAGTGGTCTCGCGCAACCTGAGCCGCTTCCAGGCCGAGGGCCTGCTGCGCATCGAGCGGCGCCAGATGGTGCTGCTGGATCCGGACGGCCTCCAGCGCGAAGCCGAGACAGCGCTGTAGGACGGGCGTTCCTGAGGGCAGACGACAAAAGGCGATCGTCTGCCCCACGGTTACCGCACCGCCAGGGTGACGGTCGAGGGGCTGCTGTTGCCGGCGATGGTCAGCACCACCGCCAGCGAGCCGGAGGCGACTTCCTCCGGGACCACCGCGTTGACCTGGAGCACGCCGGCCACGAAGCCGGGTGCCGAGCCGGCGTAAAGTACCCGGGCTGGTCGCCCGCCGATGGTGACAAACACTTCGCGCAGCGGCAGCGACAGCGCGGCGCCGATGACCGCGCCGTCGCGGCCCGGGGGATTCGTCTGGCCCTCGCCGGTGGCGTAGATCACCGCGACCGAGCCTTTCGCGGCCGGGTTGCCCGCGCCGTTGACCGAGGAGTTCTGGTTCAGGATGGCGCCCTGGCCGCTGCCCGAGGCGTCGATGGTGAAGATGCCCGGCGCCGCCTCGGCCACGCGCAACTCGATGGCCTCCGAGCGCACGCCCTGGTGCTCCACCTGTATGCGCGTGGTCACCCGGCCCGCGATCCCGTAAGGCGCCACGCAGTTGATCTGGTTGCGGGACACGTAAGTGAGCGGTGCCGGAATGCCGTCAAACAGCACCCGGGTGTCGGACAGATTGGTATCCACCAGGCCCGCCGGCGTCAGCCGGAGGCCTGCCGGCGTGGCCGGCCCGATGTTGGTTCCGCCAATGGCGACGATCTCGCCGGGCGCCACCGGGCCGGGGGCCCAACTGGCCGCATTGGCCACCGCCGTGACCGGTCCAACCACCCGCGCCGCCACCGTCAGCGTCACGTTCACGGTCTGCGGGCTGTTGGTGGCCGCCGTCGAGGCAATCGAGACGGTGCCGGTGTGAGTGCCGGGCGCCACGCCGGCCGGATTCACGGAGACAGTAACCTCACCCGCGGTGGAACCGCTGGCCGGGCTGACCGAGAGCCAGTTGCCGGTCGCGGCGGCGCTGGCGGTGAAGTTGAGGCTGCCGCCGGTGGAACTGACGGCGACCTTCTGCGTCGCCGGCGGGCTGCCGCCCTGCTGGAAGCTGAAGCTCAGCGAGGCCGGGCTGACCGCAATCGTCTGCGCCGCCCCGATCGTCAAAGTGACCGGGATGGTCTGCGGGCTGTTGGAAGCGCCGGCGGCCACGACGGTCACGTTGCCGCCGTATGTGCCCTGCGAGAGGCCGGCGCCATTGGCCGTGACGCTGAGCGTGCCCGGTGTGGTCCCGGTGACCGGGTTCACCGAGAGCCAGGAACCCACCACTGTGGTTGCGGTGGCCGAGAAGCTCAGGCTGGCCCCGGAGGTGGACACCTGAAGAGTCTTGGCGGCCGGCGCCGGGCCGCCCTGCGGCTGCTCGAAGCTCAGCGACGCAGGGCTAACTGCCAGGTTGTTGCCCGTGCTTACCGTCAGGGTGACCGGGATGGTCTGGCTGTTGGCGCCGGTGGCGCTCACGTTGATCGACCCGGTGTAGGTGCCTGGGGCCAGGCCGGTGGAAATGGCGAACACGTTGAGGTTGGCGGGCGTCGCCCCGCCCAACGGGGTGACGGCCAGCCAGCCGGCAGGGCCGGAAGCGATCGACCAGCTCGCCGTGAAATTAAGCGAGTCCGAGGTGCTCGTGAGTCCCAGGTTCTGCACCTGGGTAGTCGTACCGCCCGGCGCGAAGGCGAACGAGAACGTGCTGGGGCTGACGTTCATCAGCGGGTTGTTGCTGACGGTCAAGGTGACGTTCAGGGTTTGCGCGACGGCGCCGCTCACCTGCGGCGTCAGCGTGATGGTCCCCTGGTGTGAGGCCACCGCCAGCCCGGCAGGATTGACGGTAACGCCCAAGGTTGCCGGCGTGGCGCCGCTGGGCTGGCTGACCGAGAGCCAGTTGCCTGTGCTGGCCGGAGCAACGGTGAAGTTGATGGGTGTGCCGGTGGAGGTGAGCGAAACGGTCTGGCCGGCGGGCAGCGACTTCTCCTTCTGGTAGTTGAAGTACAGCGCGTTGGGGCTGGCAACCATGACCGGCGCGCTGCTCACGTTCAGCGTGACCGGCACGTTCAGCGGGCTGTTCCCGGCCCCTGGCGCGGTAACCACTATGGTGGCGCTGTAAGGGCCGGGCGTGAGCGCCAGTCCCGACGGGCCGATCCCGACGGTGAAGGATTGCGTGGTCGTTCCGGTGGTCGGGGAGACCGTCAGCCAGGAGACCGGCGGGCTGACCGCGAGGGAGAAGTTCACCGGCGTGCCCGAACTCGCAAGTGTGACGGTCTTGCTCGGTGGCAGCGCGCCGCCCGGCTGCACGTCGAATGTCAGCGAACTCGGCGTGGCGCTGATCAGCGGATTGGTGCTCACCGTCAGGGTGACCTGCACGGTGAGCGGGCTGTTGGAAGCCTGTGGCGCTGCGATCTGAATCGAGCCGGTGTATGTTCCCTGCGGCAGCGTGGCCAGCACAGCCGAGCTCACGCCCACCGCCAGGTCGCTCGGCGTGAAGCCACTTATCGGGGAAACCACCAGCCAGTTCCCCTGGGAGCTGTAAGCGAGGTTGTAGCTGACGCTGGCCCCCGGGCTGGTGAGCGAGAGGATCTGCTGGGCGGGCAGGGGAGTCCCGATCTGGTGATAGAACGAGACCGAAGCGGGACTGGCCGTCAATGTAGGAGCGCCCGACACGGTGAGGGCCACCGGGACCTGGAGAGCGCCTCCGCCGCCGGCCAGCGGCGTTAAGGTGATTGTCCCGCTGTAGTTACCGGCCGCCAGTCCGACCGTGTTCACGCTGACGCTGAGTGTGGCGGGTGTGGCGCCGCCGGTGGGATTGACGGTGAGCCAGTTCGCCCCGGTCGGTGTGGAGGCGGAGGCGGTGAAGCTCAGCGTCACCCCGCTGCTGGTGGTCACCGAGAGGTTCTGCGGCGCCGGCTGCGTCCCGCCGGTCACGTAGCTGAAGGAGAGCTGCGCCGGGCTGGCGACAAGCTGCGAGACGGCGCCGACGGTGAGCGTCACCTGCACGTCGAACGGGCTGTTGGTGGCTCCGGCCGCGGTGATGCGGATGCTGCCGTTGTAAGTGCCGGGCTGGAGGCCGGTGGGTGTCACGAAGACCATCACCGTGGTCGGGGTGCTGGTGCCCAGCGGGGCCGCCGACAGCCAGGCGCGCGCGCCTTCCGGAAAGACCGCAACGGTGAACTGAAGCGCCGTTCCGGTGCTGGTTTGGATGGAGAGCGTTTGCGGGGTCGGGATCTGCCCGCTCTGAGAAGTGAACGAGAGTACCTGCGGGGTGATGACGAGCGCCTGAGCGTTCAGGCGCGGCGCGGAGCCGAGCCATGCCAGCGCGGCCGCCGCGAGACAAGGAACAAAATGTGCTCTTTTCACGTATGCCTCTCCAGACACGTCATGCTCCGAGAACCCAGCCTGGGGGTTCCCTGTTACCCGTCCTTGAGCGCGCCAATCGACGGCGCTCCGGCTGCAATCATAGCAATTTCCGTTCCCATTGCGGAAAAGCGTGCGTTTACGCCGCCGGCGCGCGAAACTGCGAGGAACGCAGCCACAGATCGTGCGGCATTTTGGGACATTGCGCTGGAGCAGCCCCGTCTGCTATTGATAAGAACCGTGCGGAGGCCCTCATGAGCAAGAAGTGGTACAACTTCTTCGTCACGGTGGATACGCCCGCTGGGGGCGGTCCCGAAGAGGCGGCGGCGGCCCGCACTCCGGCTCAGACGGTCGCCGAGATCGCGGCCTCGGTCGCCGCCGAGCCCAAGTTCACCGCGCCGGTGAGCAACCCGACTTCGTTCGATGAGATCTACCGCGCGGCCGAAATCCACGCCCCCGCGCACGGGTACACCATCTTCAAGATCGCCGATCTGCTCCAGAGCGAGCACATTCGCGAGCTGCCGGCCCCGGTCAAGCGCAGTTCGGTGCTGCTGGCGCTGGAGGCGGCCGGCGTCAAGCCGAACGAGATCATCGAGGACGCGGTGCGGCGCGACCGCGCGCTCGACACCTATGAGCGTGTGCTCCAGAAGTCGCTGGAGGACGTCGAGGTTCGCAAGACGGAGGACAGCCGCCGGCTGGAGGCCGAGCTGGAGAAGCTGGCGGCCGAGTACCGCGCCCGCATCCAGGCCAACAGCGACGAGATCGCCCGCGAGAAAGAGCGCTTCTACGGCTGGCGGTTGCAGAAGCAGCAGGAGGAGAAACGGATCGCCGACGCGGTTGCGCCGTTCGTCTCCGAGAACCCCATCACCACCAGCGGTCCGGCGGCCGCGCCCAAAGCCGCGCCGCCAGCCGCGCCCAAAGCTTAGCGCAAAAGGAGAACACCATGTTTCGACGCTTGAGCCGGATGTTCCGGTCGGTCATCGGATTCTTCATCTCGGTGGCCGAGAACCCGGAGCTGATTCTGGAGCAGAACATTCGCGACATGAACGACCAGGTGCCGCGGATCAACGAGAGCATCGCGATGGTGAAGGCCAATGTCACGCTGCTCGAGAAAGAAGAGGCCAAGTACAAGATCGACCTCAACGACCTGACCGCCAAGGTGAAGGCGGCCATCCAGGCCGGCCGCGACGACCTGGCCGGCGCCTTCGCCACCCGGCTCGAGCAGG
This sequence comes from Acidobacteriota bacterium, assembly GCA_038060875.1. Taxonomy (GTDB): domain Bacteria; phylum Acidobacteriota; class Terriglobia; order Bryobacterales; family Bryobacteraceae; genus JBBTDS01. The sequence goes on along the minus strand of JBBTDS010000301.1, from coordinate 6,686 downwards.
TCCGCGGCGCGCTGGCACGCACACAGGGGCAGCGCGCCAACGCCCAGGCCGCTTTCGACAAGGCGCTGGCGGTCAAGCAGGCCTTCCTGCGCGAGAAAGAGCGCAAAACACATGAGGCGCTCAATGCGATCCGCGATTATCGCCGCGCCCAGTGGCAGAAGAAAGTGGCCGACGCGATGGAACAGTTCGAGATCGCCGGCATCAGCCAGACCCACGACGAGATGGTGCGCAAGATCGAGGAGATGACCGCCGTCAACGAGGCCCGGATGGAGATGGCCGTCGGCAACGTGGACCAGGAGCGGGTCAAAATCGAGGAGGAAGCCGAGAAGATGCGCGCCAGCGAGCTGGTGAAGCAGTTCAAGGTCGAGATGGGGCTGCTGGCGCCGGAAGCGGCGGCCGGCGCGCCGAAGACGATCGCCGGCAAAGAGGCGGAGAGGACGACGTAACCGCTCCCTGCGGTCGCGGCTCGGCAGAGCCGCGCGTCAGGGGGCGGTTCCGCACAGGGAGGTGAACGATGGCTCTGAAAGTCGAAAAAGGCGGTTGGTTTCTGATCCTGCTGATCGGCGTGGCCCTGGTGGGCTACAGCCTGCACAAGTACGGCGTGCTCGATCTGGGCCGCTGGCTCGGCTCGCGTCCGGCGGCCACCGGCGAGAAGGTGGACACCACCAAGCCGCTGGCAATCGCGGAGTCGGGCGCGCCCGCGACTGACGAGGTGCGGGTGCGCGTCAACATCTGGGTCGGCTGCGTCGGCGGCCTGGTGGCCAACGGCGGGCTGGACACCGCGCCCGGCTCCATTTACCACGACAAGGGGCTGAAGGTCTCCTTCAAGATCATCGACGACTGGACGGACGGGGCGGCCGCGCTGGCCACCAACAACGTCGATGTGATGCTCACCACCGTGGACGTGTGGGCCAAGGACTACGCCCAGTTCCAGGACAAGGGCTTCAACGCCCGCGCCTTCTTCATGGTGGACTGGTCGCGCGGCGCCGACGGCGTCATCGGCCGCCAGGGGATCAACAGCATCGAGGACCTGGCCGGCAAGACGATCGCCTTCGCTCCCTACACGCCGTCGCACTTCCTGCTGTGGAACGGGCTGAAGAGCTCCGGCCTCGCCACCGAACAGCGCAACGAAATCTTCACCAAGGCGGTCCACACCAAGGACGGCATCGAGCCGGCCACGCTGTTCGCCCAGCAGAAGGTGGACGCGGCCGTGGCCTGGGACCCCGACATGAGCGACGCGGTCGCCAAGCGCCCCGGCGCGAAGAAGATCTACGACACGCGGGTCGCCAACCGGCTGATCGCCGACGTCCTGGTGGTCAGCGACCGCTTCTCGGCCCGCAATCCGCAGACGGTGGCGAAGTTCGCCGAGGGCTGGCTGGAGGGCGTCGAGTTCATCCGCAAGCAGCCGAGCCGCGCCCACACCCTGATCGGCACCATCAAGGACTTCAACATCCCCGCCGACCTGGCCAAGACGATGCTGGAAGGCGTGCGGCTGACCGACTACGCCGACAGCGTCGGCTTCTTCGGCGCCGGGGCCGATTCCGACTACGCCAACATTTTCAAGATGGCCCAGGAGATGTACCGCGAGGCGCGGATGATCAAGCGCAGTTCCGAGGCCGAGGCCTCGGTGGACCGCCGCTATCTGGGCGCGATGAAGGGCAAGTTCTCCACCGCCTCGACCGAGCCGCCGATCGAGTACAAGGCGCCGGCCAAGGGCGCCACCCCGATCGCCACCCAGCACCGCTCGATTTACTTCGACCCGAACTCGGCGCGGATGAGCCTGGATTCGCGGGCCATCGTGGACGAGATCGGCGGCTTCATGCGGGCCTATGAGAACACCATCGTGGACATCGAGGGCAACACCGACTCGACCGGCACGCGCGAGCTCAACATGCGGCTGTCGCTGGAGCGCGCCGACGCGGTGAAACAGTACCTGGTGGGCAAGGGCTTCCCGGCCGTGCGCATGCGCACCGCCGGCCACGGCCCCGACAAGCCGCTCGAGACCAACGCCACCCCCGAGGGCCGCGAGAAGAACCGCCGCACCGACATCAAGGTCTATGCCAACCCAGCGGGGTGAGGGGCTGCTGAGCCGCGACCGCAGGGAGCGGTTGTCATCGCCGCGACCGCTCCCTTCGGTCGCGGCTCAGCAGAGGGTCGTGGATCGGCGCGGCCCGGCGGAGGAGTACAATCAAAGGCATGGGGACCAGGACGCTCCTCACACTTCGCGAGTTTGAGCAGCTCCCGGATGACGGTTTGTTTCACGAACTCGATGAGGGAGAGCTCATCACCATGCCTCCGCCGATGGCGCGACACGGTTCGCTTGTGTACAGAATCATCTCGCTCCTGGCCGATTTTCTGCGGCAGCGCAAGCTGGGAGCTGTCTTTTCCGGCTCCGGCTTCTTGTTGAGCGATGAACCGGCAGTGGTCCGTGCGCCGGATGTGGCTTTTGTTCGGGCCGACCGCGCTGCGCACATGAGGCCGGATGAATACTTTCAAGGCGCCCCTGATCTGGCCATCGAAGTGGTGTCTCCTTCCGAAGTTGCCTCCGAGCTGATGCGGAAGGTGCGCCAGTATCTGCGGGCTGGCAGCGACACCGTCTGGGTGGTTTACCCGCGGACGGAAGAGGTGCACGTATTTGAGGCCAGTGGGGCCGTGCGCGTCCTCACCGGGCAGCAACTACTCGAAGCCCCGGAGATCTTGCCGGGTTTTTCGGCGCCGGTATCCGCTCTGCTGGAGTAGGCTGGGCGCACGGGGGGAACTCGCGCTCCCGCCGGAGCGTATCCCGTGTGATACGTTAATTCCAAGTGCCTGACCTATTCACCATTCGCAAGGACATATCCCGGCACGCCCGGCTGGCGCTGGCGGTGCTTGCCTGGGCGCTGGTGGTGACGGTCTGGTTCGGGCTCACCTGGTGGGACATCCTGCCGCCGTTCTCGCTGCCGCGCCCGGTGGCGGTCGTGCAGGCCTTCGCGCGGCTGTGGACCGAGTACGACCTGCTCGGCAACGTCTTCATGAGCTGGTGGCGCATCGCCCAAGCCTTCCTGTGGTCGGCGGCGGTCGCGATTCCGCTGGGGCTGGCGATGGCCAGTTTCCGCTGGCTCCACGAGCTGGTCAACCCGGTGGCCGCGCCGATGCGGGGCATGCCAATAACCGCGTTCCTGCCCGCCTTCATCGCCCTGCTCGGCATGGAAGAGGCGATGAAGGTGGCCTTCCTGTGGTTCGGCATGTTCTTCTACCTGCTGGCGGTGGTGGTCGAGGAGGTCAGCCGCGTCGATCACAGCCTGCTCGAAACCGCCTACACGCTGGGCGCGAAGCGGCGCCACGCGCTGTGGCTGCTGTTCCGCGCCTCCTTCCCGTCGGTCTTCGGCTCGTTCCGCATCCTTTACGACATCGGCTGGACCTACGTGATCCTGGCCGAGATGGTGAACGCCCGCAAGGGCGTGGGCTACATGGTGGAGGCGGCCCGCAAGATGCTCGACTTCGAGCGCGTGTATGCCGGCATCATCGCCATCGGGCTGGCCGCCTTCCTGTTCCGCTGGCTGCTGACCATTCTGGAGCGGCGGCTGTTTCCCTGGCGCCGCGCGGCGCGGCCCGCCTCCGAGCCGGCCGCCGCGGTGGGCGCCGGCGCCACGGTGAAAGCCGATGCCAACTAGGATCAAGATCAGCCTGCGCGGCGTGTCGCGCACGTTTGTCGGCCGGCAGGGCGAGCGGGTCGAGGCGCTGCGCGACATCAACTTCAAGGTGGAGGACGTCTACTCGGACGAGGGCCGCGACGTCGGCGAATTCCGTGTGCTGCTGGGGCCTTCCGGCTGCGGCAAGTCCACCATCCTGCGGCTGATCGCCGGGCTGGACCGCCCCGACGCCGGCGAGGTGCTGGTCAACGGCAAGCACGTCACCGGGCCGGGCGCCGACCGCGGCATGGTCTTCCAGAAGTACACTTCGTTCCCCTGGCTGACGGTGGGCGGCAACATCGAGTACGGGCTCAGGATCAGGGGCACGACGCCGGAAAAGCGCCGGCAGACGGTGGCTCACCTGGTGGAGGCGGTCGGCCTGGTGGGCTTTGAGAACGCGTATCCGGACGCCCTCTCCGGCGGCATGCAGCAGCGGCTGGCCATCGCCCGCACACTGGCGGTGCGCCCCGAGGTGATCCTGATGGACGAGCCGTTCGGGGCCCTGGACGCGCAGACGCGCGGCGGGATGCAGACCCTGCTGCTGCGGATCTGGGAGGAGACGGCCAGCACCATCCTGTTCGTGACCCACGATGTCGAGGAGGCCGTCTACCTGGCCGACCGCCTCTTTATTCTTAGCGCGCGGCCCGGTACTATTGTGGAAGATGTGCCCATTCCGTTCGGGCGCCCGCGCGATCCGGCGATCAAGCAGAGCAAGGCGTTCCAGGAACTGGAGGAGTACGCGCTGGCCTGCCTGCGGCGGGCGCCGGGGAGTGGGCAGGTGCGAGTGAGCATTTGATGGCGCAGGACAGGCGAGATCCGGTCGAAGAGCTTCAGGGCGTCAGCTACGTCAAGGAAGCCTTCAAGTGGCAGTACAACTGGATCGGCCTGGCTGGCGCGGCCGCCTTCGCGCTGGTCGCTGGCAGCGGCCTGCCGCTGGTGCTGGCCGCCGGCCTGGAGCTGATCTACATCAGCCTGGTGCCGCAGTCGAGCCGCTTCCGGCGCCTGGTCCGCTCCTGGAAGTACGCCGCCGACAAGCGCCAGCACGACCTGCGGCTGCGGGCGCTGTTCCTGGAGATCCCGCCGGAGATGAAGACCCGCTACGGCGCGGTGGACATGCTCTGCCGCGCCATCCGCGAGAATTACGGGCGGCTGTCATCCACCGCGCAGATCTTCGTCGGCCAGATGGAGGAGCGGTTGGTGGGCTTGCGCCAGGCCTACCTGCGGCTGCTGCACGCCGCCCACCAGCACCGCGAGCACCTCAAGATAACCTCGCCGGACCTTATCCGCCGCGAGCTGGCCGAGCTGGAGCGCGCGCTGCCCAAGGACCCGCCCAAGGTGCAGGAGATCAACCGCAAGCGCGCCGAGATAATGGCCAAGCGGCTGGAGAAGTACGACAAGATCCGCGAGAACTGTGCGGTGGTCGATGCCCAGTGCGCCGCCATCGAGGACGTGCTGAAGCTGATCCGCGACCAGTCGGTCACGCTGCGCGACCCGCAGCAGGTCAGCGACCAACTGGAGACGCTGGTGCGCGACGTCGAGCAGACCGAGGATACGGTGCGGCAGGTGGAGGCCATTTACGACATGGCCCTGCCGGAGACGGCCGGCATCCTCAGCCCGCTGCCGTCGGAGGCCGCGCCGGCGCCGGGCTCGCCCGGCCGCCAGCGGGCGAGGAACTGAGATGGCCAGCGCGCACACTCCTTTGAACACGCACCTGGAACTGCTGCCCGCCTGGGCGCGCGAGCTTTCCGAGAAGTACTACTCGCGCACCATCTCCATGTTCGTGCTCCACGGGAACGTGCGCGATCTGGTCCCGCTGCGGCGTGGGGGCGCGGTCGAGTTTGTCCCGCTGCACCGCTTTCTCCGCGAGGCGCTGTTCGGCCGCCGCGACCTCATCCTCACTTACGATCGCGGCGGCGGGCTCAGTTTTGGAACCCACGAGATGCAGGCCGACTTCCAGCGCGCCCTGGTCGGCTACGACGACTTCCACGGCACCCGCTACCAGCAGGGCCTGCCGCGCAACCCCGACGGCGTCCTCAACCTGCTCGACAACTACCTCCGGCTCCGGATGCTCGATGGGCGCAAGATCGCGCTCATCGTCGATTTCGCCGAGACCATCGTGCCGGCCGGCGAGCTGGCCCACATGCCGGCCGACGACCGCAACTCGCTGGTGATCCTGAAGCGCTGGGCGCAGAACCCCGCCTTCCTGCGCGCCGACGCCACCATCTGCCTGATCGCCGAGAACCTCTCCGAGCTCAACCAGGGCATCGTGCAGAACCCCGGCGTGGCTTCGATCATGATCCCGCTGCCGGAGGAAGGCGAGCGGCTGGAGTTCATCCAGACGGCCGGCGCCTTTCCGGCCACCGAGGTGACCGACGCAACGCTGGCCAAGCTGAGCGCCGGCCTGAAGCGCGTCCAGTTGCAGACGCTCATCTCCCACGCGGTCGAGAACCGCCAGCCGATCACCATGAGCTTCCTGCGGCAGCGGAAGAAGGAGCTGATCGAGGCTGAGTCGGGCGGCCTGCTGGAGTTCATCCACAGCCGCTTCGACCTGTCGATGGTGGCCGGGCACGAGGCGGCCAAGAAGAAGCTCAAGGACGCCGCCGCCGCCCTGCGCGCCGGCCGCGGCGACGTGCTGCCGATGGGCTACGTCATCTGCGGCCCGGTGGGCACCGGCAAGACGTTTCTGACCACCTGCTTCGCCGGCGAGGTCGGCATCCCGGCGGTGACCCTCAAGAACTTCCGCAGCATGTGGCAGGGCGTGACCGAGGGCAACCTGGAGCGCGTGCTCAACCTGCTCAAGGCGATGAGCCCGATCGCGGTGATCGTCGATGAAGCCGACGCGCAGCTTGGCGACCGCTCCAGCTCCGGCGACAGCGGCGTCTCCAACCGCGTCTTCGCCCAGATCGCCGCCTTCATGGGCAACACCGAGCTGCGCGGCAAGGTGATCTGGTTCCTGCTGACCTGCCGCCCCGACCTGCTGCCGGTGGACCTGAAGCGCCAGGGCCGGGCCGAGGA
>JBBTDS010000300.1:17273-44868 GCA_038060875.1 Acidobacteriota bacterium | reverse complement strand
CGGCTCCCGGGCCAGCGCCACGCTGGTCACCGTTCCCGTGTTGGCCAGTTGGAGCGCCACTATGATGCCCGAGCCGGGAGGGCCAGCACGTTGACATACTCCTGCGGGCCCAAAGTCGCAGGGTCGAACGGAACCGTGCCCCGCCATGTGGGGACGTGCAGCGAATAGCCGAGGCGGAGCAGTTCGTCGCCTAGTTGCTGGGCTGAGGCGCCGAAGCGGCTCAAACAGGCCGGGTTGACCTCGACCAACATAGCTGGCTGGTCCCGCTGGATCAGCTTCCGCGCTCCACGAAGGCAAAGAATCTCGGCCCCCTCGATGTCGATCTTGATGAAATCAACCCTGCCAATCCCCCGTTGTTCCACGAAGGCGTCGAGAGTCGCTGTCTCAACCCCGGTGTCTCCGTTGACGCTCAGCCAGCCGACGCCCGAGTTGCCACTGGTGCCTGCAATCATGCGAGCGTTTCCAGCTCTGTCACTGGCGGCCAGGCGATGAACGTATACATTCGTCACGCCGTTTGCCGCCGCGCACCGCTCGATGTGATGGGCCAGTTGAGGCAGGGGCTCAAATGCATGAACTACTCCTGCCGGCCCCACGAGACGTGAGAGGAAGAAGGAAAAGAAACCGATATTCGCGCCTACGTCGAGTGCCGTGCAACCAGCAGAGACGAGGTGCCGGGTCGCCCGCCGCTCCCAAACCTCGTAGGAGTGGTAGTAGACTGAGCGTGCCACCAGGTCCTGTAAGTTGAGATCTTGGCGGACACCATCGATGACCGCACTGCGGGGGGAGACCCAGCGCGCTCGGGCATGCTTCGCGAGAGCTTCCACGATCCGCCACTTCCCCGGATGATAAGGGAGGCGCCGCCCGGCTTCCAGAAGCGCGTCCGCGAATAAGGCTTTCATTGTGTCGTTGTTCACCCTCGCCTTGCAACCTCGCGCTCGAATCTCGCAATGGGGCCGTTCAGTTAGATTCTAAACCCGAACTAGCGCAGAAGACAAAACCGCTAACTAAGGCACCGCCACTACCTGGAGGGCGCTGGCCGCCAGCACGCTGGCGCCGGCATCCCGGTATTTCACCCGATAGTAGAGCACGCGCTTCGACACGCCCGGCAGCGCGATCGTGCAGCCGCCGGCGCACGGCACGCCCGGGATGCTCTCGGAAGCATACTGGAACGGCGCCGCCGGATCCACCGCGCTCGCCGTCACAATACAGGCTTCCTTCCGGGTGGTGCAGTAGAAGTCGCCCGGCGCGCCGTTTTCCGCGTACCCGAACTCGATCATCGCGTTATTCACCCCCAGCCCGGCCGGAGGTTTGAGCGAAACCGGAACACTCACAAAAGCGCCTCGGTTCACCGAGTCCTCGGGCGGATACGGCGGCACCTTGAACATGTACACACCCGGCCACTCGTGACGGTTGGCCAGTGTCCAGGCCCAGTCGCCGGAAGGCAGCGCCTTGGCGGCCGCGTAGCGGCTCTGCAAATGGGCGATCGGAAACACGTGCCCGAGCAGGCGCGTCCGTTCCCCAAAATACGAGTTCGCCCACAGCGGCGCCTGGACCGGTCCGAACCCCCACGCCCACCGGTCGCCGACGCAGACATCCACCGTCGTCGCCGGATAGCCGGTCAGCGCGTCGCCCGCGCACGAACCCGTCTTGCCCGGGCAGGACGCATACACGCTTCCCGCCGTCGAACCGGACCGGCACTCGCCGGCGTTCAACGCTACGCAGTAACTGTACGGCTTCGTGTCATCAATGACGCTGCCCGGACCGGAGATATCGCGCAGTATCCGCTCGCCGCAGGTGGCCAGCGTCCCGAAATGCTTCCGGTTCAGCGTCGTGCCCGTCACTTTGAACACGGTGGTGGCGCCAGGCTCCGGGCTGGCGGCTGCCGAGCCGTACGCGGCACCTCCGACTGTCAGCGGCATCAGGTCGAAGGCCCAGCGCTTCTCGGAGGCGGGCGCCGCCGATTGCAGGAATCCCGGGTGGTTCTGATACGTCGCCCCGGCGCTCCCGGGCGGGTATTTGCCGGCGAAGGACGGAAAGGCCCCGGAGACGTATTGCACCGGGTTATTTCCGAGCAGGTTCACATTGTCGCCGCGCTGAACCGCCCAGCATGCGTTCTTGCCCTTGATGCTGGGGCAGAACGGGGCGCCGCCGAAGGAGAGTTTGAACCCCTGGTCGATGCGCGCGTGGCCATGCGAGCCGTGATTCCAGCGCAGGTACACGATCGGGCTGGCATAGCCGGAATCGCGCGTGTAGACACCCGGCGAGGGCGGGTAGGCGCCGGCGCCGTTCTCGGCCGGTTGGACCACCGTCCTCGCGTGGGGGTCGGCTTGGAAGTTCCATACCGTGGTTCCGTTGTCCACCCCGCTGAGATTGATCGGGTAGGAACGGCACAGACCCTCGATCGCCGCGCCCGCTGAAATCGTGAACACCCTCTGGTTTCCGGCCGTGTATCCGGTGGGCATCCACGGCGAGCCGCTCATCTGATCCCCGCGCCGCATGGTCCAGCGCGGGGGGGTGACGCCGCGATCGATCGCCACCACGTCCATGATCTCGTCCGAGGTATTGAAGTACCCGTCGCCGTTGGCGTCATAGCCAAACAGATCGCCGGCTTCGGCGGTGATGGTGAGGTCGTTGGCGTTCCCGCTCGGGTCCGGGTCGGTCGGCTCGTAGGCGCCGCCGGTCAACTGGATTTCGAAGACCGTGTCCGTCGTGCTCAGGCTCCCGCCGCCCGGCTTTTGCACCTTCACCCGCCACGGGCCTCTAAAATAACCGGCGCCGGTCCCGCCGCGCCCGTTGCCGATGAAGATCCAGGGCTGCACTGAGTTATCGCCGATGAGCGTGTGGATCATGCAGTACTTCGCCGGCGCATCCTGGCTGACGTACATGGCCGCCGCCACGTTGCCCTGATTGCCGCTGCATCCAGCCGGCGGGCTGGCGGCAGGGTCGTAGACGATTACCCAGCCGGCATGATCCTGGGCGTGCGCCTGGTACATGACGATCTTGTTGCTCTGCGTCGTCACGATGGCGGGCTTGTACGTCTTCGACTGCCACTCTGCGTTGTACCGCGAGTCGAACGTCGCCAGCACGTTCTTCAGCGCGCAACCGGGCGAATTCAGGGTCATTTCCGTCCAGGTCAGATTCGAGGGTTGGGCCAAAAGCGCGCCGGTCCACTCCTGCCGGATCGCGCCCGCCGCCGACGACCAGGTTCCCTTCAGCACCAGGTTCTCGGTGGACTGAATGGCGTAGAACACGCGGCCGTTCGTTTGGTCCCAGGCAATTTCGACGATGGGCCGTCCCGGCGTAGCCTTGTAGGCCGGGCCAAGATAGTACGCTCGCCCGGCCGTCACGTCGATGCTGTAGAGCCGGTTGCTGCCAATGGTGTGGCAGAGGTAGTAGGCATGGCCGTCTCCGTCGTCGGTGACCGGAACCGTCGAGCAAAGAGGCATCCCGGCGTGCGCCGGGAACGTCATGGCCGCCGAGGCCGTCTTGGCGGTGAACCGGATGTGGTCGATGGTGATCGAGTAGCTTGCCGACGCCGTCCGCGGCTTCAGCAGAAATCCCTCCGTGGCTGACAGCACCCAACCATGGAAAGGCTCGCCGCCCCAGAAATCCATGTCCGCCGCAGAACCGAGGTTGAGGCACTCCCCCTGGTACGCGCTGAGGCTGCACGTGGTCAGGTCCACTGCCTTCCAGGGCGACGCGCAAGTGCTCCCGTCCTTGGTCGCGCACACGTCAAGGTATTTGTCCTCCCCGCTGGGCGCGCCGGAAATGGAAGCCCGCATCGAGACGTTCAGGCGGTTCACGATGCTGGTCGAGTTCGGGGAGGTAAAACTAGCCGGCGCGTAGAGCGCATCCCGGTTCGTGCCCTGGTGGCTCGCCAGGTTGCCGTCGGCGGCCGCGCAGTTGCCGGGATTGATCCAGTTTGTCCCGCTGCACGCCGCCACCGAACGGTCAGCCGCCGTCTCCGAAACATCGTTCGGAATCGCCACCTTGCCGATCTCCATCCCGGTGAGCGGATCGATGACTCGTTCGGTTCGGTCGGACCAGTCGAGCGACGGATAGTTGTATAAGCCGCTGCTGCCGTTGGGGTCCGAGGGCAGAGGATCGGCGTAGGTGCCGCCGAAGGGAATGTTGGTGGTGGAGAACGACCCGCTGTATGCGTCGGCCCCGCAGGCGATCCGGAAGTAATGCTGCGTGTTGTTCCGCAGGGCGCGCGAGTACCTCTTCCCGTCGGCGGCCTGCTCGACCGTCCGCTTGCCGGCAACCAGCACGCGGGCCCGTCCCAGCGCGATGCTGCCGTGGCGGCTGTCCTGGTCGGCGCCCGCGAACAGCGCCGGGTTCACGTCGTGAACCGGCCGGTATCCGGCCCCCAAATCGTTCGTCTCCGAGATCTTCACCGAGCACGGTCCGCCGTCCGGCGCCGTGAAACTGATCACCGCCTGGGTGGGCGTTACTCCGCTCACCTGGACGTTGCCGATGGCCGCATAGGCCGTCAGCCCGGCCAGCAGCCCTAAGCCAAAACCGAAAACAGTCCTGACGAGGCTCATGCTAGAAGCTCCGTATGACGGTGGCCCGGAACGAGGCGCTGGCCGGCGTCATCGTGGCCCCGGACAGGTTGCAGAGCCGGACGGCGATGGTGTTGGCGGCGCTGACCCGCATTATGCCCGCCAGCCCGGCCTCCAGCCCGCTGGGCCAGCCCGGCGCCACCGCGTCACCGGCCGCCGCCCCCGGCAGCGGGAAAGTACGGTCCGCCCCGCACGTCCCGGCCGCGATGGCGGTAAACGATAGCGTGGCCGCCGCCGTCAGGTAGGCCGGCACGCTGGCGGTGTCGATCGCCACCGTGGCGCCGGACCCGGTGTCGGTCGCGATGATGCCCGCGCCGCCGCTGACCAGCCTTGTGCTCAGCCATCCGCGCCGGTCCGTCCCGCCGGCCGCATCCCAGGCGCCGTTGATCGCCGTCCAGGTGTACAGCGGCAGCGAGTCGGGCGGAAACGCCGTCACCCCGCTCTGGGCCGCGCACCCGCTCGAGCAGCTCACGCTGAAATCGTGCCCCACCGTGAGATTGCCGTTGCTGCTGAAGTAAATATAGGCCGTCCCGCTTCCGGAACTGAGCGTCGCCGTGGCGCCCGCCGTGACCGTGTAAACCGTGTTGCCAAACCGCACGTTGCACGGCGCCGACGGGCTGCAACCGGCGCCGATCGCCAGCACCGTCGCGCTGCTCCGGGTCACCGCGTAATCGCCGAGCTGCGACGCCATCGAGGCGCCGCCGCCCCCGCCTTCCGTGTAGCCCAGCGTCGTCCACACGTTCGTCGCCGTGCAGCCATACAGGTTCCGCCCCGCCTGCGCCGCCGTCAGAAAGAACATCTGGCCGATGGAGCACTGGGCCGGTAGCGTAGGCCCGGTCTTCACTGGCCGGGTGGCCAGCGCCCCGGAGAAATCGACGTTTTTCGTCTGCGTTCGCAGATCGATGGTCGTCTGCCCGTAGCCGTACTCCAGCGCGATGCTCAGGAGCACAGCACTGATCACTCGCCGAGGTTTCATTGGGATGTGCAACTCCCCCCTTCCGGATTCGCTGCCTGGAACCGCGGCAGCTTCTGCCCCGATTCTGAACGTGCGCCCGGGCGCGCTACCCCCTATAGCACTCGTATTCGGCTGAAAATAAACGCGGAGAATTTCCGCGGGATTTGTGATTGGCGCTATCGCCCGCCGGCCGCTCCCAGCAACCCGAATAGCCGGCGATAGGCGCCACGCCCCGCTTCGATCTGCTCGGCGGCGCGCGCCAGCAGTTCCTCCCGGAACCGCCCCGCTGATTCCCAGCCCTCCTGAATGGCCTGGAACAACGCCCCGGCCCAGTCGCCGTCTTCCATCACCACCACTGTGCATCCGGTTCCAAATTGCGTTGCCAGTCCGAGAAACTTGTCCGCGTAGTAGCGCGACCTGGCCAGGCAGACCGCCGGTATCCCCTGGGCCAGCGCGAGCACGGCCCCGTGATAACTGCCGGAGACCACCAGCCGGCACTGCCCGATTTGCCTGATCAGCTCGGCCGGATCGGCCGGCTCCAGCGAACCGCTCAGCCCGCTTTCCTCCCGCCACAGCCGGCGGATCGTCTCGGCGTCCGAGCCGGGCGCATTCAGCGAGATCGGCGCCGGCACCACAAAGGTCCGCAGGCTTTCCACTGCCCGCTCCAGCACCGTACCCACTGTTTTGATCGTCTGGCTGCCCGCTTCGGAGTAAGGCGAAACCCGCAGATTGATCCCCAAGCCCGCCCCGGGCGCCGCAGCCCGCCGTTCAAACGCCAGCTCGATCGCGTCGTCGCCAGTGACCACCACCCGCGACCGCGGCACTCCCAGGCGCTCCAGCAGCGCCGGCCCGGTCCGGCTCTCCCGTACCCCGATGATCTCCAGACGGGGCAGCACCGCTCTTGCCCGCGCCCACAACCGGCCGTCCTCGATTGGGCCGATGCCCTGTCCGAAAGCGGCCGTGGGAATGCCGCGCCGCTGCGCGATCTCGAACAGGTCGAAAGTCCCGGCCGCCTGCTCGCCGAAAGCATCCGTCCAGGCGCCCATGCCGCTGGCCAGCAGCAGGTCGGACCTCTCGATCTCCTTAAGGAACGCATCCGGCTCGCCGCCGGCGACGCCCCTCAGCTTCCATTTGCACCGCAGCGCCAGCTTCACCAGCCGGGGCAGCCTGTGCCAGGTCCACCTCCCCGCCAGCGCCCTGCCCTCCAGCCAGCGCCGCCGGTCCGATTCGGCCACCGGTCTTACGCCGGGGCAGCAGCGCGCCAAAACTCCGGGGTTCCGCGTCACCACGGAGAGGGAGGCGTCCGGCCGCAACACCCGAATCCTGGCCACGGCCACCTGCAACATGGCCACGTCGCCCAAGTTCAGGCAACTGTAACTCCCCGGCTCAATCAGGATGCGCACGCCGCCTCCATCAAGTCTCACCCGGGAACCCGGAAGCCAGGCAACTTTGACTCACCGGATATTATCGTACTCGATGGCGAGCTCCGGCCCCACATCCAGACCATCAGCCCGGTCGGAGAGTCAGACTGTTGACTGACCTCCGCAACTCCCCGAGGGGCCGTCCTTCGTCTCCAAAGGTGATCGTCGTCTTTTGCCGCAAAACGCTGCCGCCCGGCCGGACTTCCACCGTGGACTGCATCCCAGCCGATCCAGCCCCATCCCCAGCGCGGATCGACTGCATGCCGGTTTTGTCGAGGATGCGGAGCACGTCGCTCCAGGCGTCGAGCCAGGCGCGGCAAGCGGCAGCGGCGCCTCCCGATGCCATTGGTCTTAAAGGCGCGCTGGTCCAACAGAGGCTCGGCGATCTCCTCAGCCGAGAGGATCTGCTCGCAAAGTCGTTCCAGCGACGACCGGTCGAGGTCTACGCCGAAGGAGCGCAACTTGGCGAGCAGTTCATCATCGGTGAGAAGTTTCGCATGCGATCGGAGCGGCCTTCGAGCGGCCGGCTTGCGGTCCTTGGCCTCCGACGCGATCTTTCTTTCGGCGATTCTGTCTAACTCAACCCAAGAGATCGTGCTTTACCCGTTCGCAGCTTGGCGCCCTTTTGTAAATTCTACACCCTCCGAACAGTAGCACCACTCCTCCGCTTTCGTGTGGATCGCCCTGAGCGCGCCGACTCGGTCAGGGGGTGGTTCTGGTGGACCTGGTGAGATTCGAACTCACGACCTCTTCCATGCCATGGAAGCGCGCTCCCAACTGCGCCACAGGCCCACAGCGTGCTTTCCACACTATAGCACACGGCCGCGGGCCGCCGCCGCCGTGTTGTCCTGGAGTTTCCCCACTGTCTCTCACCACAGGATTGGCGCGTTGAAGGTCGGTTTTGTCAGTCTGGGCTGTCCGAAGAACCTCGTGGACACCGAGGTCATGATGGGGCAGCTCGCCGCCCGCGGGCACGAGCTCACCCCAAGCCCCGCCGAAGCCGACGTCATCGTCGTCAACACCTGCGGCTTCATCGATCCGGCCAAGCAGGAGTCGGTGGACGCCATCCTGGAGATGGCCGGCTACAAGAAGTCCGGCCGGGCGCAGCGGCTGGTGGTGGCCGGCTGCCTGGTGGAGCGCTTTGGCGGCCAGATCCGGCGGAGCCTGCCCGAGGTGGACGCCGTCATCGGCACCAACGAAGCCAGGCGGGGGATGCCGCATACCAGCGCTTCGGGGCGCTGCGGGACGCGGTAATCGGGACCTTTTACGTCGGCATGACCAGGACGCGCGAGGCCCTCTACATCGCGGACAAGACGCCGGCCATAGCCGCATCCCTTTGGTGAATCGGGGAGTTACGACCCCCTTAAGCTGTTGAAAACAGGCTTGATCCATGGCGCGAGACCACGGTAACCTTGAGGCCCTGACAGGAGGCCTATAATTGAAGGCGCGAGTCCAGCACCCCAAGATCCACGAGGGGATCAAGAGCCGCCAGGACGGCTGGTGGTGGTTCTTCCGGTACTGGGCCGACCAGGTGCAACCGGGCGGCTCAATCAAACAGGTCCGAATCCGCCAGTGGATCGGCCCCAGCCGGGGCGAGCAGAAGCTCTCGAAGAAGCAGGCTGAGGTCGAGCGCGACAAGTTCCTGGCGCGGCTGAACAGGCCGACGATCCAGGAGAAGATCGCCGACGGCATGATCCTCTTCAGCAAGTTCGTCGAGAAGTTCGTAGCTGCGCACGTGACCGCGCAGGCCGCCCGGCGGTTCCATCTGGCCAAACCGACCCGCGATAAGTATCTGCTCCATCTCGAACATCGCATTCTGCCGAACGGGGTCGGCCGGCAGCTTTCCGAAATCAAGCCAGACGAAGTTCAACAATGGCTCTTCGAAACTTCCGATTCCTGGCACATGATGAGCGACTTGCGGGGCCTCATGTCTGCGATCGACGCCAAGGCAGAGGAGTGGGGTTACTGGCCGGAGGGCCGGCGCAACCCGATCTCGCGGGTCAAGATCGGTAGGAAGTGGCACCTCAGGCCAAGCCGCATCCCGACGGACGAGGAGACCGTGAGGATCCTGGCGCGGCTGGAGGAACCGAACCTGCTCGTCATCGAAACCGCCATCGCCAGGGGCGGGCGCATCTCCGAGATCCTCGGTTTGAAGTGGGGGCACTTCGATCTCGACGCTGGGGTCATCCACATCGTCCAGCGTAACTGGCGGGGAGACATCGCCGCCCCGAAGTCAGAGAGCAGCAGGCGCCCGCTCGCCCTGGGGCATCTGGTTGATCGCTGCCGGGCCAAGGCCAAGGCCGACAACGCGCAGCCGGAGAAGTGGGTCTTCGTTCGGAACGACGGCAGTGGCCTGCCGCTCTGGGATTCCGGCGTCCGGCAGGCCCTCAACAAGGCGGCGACGGCCGAGGGCTGCGACTTGCCCGGCCTGGGGCCGCACTCCTTCCGCCGCGCCAACATTACCTGGCGGCAGGAAGTGGGTGGGAGCGCTATCGAGGCGTCGAAGATCGCTGGCCACAGCGACCTCCGCACCACGGAGGACTACACTCAAGTCCAACTGACGCGGCAGGGCGAACTGACGCGGCGCATCCAGCAGCAGTCGGCGGCCGCGGCTAAGAAGACGGAGGCCGCAGAGCAACCGGCGCCCGCCGCTACGCCACAGGAGGGCGGCGCTGCGGCACCTCTCCCAACCTGGCGGACACCGAGTCCGCGACGACGATGCTACAGTAGCTCAGTGCCCATTGACGCGAGACCAGCGCCCTCGCGTTGCCGACCATCAAGCTCTACGACCGCACGGACAAGCAGATAAGGGTCGATGGGAGATGCCACCGGCCTAACGGTCAAACTCCTCAGTGAGGTGCCGACCTGGAACGATAATAGTTCCTGTCTAGCTTTGGTGCAGCATCGATCAAGCACTGGGGAACGTAACCCAAAAGCCGCCTTCCTTCCTCGATGTTCATCTGAGAAGGTGGTCGCTCAACGTAACCCGTGGGGATCATAAAGAGTTCAGCCGCGGGATCGCCCAAGGCCAAAGACACAGCGGTCCTTATCGTCCGAGTGTTCAGAGAGCCATCGGTGTTTCGGACCTCCTTCACCGACTTAAGGGCGAAACAGTGCAATGCAGGAGCTTGCCAGGTTTCGATGTTATAAAACTTACCCTTTCGCTGCAGTTTCACGACATCGTGCCCCATCAGCTTCTCATAGCCAAGGACGGTGGTACCTTTCGTCACACAATTCGGACCCGGGGGGGCCGTCAGAGTGACTAGCTCTTTGGTTGAAAGAGGCGTTGTAGAAACAGATTCGATCGCCTCTATAACGACGACATATTTCCTTTCCGGGACAAGGGTAACTGATCTGACCGTGTACTCGCGTCCCTCAGGGTATGGCGTGATCAGACCGTCTACTGTTGAACCGTCAGCCCGTGCGGCATAAAAGAGCTTCGCTTCGCGTTGACGCACCGCACCAGCAACATATTCCTCTGTCGATTCCTGAAGTATCGCCGTGAAGGCGGGCTTTGAAACAGGACTTGAGGGCAGGAGTCTGACAGTTAAGAATGACGTCGCTCCTACTGCAACCGTTGCCAGTCCGAATGAGAGTGCTCGTCTCATGGACAGTCCCTCCCGCATGGACACGTCACGTATCTACAGGCTTGGCTGACCATTACGCAGCCGTCAGTGTAGTTGTCACCTTCCACCCAGTTGCAGCATGTTTGGCCAAAGCATTCCTCGGTGCACTCTTGCCATTCACAGGTTATAGTAGAAGGGTAGCTGCACTGCTGGGACGATCGCGTACCACAGGCCTCCTGGGCACAGCCGTTACTTTTCGAGCAATCTTCCTCCTGCGCAGAGACGGGGCGATCCGCCAAGCCCGCAGCGCCGATGGCCACTATCACAAACCACAGGATGACCCACGGGCGAGGGACGCCGCGGGTCTTGCGAAACGGCATAGCATACACTCCTTCCTGGGCGCGGGTAGCCTCACGTGGGCGAGGAGCGCGCCCCTCTTGCTACGTACTCCAAATACTCTAGGGCTGGACGCCGGGGCAGCAGAGGGGGTCACGGCAGCAGAGATAGAAGTCCGTCTCATACTCAAACCCATCGCACACGGTAACGGAAACGAAAAACCTGGTCCTGAAGCACAGCGCACAGACCGTCTCCGGCGGATCTCCTATGATGCAAAGTGCGCTGCAACTGTCATAAAAGACGATTGCCCACGGAGTCACACTTCGGGCATCAAGAAAGTAACGGCAGTCGATGCTCGTACCGCAGCGCCCCATGTTGGCCACGGAACAACATACCGTCCGCATACCGCAGTCCTGTGCATAAGCCGGCAACAGGATCGCAAACAAGACGAGCGATACCGCAACCAGCAAGCGGTGCTTCAGCCTCGCGCGATCAGGGGAGTTGGTATTCGTCCACATATCCATCTCCGTAAATGAGAAACAATCTGTTTTCGACCACTGCGAGCCAATGTGGCAACAGGCGTCGCAGATCCTTGCCGGGCAACTGAACTAAGAGGCGCGCGTCTACCCCACTCGACCGCCGCGCCCGTAAGAGCACGGCCCCCTTGACGCGGCTGATCGGCTGGAGCAAGAAATAAAAGCTTCCGTCAGTCGCGACGCACGACGCGCCTACCACCGGACCACGGAGGACGGCGCCGGCTTGCACCGAGGCGGTGGATTGTCTCCAGCGCTCGGAGAAGTATCTGAGTGAATCTGCAAGCTCCGGGGCCTCCAGTGTCGCCCACTCACAACGCTCCGTCCCCAAGCCCAGTCTCCCGAGTCTGGCTTCCAGCCGGTCGACAATCAGAACCTCCGAATCCGACATTACATGAACACGGGCCGACTCGAGCCGTGTCAGTCCGGGCGTCAACGTCCGAATGGCGGAGGTTTGAAGGTTCATTGAGACGACCGATCCATCCTCGCGAAACGTGAGAAGGTTGTCGCCGGTGACGACGAACTCCCAGACCGCGGTCGCAAACGGCAGCCGCAGAGTGCGGACCACCGCTCCGGTTTGAGTTAACTCATCGAGGAAGCCTCCCGGCTCGCGTCCTTTGCGGACGAAATACGGTAGCACGATTGCGCCAGAGGGTCGCAAGCCGAGTCCTGCGTAAGACCGACCGCTCGGGGCGACCCAGGTCCATTTCACCGTACCCTCAGGCGACGTACGCACCAGCCGCGCGCCGCCCGGCAATCGGCTGGAGATCAGGAAGAGAAAAGACCCGTTTGCGATTTCAAAGTTTTGGACGAACTCATCTGGGGAAATCGGAGGACGGAAAGAGCCGACCATCGCCAGCGGGGGGTTCACTTGCCCTCCGAAAAGGGGCTTCGACCCCCAGATAGTAGACACCGCGAGAAAATGCCGGCGTACCATCTGACACCTCACACCCTCAGCCTATTCTTACACGAAAAAAAAGCGTGTCAAGGGGGATTTTTTGCAGGAGTTTACCCACTTTTTTGGCCGCGTCTCTGTCCGCTGCCCACAGAATGCCCTTTTCCGAGTGCGGCGCTCGCCCTGGTTCCGCCCGAGTCGCACGGGCAGACGACGTATCTTGTTGAAAACGCGGGAACCGGTCTGTGACACGCGAGGTTCGTACGCCTTCTAATTGGGCCTCAGGTGGCACTATCGAGCTTCCTTGGCACCGTGGAGTGCGGAAACTGCTGTGGCCACTTCTGGAGGACCCTAATGTGCTGATTTTTCAGCCGTTGAGCATCTGGGCTCCCAAATTCTGGGTAAACTCCTGGGATTTTTTGGAATCTTTCAGGACTTCCCCATTTTTTCCGGCGGTGGGCACATCCAACCGCCGCTGGCGGGGATTCCGCGAGCGCGGCACTCGCTCGGGCTGGCCCCCGAGTGTCCAGGCCGGCGTCGCAGCTCACTGCAAATAAAGCACCTCTGGGTTGCCGTCCCCTTGCTGCGTCGAGACGATCACGCTCTAAGGGCGCTGGTTTGACGATGCCGTGGCCCCGAAATCAAGGCGGTACGTCGGCAACTTCTGGCATCCGCCAACGTCCGAGAGTTCAATCGGTTAGGAGGGTCGAGCGAGAAATTCCGGGGAAAGTCCTGGGAATCTTTCCAGTCGCCGCCGCGGTCGATCGTCGTCCGCGGCGCGCGTTCCTGAGCCACGTGTGTGCGCGAAGGGCGCGGCGCCTCGCGGCGGCGCCAGGCGGGGATACGAGCAAGCTGGATGGCTACCAGATAGCTGCCAGGGGTTAGGATCTGAATTGGACCTGAGAGTGGGAGGTGATTAGAACTTCTTGAGCAGCGCGCTTCCCACACTATAGCACACGGCTGCGGGCCGCCGCCGCCGTGTTATCCTGGAGTTTCCCCACTGTCTCTCACCACAGGATTGGCGCGTTGAAGGTCGGTTTTGTCAGTCTGGGCTGTCCGAAGAACCTCGTGGACACCGAGGTCATGATGGGGCAGCTCGCCGCCCGCGGGCACGAGCTCACCCCAAGCCCCGCCGAAGCCGACGTCATCGTCGTCAACACCTGCGGCTTCATCGATCCGGCCAAGCAGGAGTCGGTGGACGCCATCCTGGAGATGGCCGGCTACAAGAAGTCCGGCCGGGCGCAGCGGCTGGTGGTGGCCGGCTGCCTGGTGGAGCGCTTTGGCGGCCAGATCCGGCGGAGCCTGCCCGAGGTGGACGCCGTCATCGGCACCAACCAGGTTGAGCAGATCGTGGCCGCCTGCGAGGGGACGCCCGCGGCCACCAACGCGGCTGAGCCGTATCTCTATCACGAAGGCACCCCGCGCGTGCTGGCCACCCCGCGGCATTACGCCTACATCAAGATCGCCGAGGGCTGCGACCATCCCTGCACGTTCTGCGTGATCCCGCAGTACCGCGGCCGTTTCCGCAGCCGCCGCCCGGACTCGGTCGTCGCCGAGGCGGCGCGGCTGTTCTCCCAAGGCGCGCGCGAGATCAACCTCATCGGCCAGGACACCACCTCCTACGGCGACGATCTGGGCCTCCAGCACGGGCTGCCCGCGCTGCTGGAGCGACTGGCAGCCATCGAGACGCCGGGCGACAAGTGGGTCCGGTTCCTCTACGCTTACCCCAACAAGATCACGCCGCGGCTGCTCGAGACCATGGCCGCCCACCGCTCGCTCGTACCTTACATCGACCTGCCGCTGCAACACGCCAGCGCCGCCGTGCTGAAGCGGATGAAGCGCGGCGCTTCCGGCGACATCTTCCTACGGCTGGTCGAGCGGATCCGCCGCACCATTCCCGGCGTCGCCATCCGCACCAGCTTCATCGTAGGCTTCCCCGGCGAGACGGCCAAGGATTTTGAAGAGCTGTGCGAGTTCGTCCAGGCGGCGCGGTTCGATCACTTGGGCGTCTTCGGCTACTCGGACGAGGACACCAGCGTGAGCTATGATCTCGATCGCAAGGTGGATGCCCGCGCCATTTACAACCGCCGCCGGCGGCTGATGGCGATCCAGCGCAAGATCTCGCGCGCGCGGACCCGCGCCCTGGTGGGCCGCGAGCCGGCTATAATGGTGGAAGGCCCGTCGCGCGAGACCGATCTCCTGTTTGAGGGACGGCTGGCCACACAGGCGCCAGAGATCGACGGCGTCTGTCTGATCAACGATGTCGAAGGCGCCGCGGCGGCGCCCGGCCAGATCCGCCGCTTCCGCGTCACCGAGGCGCACGACTACGACCTGGTCGGCACGCTGCTGGACATGGCCCCCGTA
Source organism: Acidobacteriota bacterium (assembly GCA_038060875.1). Lineage (GTDB taxonomy): Bacteria > Acidobacteriota > Terriglobia > Bryobacterales > Bryobacteraceae > JBBTDS01. The sequence goes on along the minus strand of JBBTDS010000300.1, from coordinate 30,233 downwards.
CGCTCATGAAGTGTCCGATCTGCAAGAAGGACGTCGCCTTCGGCGAGCCCCTCATGCCTTTTTGCAGCGAGCGGTGTCAGTTGCTGGACTTGGGCAACTGGGTCGATGAACGCTACGTTGTCTCGACGCCGGTCGAGCCGAAGCGGGAGGCGGAAGAAGATGAGCGTGGCCGAGACAGCGGTGAGCAGTAAGGCGGGGCGGCTGGCGGCGGCGATCGCCACGCTGTTCGGCTTTGGCTACTGCCCGCTGGCGCCGGGCACGGCGGGTTCGGCGGTCGCGCTGGCGGTGGCGATGGCCCTGGCGCGCTATGCCGGCTGGCGGCCCTGGCAGTTCGCCGTGCTGGCCGCGCTGGCGGCTGCGCCCGCCATCTGGGCCGCCGGGCGCCTGGCGCGCCAGCGGTCGCAGAAGGACCCGCGGGTGGTGGTCGTGGACGAGGCGCTGGGCCAGTGGCTCACCATCGCCGGCGCCGGCGCGCTCAACTGGAAGAGCTGGCTGGCCGCGTTCCTGCTGTTCCGGTTCTTCGATATCGTGAAGCCCGCCCCGGCTCGCCGCTCCGAAGCGCTGCCCGGCGGTTGGGGCATCGTCGCCGACGACGCGGTGGCGGGCCTCTATGGGGCGCTTGTGTTATTCGCGGCGGGATGTTTCAATCTTTATTAGCGATGGCTATTCGCAGGAACTCCGAGGGGAAGCCCCAGATCACGGAAGTGGCGCCGGCCGCGGCGATCGCCGGCGGCGAGCTGCTGATCCGGGGCAAGGGTTTCGTCAAGACGTCGCCGCGCCCGCGGGTGCGGTTCGGCGAGGTGACCGCGCCGGTCGTCATCGGCTCGGATTCCTTCGTGATCGCGCGGGTGCCGGAAGGCGCCTCGGTGGGCGAGCTGGTGGTGGAGAACGGCGAGCAGGCCAGCTCGGTCTGGACCTGCGAAATCGGCATCCAGGTAGCCGACAATCTCCATCCGGTCGGCAACCCGGCCGTGGACGCGGCCGGCAACATCTTCGCGACCTTCAGCGGCTCGCGCGGGCAGAAGACGCCGGTTTCCGTCTACCGCCTGGATCCGAATTACAACGTCAAGCCTTTCCTCTCCGAGCTGATGAACGCCACCGGCCTGGCCTTCGATCGCGACGGGCTGCTATACATTTCCAGCCGTTACGACGGCAACGTCTACGAGGCCACCCCGGCCGGCAACATGTCGGTGTACGTGGAGGGCATGGGCGTCGCCACCGGGCTGGCGTTTGAGGAGGACGGCAGCCTCTACGTCGGCGACCGCCAGGGCACCATCTTCAAGATCAGCCCCTCGCGCCAGATCTTCGTGTTCGCCACGCTGGAACCTTCCATCGCCGCCTACCACCTGACCTTCGGGCCCGACCGGCATCTCTACGTCACCGGCCCGACCACCTCCAGCTTCGATTCGGTGTACCGCATCTCGCCCGGCGGCGAGGTCGAGGTCTTTTACCGCGGGCTCGGCCGTCCCCAGGGTATGGCCTTCGACGCCGAGGGGCGGCTTTACCTGGCCGCCTCGCTGGGCGGGTGCAAAGGCGTGGTGCGCATCGATCAGTACCGCAAGGCCGAGCTGTTCCTCTCCGGCCCGAACATCGTGGGGCTGGCCTTCACGCCGGGCCGCTCGCTGATCGTCGCCACCAACAGCGCCCTGTTCCGGGTGGACGTCGGCATCAGGGGCAAGCCGCTGCCATAGATGAACGCCGAGATCATCGCGGTCGGCTCCGAGCTGCTCACGCCGGAGCGCCTCGACACCAACTCCCTCTACCTCACCGAACAGTTGAACGCGCTCGGCATCGAGGTGGTCATGAAAGCCGTCGTCGGCGACGACCGCGGCCGGCTGGCCGGCGCCGTGCGGGCCGCGCTCGAGCGTTCCGAAATCCTCATCGTCACCGGCGGGCTCGGCCCCACCGAGGACGACGTCACCCGCGACGCAGTCGCGGCCGCCCTCGGACGCGAGCAGGCGTTCGTGCCGGAGATCCTGGCCGCCATCGAGCAGCGCTTCCGGCGGGCCGGCCGCCTGATGGCCGAAATCAACCGCCGGCAGGCGTTCATTCTCGCCGGCGCCGAGGCGCTACCCAACGACAACGGCACCGCGCCCGGCCAGTGGATCGACGACCGCGGGCGGGTGGTCGCGCTACTGCCCGGCCCGCCCGGCGAGCTGAAGCCGATGTTCGCCCGCTCGGTGCGGCCGCGTCTGGAGCGCATCGTGCCCCGGCTGGTGATCCGCACCCGCAGCTACCGCGCCGGCGGCATCGCCGAATCCGACCTCGACCAGCGCATCTCGTCCGTCTACAAGCAGTACGCGAACCCGGTCACTACCGTGCTGGCCGCTCCCGGCGACATACAGATTCACCTGCGCGCGCGCTGCCCGAGCGAGCAGGAGGCCGAGGCGCTGCTGGCCGATCTCGGCGGCCGGATCGAAGCCATCCTCGGCGACCACATCTATTCCCGCGGCGACCCGCTCGAGCAGGTCATCGGCGATCTGCTGCGCCAGCGGGCGGCCACCATCTCGGTGGCCGAGAGCTGCACCGGCGGCCTCCTGGCCGAGCGGATCACCTCGGCGCCGGGCAGCTCGGACTACTTTCTGGGCGGCCTCCTGGTTTACACCGACAGTATGAAGAGCCGGCTCGCGGGCGTCGAGCCGCGCCTCCTGGCCGAGCACGGCGCCGTCAGCGAGCCGGTGGCCCTGGCGCTGGCCGCGGGCACACGCGAGCGCACGGGATCCACTTACGCGCTGGCGGTGACCGGCGTGGCCGGCCCGGGCGGAGGGACCGAGGCGACGCCGGTGGGCACGGTCTTCATCGCGCTGGCGGGGCCGGAGGGTTGCCAGGCCCGTCGCTTCCGCTTCCTCGGCGACCGCGCCCGCGTCCGCGCCTTTGCCGCCCAGGCGGCCATGAACCTGCTGCGCCGCCGGCTGCTGGCGCTGGCCTGAGTGTCGCGCCAACCGCCGTGATATTCTGATCAGAGTAGGATAGGCCTCCCGGCCTGTCACCTAAGGAGGAATGCGGTGAAAGTTGGTGTTCTTACAGCGCTATTCGCGGATCTATCGCTTGATAAGGTCCTCGCCAAGCTGAAGGCCCTGGGTGTGGACACGGTGGAGCTGGGTACCGGCAACTATCCCGGTGATCCCCACTGCAAGCTCTCGATGCTCGACAACCCGGCGGAACTGGACACGTTCAAGAAGAAGCTGGCCGACAACGGTTTCACCATCAGCGCGCTGAGCTGCCATGGCGAGCCGCTCCATCCCAATCTGAGAATCGCCCGCGCCAGTCGGCGGGTCAGCCGCGAGACCATCCTGCTGGCCGAGAAGCTGGGCGTGCCGGTGGTGATCGACTTCTCCGGCTGCCCCGGCGACCACGAGGAGGCCAAACACCCCAACTGGGTGACCTGCGCCTGGCCCCCGCACTTCCAGGACATTGTCGCCTGGCAGTGGGAAAAGAAGACCATCCCCTATTGGAGCCAACGGGTGAAGTTCGCCAAGGACCACGGCGTGAAGATCGCCATCGAGATGCACCCCGGCTTCATCGTTTACAGTCCCGAGACGCTGCTGAAGCTGCGGGCGGCGGTCGGCGACAACCTCGGCGCCAACTACGACCCCAGCCACATGTTCTGGCAGGGCATCGACCCGATCGCGGCCATCCGCGTGCTCGGCGACGCCATCTTCCACGTCCACGCCAAGGACAACCAGATCTACCCCGCCAATCTGCCCAGAACCGGCGTGCTCGACACCAAAAAGTACACCGACGAGCGCAACCGCGCCTGGTTGTTCCGCACCGTCGGCTACGGCCATGGCGCCGAGTGGTGGGGCGAGTTCATCTCCACCCTGCGTATGTACGGTTACGACTACGTGCTCTCAATCGAGCACGAGGACGCCCTGATGTCGGCCGACGAAGGCTTCACCAAGGCGGTGAAGTTCCTCCAGGGCCTGATCATCAAGGAGAAGCCCGGCGTCGCCTACTGGGCTTAGCGCGATGCGGGCCGCCAGCGTCGCCCTGCTCGTCGGGCTGGCCGCCGGCGCGTGTCTCGCCCAGTTTCGCGCCGGCGCCGCCAAAGCTGTCATCACCCCGGACCTGGCGCGCTTCGCGCCCGTCTTCCTGGCCGGCTTCGACCAGAACCGGGTGGCCACCGGCATTCACGACGACCTCTATGCCCGCTGCCTGGCCTTGAGCGCCGGCGCGCGACCGCTGGTCCTTTGCGGCCTCGATTCCATCGGCCTGTTCTTCGAGGACGTCGAGAAGATCCGTGCGAGCGCGATCCAACGTATCGGCGGGCCGGCCGATGTCGTCGTCGCCCCGCTCCATGATCACGAGGCCCCGGACACGATGGGGCTTTGGGGGCCGGCGCCGGCTGTGAGCGGGATCAACGAGGAGTACAACCGCCTGGTCATCGACCGCACCGCCGAAGCGGCCGCGGCGGCCGTGCGCGCGCTGCGGCCGGCGGCGGCGAAGCTGGCCAGCGTGCGCTCCTCTGAGCTGGATTCGTACATTCACGACAACCGGCCGCCCGTTGTGCACGATTCCGACCTGGTGATCCTGTCGGTGGCCGACACGGCGGGCAAGCCCATCGCCACGCTGGTGAACTGGGCCAACCATCCCGAGACGCTGGCGTCGAAGAACACGCTGCTCACCGCCGATTACCCGGCGTACTTTTATACGCGGCTGGAGCGGCGGTTGGGCGGCGTCGCGCTGTTGTTGAACGGCGCGGTGGGCGGGATGCAGTCGCCCCTGGGCGCAAAGGTCGTGGACCCGCAGACCGGCAAGCCGGCCGAGGACGCGACCTTCCGCAAGGCGGAGATTATCGGCACGCGAGTAGCCGAGCTGGCCGCTGACGCGGTGGTCAAGGCCGCGAGCGTCCGGGTCCGTTCCATCGCCTTCCGCGAGAAGGCCGTGCAGATTCCAGTCGCCAACAAGGGCTTCCAGTTGGCGGCCAAGTCCGGCCTCTTCCGCGGACGCAAGCCGATGAGCGAGGGTGCGCCCGCCAGCACCGTGGCCGGCATCTTCCGCTTGCTCGACGGCTCGCGGCCGGTGCTCGAAGGCGCGCTTGTACCCGGCGAGCTGTATCCGGAACTGAGCGTGGGCGGCATCCAGCGCTACCCCGGCGCCGACTTTCCCGATGCGCCGCTGGAGCCGCCGATCAAGCGGATGATGAAGGCGCCGTACCGCATGCTGATCGGCCTCGCCAACGACGAGATCGGCTACATCATCCCCAAGGCCGAATGGGACGAGAAGGAACCGTGGCTCCAGAACGCTCCCCGGCGCTGGTATGGGGAGGTGAACGCGGTCGGGCCGGAGGCGGCGCCGCTGATCGCGGCCGCTATCGAGGAATTGCTGAAGCAGAGGTAGCCCATGGTTGTTCACAAGTTTACGATCGGCATGGAGCAGGTCAGCGGCTATGAGTTCCGCGTCCGCTTCGACAAGCCGCGCCATCCGGAGCTGACGATGGACGAGCCGCCGCCGCTCGGCGCCGACGCCGGGCCCAACGCGGCCCGCATACTGGCCGCCGCCATCGGCAACTGCCTCAGCGCCAGCCTGCTGTTCTGCGCCGGGAAGGCGAGGCTCAAGCTGGAGCGGATTCGCGCCGAGGTGAAGGTCGAGATCGTGCGGAACCAGAGCGGCCGGCTGCGGGTCGGCCGCGTCGCGGTTACGATCGACCCTGGGCTGGACGAGGCCGAACGGGAAAGAGCGCGGCGGTGCGTCGGCATTTTCGAGGATTTCTGCACCGTGACTCAGAGCATCCGGCAGGGCATCGACGTGCGCGTCGCGGTGAAAGGCTTCCACGAGCAGTGAGGCCCTCGGCGCCAGCCCGCCTGCTGTTCGCCGCCGCGCTGCTGGCGGCGGGCGGCCGCCTGGCGGCGCAACAGGAGCTGACCTTCCACGCGCGCCTCGATACTCATCTCCAGTGTCTGATCAGCCCGCGCGGTTTGCTGCTGTCCGGCGCGGCGGCCGGAATCAACCAGTGGCGTGATCACCCCTGGGAGTGGGGCCAGGGCGCGGCCGGCTACGGCCGCCGCTACGCCTACCGCAACGCCCGCCATGGCGCCAGGCACGGCATTGAACTCCCGGTGGGCGCGCTGCTCGGCGAGGACCCGCGCTACCATCGCTCCGGCGAGCGCGGCTTCTGGAAGCGAACCCGCTACGCGATCGCCCACACCATTATCGCTCGCGGGCGGGATGGAAAGGACCACTTTGCCTCCGCGCGCCTGGCCAGCCTGTACGGCTCCGCCTTCCTGGCCAATACGTGGTATCCGGACCGGCTGAATACTACCAGGCACGCGCTGGCGCGCGGCACGATCTCGGTCGGCTGGGGGGTCGCCGAGAACGTCTTCGACGAGTTCTGGCCCGACATCAAGCGCAAGCTGTTTGGCCGCCGGCAGTGAGGCCCGCGCTTCCCTATAATCAATAAGAGACCGTCATCTTCGCCGGAATGGAACCTGCAACGCCGCCGCCAGGCACCAAAGCCGTACGCACGCTGCTCGCCTGGCTGCGCGACCTCGCCTTCTCGGTGATCATCGCCGTGGTGGTGATCGTGTTCATCTACCAGCCGGTGAAGGTGGAAGGCACCAGCATGATGCCGTCGCTGGAGGACCAGGAGCGGATCTTCGTCAACAAGTTCGTCTACCGCTTCGGCATCGGGCAGATCGAGCGCGGCGACCTGGTGGTGTTCTGGTATCCCGGCGACCCGGACAAGTCGTACATCAAGCGCGTGATCGGCCTGCCGGGCGACCAGGTGGCCATCGACCGCGGCACCGTGAGCATCAACGGCCGGCCGCTCCAGGAAAGCTACGTGCCGCGGCAGTTCCGCGACTTCCAGTCCATGCCGCCGCGGGTGGTTGAACCGGAGACCTACTTCGTCCTTGGCGACCACCGCAACTCCTCCAACGACAGCCGCAACTGGGGCCTGGTGCCGCGCCGCAACATTTACGGCAAGGCGGTTTTCGTCTACTGGCCGCTGGAGAAGTTCGGCCCGGTGCGGTAGGACAGGCATTCCTGCCTGTCGCGCGGCTATTCCACCCGGTACAGTGACAGCGGGTAGCGCCCGTTCGCGGGGGGATTCTCCGGGTCGTAGATGATCGTCAGGACGGAGCCGGCCGCGGGCGGCTCCTTGGCCTTCTCAAACGAGCCCGTACGCCGAGCGCCGCTGAGAATGCTGAATTCGTATTCCACGCGGTAAGCGTGGCCGCCGTGTGTGCCGTGTGGGACCCGGCGCGAACCCGTTACCCGGGCCTGCGCGGGACGGCCGTTCGAGAGGAGTGCTTTCTGCTTGCGGAGGACCAGAACGATGGGCGCCGCTCCCAGCGCCAGGCACAACGGGACCACCACGACGGTCCACATCGGAACGCCCTGGGGCTCGTAGCCGGGCATCCAACTGGTAGCGGGATCCGAGGGCAGATAGTGGATCGCGATCCGCGCTTCGGTCTCGATGTTCCGCCGGTCCCGCTGGCGAAGCCTGGCCCGGCCTTCGTAGATCCGGCCGCCGGCCGAGTACCTGTAGATCACGACGCGCCGGGAGTTCTTGCCGCCGGTGCGCCCCAGCCTGGCCACCTCAGCCTGGCCGGCTGCGGCTTCGTTTCGTATAAGTATGCGCCGGGTGGCGGCGCGCTCCGCGGCGGCGTGCAACCATACCCCGGCGAACAGCGCTCCCGCGGCCAGCGCTATCGCGACCGTGGCCGCCGCCTTGCCCGCCGCGGTTAGCCGCACCGCCCGCGGCGTCGAGCACAGTAGTTCGGCCGGCGCTGTCTCGGGTTTCAAGCGGCTGCCTGTCACGACTGATCCTCGACCAAATCCCGGGCCTCGTCCGGGCCGCGCAGCCGGCCCGCTTCCTGAAGAGCCCGGCGCAGCAGGAACTCGATCTGCGCGTTCAGGCTGCGCAGTTCGGCGCTCGCCCAGCGCTGGAGCGCATCGTAGACGGCCGGATCCAGCCGGAGCGGAAATGCCTTCCGTTGCGCCACCACCCACCTATTGGTACAGCGTGCCGGTATTGAGCACCGGCTCCACTCCCCGCTCGCTGCACAGCACCACCAGCAGGTTGCTCACCATGGTGGCCTTGCGCTCCTCGTCCAGCTCCACCACGTGCCTGCGGCTGATCTGGTCCAGCGCCATCTCGACCATCCCGACTGCGCCCTCCACGATCTTCTGCCGCGCCGCTATCACGGCCGAAGCCTGCTGCCGGCGGAGCATCGCGCCCGCGATTTCCGGTGCATACGCCAGGTGGCTGATCCGCGCCTCGATCACCTCGATGCCGGCTTTCGCCAGCCGGTCCTGGATCTCGTGGCACAGCCGGTCGGCGATCTCGCCCACCGAGAGCCGCAACGAGATCTGGTGCTCCTCGTGCGCGTCGTAGGGATACGTGGTGGCCAGAATCCGTACCGCGGCCTCGCTCTGTACGTGCACGAAGTGCTCATAGTCGTCCACGTTGAAGACCGCCTCGAAGGTCTCGACGATGCGCCAGACGACGACCGCGGCGATCTCGACCGGGTTGCCGTCGCGGTCGTTCACCTTGAGCCGGGAGCTTTCGAAGTTGCGCACGCGCAACGACAGCTTCTTGCGCGTGGTCAGCGGGTTCACCCACCAGAAGCCGGGCTGCTTGATCGAGCCTTTGTAGATGCCGAACAGCGTGATGACTTTTGCTTCGTTGGGATTCACGACCGTGAAGCCTGCGAAACAGAGCCCGTTCACTATCAGCACGAGGAGCCAGAGGATGATCCACAGCGCCTCTTCGAACCGGATGGCTTGGACCAGCCCGGCGACCTCACCGAACGGGGCCAGGAAGAGCAGGCACAGCAGCAGCCAGCCTGAGGATCCTCGGATTTCTTTTTCGCGCAGCATGGAATGTCCTTTCTGTGACATCATTATGATATCACACCGATATCACACTGCGCAACTGGGCCCTGGGGGGCGGGCTGCCTCAGTGCTTCACCACCGAGAGGGTAATCTGCGAGGGATGCTGTTTGGAGTGGTGCACCGTGTTGTGGGCCACGATGCCTTGCGTTTCGTCGTAGTTCCTGCCTCCAGTGTTCAGGTTCCGGTCGAATCGGGGGAAATTGCTGCTCGACACCTCGATGCGGATGCGATGGCCGGCCGCAAAGTAATTGCTGGTCGTCATCGGCGGCAGCATCACCTTGTACACGTTGCCCCGCTCCATCCACACCGGCGGCTTGTCGTACCCCTCGCGATACCGGAGCCGTTGGATGGTCTCGTCCAGGTTGTAGGCGGTGCCATCGGGGTACACGTCGAGCAGCTTCGCTGTGAAATCGGTGTCTTTTACGTCCGACGATACATAGAGCGTCACTTCGATGGGCCCGCTCACCTCGATTCCTTCTTTGAGGGGCTCCGACGAGTAGATCAGAATGTCGGCCCGCGTCTCCATCTTACGTTGGTCAAAGGCGCCGGCCGTGATGGCATTGCCCGTGCAGCAGACATTGCCGCCATAGGAGGGAACCGGGTTCATGGGATCGTAGGTAAAGTGGTCCGGGGCGTCCTGGTCCGGCGCGGCCGGGGTCAGTGCGCCGTCGCCGAACAGGCTGTTCGCTTTCCCTCCGCTCCGCAGGAACAAAGTCATAGGCTGCGCGCCGCTGGGTGGCCACGTATCCGACGACTGCCACTTGTTCATGCCCATCGTGTAGTAGCGGACTTTGGGCATCTTCTGCAGGATCCCGTTCTCCTCCCCTTTCAGGAAGTGATCGAACCAGCCGTAGGTGAGCGCGTCGTAGTCCAGACGGGCGTCCCCGACGTTCCGCTCGCCGACGATGGTGTTCTCGGTGGCCCGTTTGTAGCCGCAATGAGTCGTGGGCGCGATGACTGCGTATTGCCGGCTGGCGACCTCCGGCCGTGCCGTCCTGCGCACGTAGTTGTAAGCGGCCAGGTTCGGTCCTGTCGATATGTCGTACCAGGACATGAACCAGAATCCGGGGATGTTGATCGGCATGTTGTCGTGCCACAGGCCGCCGCGGTACCACGCCGGGTCGTTCGGACTCCGTTGGATCATGGCGCCGCCGGTGGCGACTTCCATGCGGTCGGCGAAGATCCCGCGCGGCGCGTCGATCGCCTTGAGGATGTCCATCACGGGCAGGCGCCAAAGCGCCTTCGACCAATCCACACGCGGCATTTGCGGCGCCAGGTCGAACAACTTCGAAGCACGGATCAAGTCTTCCCGCGGGGTGTTTGGAGGAAACATGGGCCGGACCTGGTTTTGCTGCCCATAGATCCAGGCAGCGAACAGCGTCTGGAAGGCTCCGCCGCGATACCAGTTTCCCTGCTCGAAGAACGGACCCACGCGTCCTACGCCGGCGCCGAATCCTTGGGGGATCATCGTGGTGAAGGCAGGGGTCCCGAGCGCGGCGACGGCAAGCTGCCATTCCGCGGTCGAGGAACACCCGATGGCGCCGACCTTGCCGTTGGACCAGGGCTGCGAGGCCATCCACGAGATGGCATCGGAACCATCGGTCAGGGGCGGGCCGAGGATGTCGTAGTTGCCTTCGGAGAAAAAGTGGCCACGCTCGTTCATCTCGACAAAGGCATACCCGCGCTTGACGGCCTGCAATTCCGTGCTAAGGTCGCGCGGCGCACCGAGCCGCACATCCCAGAAGTTGAAGTTGTACGGGGTGCGGACGAAGATAACGGGGTATTTCCTGGACGTATCCTTCGGACGGTAGACATCGGCTGCCATTCTCTTGCCATCACGCATGGGCACCATGATCTTGCGCTCGACGATGGCGATGGATTGCAGTTGCGCCTCGGTCGCGTTACGCGCGGCGACCACTTGCGGGTCGGGGAGGCTGCGTGGCTGAGCGGCGGCAATTCCCGCCGCGAACGCGAGTAAGGCGCCGAAGACGATGAGTGTGCGGCCCAATCCCATTGCCTATACGCTGTACGTACGGCCGCGGTGGAGGCCCAGCAGGATCTGCACCAAACGGTGGGCGACTAGCTCGTGCAGCGTCAGCAGCTCGCGGTTGGCGGCCGTTATCGCCTCGGCGTCGCGCGGGTCGGCGGCCCCGCCACCCGCCTTGAGCGCTTCGGTCGCTTCCTTGACCACCGGGTCGGTCAGAACTTCGCCGGCCATCTCCCATAGCGTGATGAAGCGGTCCACCGCACTCGGGAAGCTGACGGCGAACACGCCCCAGTTGCTGGTGGTGCGCGGCGGCTTGTAGTCGAGGTTGAAGGGGCCGTTGTAGTTGTGGCTGCGCAGCAGCACCAGCACGTTGAGCCAGTCGAGCGGGTTCACCAGCCCGATGGCGATATCGACGTCGTGCTTGAGCCGGTAGCCGTCGTTGATGTCGAAGTGCCAGAGCTTGCCGGCCAGCAGCGCCCGCGCCAGCGCCGCCCGCGGCGCCCCGCCCCACATCAGCTCGTGCAGGTACTCGGGATTGACGCCGACCATTTCCGGATGCGTCAGCAGCCCCGAGTTGATGAACGCCAGCATGGCGTCGGTGGTCGGCAGCAGGATCTCCGCCTGCGGCTCAAAGGGCTTGGCCTCCAGGCAGTGCTTCAGGGTCGGCCGCCCGCGGTGCCGGGCCATGGCGATGTCGGCCTCGCAGACGGCGTTGAGCCCGCCGGCGTACCAGCGCAGCGTCTCGGTCTCCTCGATGGCGCCCTGCACGTAGTAGCCGAGCGAGCCGGGCCAGTAGACGGCGAACTCCGCCCCCAGCTCGTGGCCGATTTTCACCGTGTTCTTCATGCGGTACTTGGCGTGCTCGCGCACTTCGGGGGCGTCGGCGGCCGGGCTGGCCGCCCAGACGGCGCTGTAGAAGGTCTCGGTGGTCACCATCGAGCACTTGACGCCGTTGTTGTTCAGCGCCGCCTTGATCCGCTCGACCACCGCCCACTGCTCCTCCTTGCAGAGCAGTGCGGCGGGGATGACGTCGGTGTCGTGAGTGGCCCAGTAGCCGATGCCGATCTCGGCGTAGCGCCGGATGACCTCTTCAAACCCCAGCGGCTGCCGGGTCGGGGCGTGGAACAGCGCCTGGCCCTCGTAGGCCGCCGCCCACTGCGGGCCGGAAAGGTAGTACTTGCGCCGGGTCGCGGGCGGATACGCGCCGCCGCACGCCTTCATGAGCCGTTCAACGAGCGCCTGCTGCTGGTCCGGGGGAACTGGTTTCATGCGTTGGGCTCCGTCTAGGCCATGATAGTCGATGCACACGGCGCGTGCTAGACTCCAAGGTATGGGCACGGCGGTCAAGACCCTGTCGCTCGAAGAGTACCTCTCCAATCCCACCTACGAACACTCGGAGTACGTGAACGGCGAAGTGGTGGAGCTGAACGTGGGGAACTTGCCTCATTCCTCGATCCAGTCTGTGTTTGTGGCGCTTCTCTTCAACTACCTGAAGGCGAACGCCATCGGCCGAGTGTTTACCGAGGTCCGTTGCCGGCTCACCGTCGGAGGACGGCCGCGCTTCTTTCTGCCCGACGTGAGTGTCCTCCTAGGCCCCGTCCCAGTCGAGACTGGCTACCTCGACCGCGCCCCGGACCTGGTGGTCGAGGTCCGCTCGCCCGACGATTCCGTCTCCGAGCTGCTGCGCAAGATGGATGAGTACTTCGCCAACGGCGCCAGGCTCGCCTGGCTGGTTCTGCCCGAGGAGCGCGCCGTGCTGGTGCTTACGCCCAACGCGCCGGTGCGCACCGTGACAGGCAGCGAAACCCTCGACGGCGGCGACCTGCTGCCCGGCCTCCAGATCCCTCTCAGCGAGCTGTTCGCGTAGCGCCGTCGCCGGTCTGCCAGAGCATGAAGCCCAGCTCGTCGGCCAGGTCGTCCACCCGCTTGGTGACCGGCATCCCGCCCGAGTGGCCGGCCTTGACCTCATACTTGAGCAGCACCGGGCGGTCCGAGCCGGTCGAAGCCTGGACGAGCGCGGCCATCTTGCGGGCGTGCAGCGGCGCCACCCGCGTGTCGGCGTCGCCGGTGACGAACAGCACCGCCGGGTACTTCTCGCCAGGCTTCACCCGGTGATAGGGAGAATAGGCGTACAG
>JBBTDS010000300.1:11876-17173 GCA_038060875.1 Acidobacteriota bacterium | reverse complement strand
CCCCTTGCGATGCAGCACGAACATCGGGATGCGCGTGCCGTCCCTGGACTCGTACCAGACCTGCTTCAATTCAAGCGCATCACTCCGGAAGGGGATGTTCGGCCGCCACCAGACCTCTTCACGGCCGCTGGCCACGTCGTAGCGGTAAATGGCGCCCGGCACGTGAAAGGAGCTGAAGGTGTAAAACGCCTCGGTGCTCCCCCACCGGCCGCCGGGGCCTCCGACCGTGCCCAGCGTAGAGAACACAACGTCGCGCACATGCTTGCCCTGGGCGTCGAAGATGCGGACGCGGGAGTTGACGTTCTCCAGGTAGCTGGCGCACAACCTGCCGCCGGCCAGCGACAAGCCTTCGAGCACTGACTTCGCTTCGGGGATCACCTCGCGCCAGTTCGCGCGCGCCGGGTTCTTCAGATCTACCGCCAGAACCCGCCAGTTCGGCGCCTTCCAGTTAGTGCGGAGGAACATCCGGTCTCCGGCCACGTCCCCGAAGAAGCCCGCCGCCTCATCTTTCACCAGCGGCTGGATGGGCCCGCCCGCACTCAGGTCCTGAAAGAAAATGTCGGACCGGTCGCCGGAGGAACCGTAGGAGACGCTGATGACCAGGTACCGCCCATCGTCGGAGAGGCGGGCGGACACGCCCTTGTCCGGACCGTAGCCCTTGCCGAAGATCTCGGCGTCGCCGGCCGGATCCCTGCCCATCGCGTGGTAGTAGATCCGCGAGCCCTCCTTGCCGTGCCGGCTGTAATAGAAACCGCTCTTGTCGGGCTTGATCGAGACGCCGAAATAGCGGCCCTTCGCCAGCCGGTCCGGGAGGTCCTTGCGGCTGTCCACGTCCATCAGCCTGATCTCGACCTCGTCCTCGCCGCCCTGCCTCACCCCGTAAGCGATCAGCCTTCCGTCCTCGGAAACCTCCCGCAGGCTCACCGAAACCGTGTAATCGGGGCTCCACGGATGCGGGTCGATCAGCACCTCGTCCTTGCCACGCAGACCTCTCCGTACATAGAGGACGAACTGGTCCTGGCTGGCCAGCTTACGCGAAAAGAAGTAGCGCCCGCCCCGCTCGCGCGGCACGCCGGTGACGTCGATCTTCATCAGCTCGGTGAGCCGCCGCTTCAACGCCTCGCGGCCGGGCACAGCGTCGAGCAGCGGCCGTGAGTGGGCATTCTGCGCTTCGATCCAGGCCCGCGTCTCCGGGCTGTTCTGGTCCTCCAGCCAGCGGTACGGGTCCACGATCTCGACGCCGTGTATGACCTCCTTGACGTTGTCGGTGCGCGTCTTCGGCGCCGGCTGCGCGGCGAGGCCGATCGCCACCAGAGGCGCCAGCCAGAATCTGTACATAGCTGGATTCTAACAGCACCGCGGCCGCACGAAGCGGGCCAGCAGGCGCTGGTCGGAGAACTTCTGCCACTCGCGGCGCGAATGCGCGCGGCCATGGGCGGCGAGGTGCCGGCGGTAGGCGTTCTCGTCGCCCAGTTCGCGCAGCAGCGCCAGCACCAGCGCCCAGAATCCCCGAACGCGGCTCATATTTCCTCCGCGCGCAGCCGGGTGGCCACAAACGGCGCTTCCAGCATCCGCGCCTCCCGCTTGCCGCGCAGGATGCCGGTCCAGACGCGGATCGAATCCACCAGGATGGTCAGCACCAGCACCAGGAAGATGGCGCAGACCGCCGCGTCCAGCCGGGCGTTGAAGATCAGCGCCTGCGTATCGGCGATGTTCGCGGCCGTACCGGCGTCCAGCCGCGACTGCAACTGGGCCGCCTGCGCCAGGAAGCCGATCCGCGGCGCCGGCGAGAAGATCTTCTGGTAGCCCGCGGTGAACGTTACTGTCACCAGCCAGGCCAGCGGGATGCAGGTGATCCACATGTAGCGGGCGCGGTGCATCTTGATGAGGATGGTGGTGGCCACGCAGAGCGCCACCGCCGCCAGCAACTGGTTGGCGATGCCGAACAGCGGCCACAGCGAGTTGATCCCGCCCAGCGGGTCCACCACGCCCTGGTAGAGGAAATAGCCCCAGGCCAGCACGATGACCGCGCTGGTGGCGATCACTCCCGGTATCCAGCTCGTGCGCCCCAGCGGCTTGTGAATGTGGCCCAGCAGGTCTTGCAGCATGAAGCGCCCCACCCGGGTGCCGGCGTCGATGATGGTCAGGATGAACAGCGCCTCGAACATGATGGCGAAGTGGTACCAGAAGCCGAGCAGCGCGCGGCCGCCGCCCGAAGCGAAGATGTGGGCCATCCCCAGCGCCAGCGAGGGCGCGCCGCCGGTGCGGTAGAACAGCGTCTGTTCGCCGACGTCGCGCGCCAGCGTCTCCATGTCGGCCGGGGTCACCGGGAAGCCCCAGGCGGAGATGGTCGCCGCCGCCGCTTCCGGCGTCGCCCCGACCACGCCGGCCGGCGAGTTCACCGCGAAGTAGACGCCGGGCTGGAGGGCGCAGGCGGCGATCATCGCCATGATGGCCACGAAACTCTCCAGCGCCATCGAGCCGTAGCCGACCGGCCAGGCGTGCCACTCGCGCGCGATCATCTTCGGCGTGGTGCCGGAAGAGATCAGCGAGTGAAAGCCCGAGATCGCCCCGCAGGCGATGGTGATGAAGCAGAAGGGGAAGATCGTGCCGGCGAAGATGGGCCCGGTGCCGTCCACGAACCGCGTGAAGGCCGGCAGGTTCATGGTGGGCCGCACCAGCACGATGCCGATCGCCAGCATCAACACCACGCCCAGCTTGACGAAGGTGCTCAGGTAATCGCGCGGCGCCAGCAGCAGCCAGACCGGCAGCGCGCTGGCGAAAAACCCGTAGACGATCACCGACACCGCCAGCGCCACCCCCGAGAGCGTGAACAGCGGCGCCAGCGACGGCGACTTGGCCACCCACTCGCCGCCGAGAATGGCCAGCAACACCAGCCCGAAGCCGATCAGCGATACCTCCAGCACCTTGCCCGGCCGCCAGTAGCGCAGGTAGAGGCCCATGAAGATGGCGATCGGCATGGTGGCGGCGATCGTGAACGTGCCCCACGGGCTGCCCTTGAGCGCGTTGACCACCACCAGCGCGATCACCGCCAGCAGGATGATGATGATCAGCAGCACGGTGACCAGAGCGATCAGCCCGCCCAGCTTGCCGATCTCCTCCCGCGCCATCTTGCCCAGCGACTTGCCGTCGCGCCGCATCGAGGCGAACAGGATGACGAAGTCCTGCACGCAGCCGCCCAGCACCGCCCCGATGATGATCCACAGCGTGCCGGGCAGGTAGCCGAACTGGGCCGCCAGCACCGGCCCCACCAGCGGCCCCGGCCCGGCGATGGCGGCGAAGTGGTGGCCGAACAGGATCCACTTGTTGGTCGGCTCGAAATCGTGCCCGTTGCGCAGCCGCTCGGCCGGCGTGGCGCGCTCGTTGTTGAGCGCCATCACGCGGGCGGCGATGAACTTCGCGTAGAAACGAAACCCCAGCAGGTAGGTGCAGGCCGCTGCCACCACCAGCCAGATGCTGTTGATCGGTTCGCCGCGCTTGAGCGCGATCCCCGCCAGCGCATAGGCGGCCAGGATCGCGACGGCGGCCCACAAGACGTGCCCGAGTATTCTCCTCATCCCCTCGATCGTACAAATTTCGGTGACAGGCTACACAACCTCGAAATTAATCTTCGGTGAGTGACGCGAGTTTCGAGGTTGTGTAGCCTGTCACCGAAATTAGCCGGATCATGCTCAGGTTGACGGTGAAGGTGCGGTTGTCGCCGGGGGCGTGCCAGGCCGGGCTGGCGAAGATCTCGACGGTGTACTCGGCCGCCTCGGGCAGCGCAGCTTCGTAGATGAACAGCCCCGAGCGGTTCAGCACCATCGGGCTGAGCGCGATACCGTTGGCTGCCGCCCACACTCGCACCGGCTCGCCCTGCGCGAAGCCGGTTTCGTGAGCGAAGCCGCGCACGCGCAGCCGCTGCGGTCCGGGGTTCACGCGGACGAGGCGGGCGGAAGCGCGCGGCCCGATCCAGCGGTACTTGTTGCCGAAGACCCCCTCGAGTTCGTACCAGCCTTCGAGCAGACGGGCCTCGTGGCCGGGCCGGGAGAAGTCAATCAGGTCCTCCCGGTCGCCCGGGTACAGCTCTTTCTTTTCGGCGGAGGGCAGCAGGTTGTAGACCAGGCCCTCGCACGGCGCGCGGTAGCCGCACTGGCCGCAGGCCAGGGTCTCGGCGGGATCGCGGGCGAAGGAGCCGCCGCAATCCGGGCAGCGCAGGAAGGCTTCGAAGCGCTCCAGCGGGGGGAGGACCGGCAGCGCCGGCTGACCGGCCTTGCGGCAGACGGCCGCCAGCGTTCCGCCGAGCAGCCGCGCCGCGCGCCACTCCGAGCGGTACGGATCGAGGCGGATGGCCAGTCGCTTGACGATCCGCTCGGCTGGGCCGCGCTCGGGGACAAAGATCTCGTACTCGTGGGTGACGAAGTGCTTGAGGATGAGCCGGTGCCAGTCGTTGAGGTACATCGAGTGGTTCTGGCGGATGCCGAAGCTCTCCTCCTGGGCGGCGCCGATCACATCGCGCACCAGGTAGCCGAGCAGCCCCCAGTCGTACAGCTTGCGCTCCCACGGTTTCATGCGGTCGTAGTAAGGGCAGCGGTACAGCCGCAGCGAGAGCAGCCGGAGCACAGGTTCCTCGGCGAACAGGAACACGCCGCCCGGCGCCAGCACGCGCTTGACCTCCAGGAACACGCTCTCGATGTCCATGAACTGGCTGAGCATCTGAAAAGCCAGCACCAGCCGCAGCGAGCCGTCGCGGAACGGCAGGTGGAGAGCGTCGCCGGCCACCCGCACCGGCGCCCGCGCCAGGCCCCACTCCCGCTGCAAGGCCACCCCGTACCGCAGCGCGTCGGCCGATATGTCCAACGCGAAGCCCCCAGCGCCGAACTCGTTCGCCAGCATGTAGCTGGAGTGGCCGACGTTGGCGCCGATCTCCAGGAACGGCGTCATCTCGCCGATGAAGTCCAGGTGATTGCGGATCAGCGCGCCGCGGCGGACGTTCTCTTCGGCGTAGACGGCCAGCGCGCGCGCCGGCTCGCCCAGCGACGCGAAGCTGTGGAACTCGACCTCGGCGCGCTTGACCGACAGGCTCTGGGCTTCGCGGTTCACAGCAACTCGTCCAGGCGCAGCCCGCGCAAGTCGGCCACCAGCAGGTCGGGCGAAATAGCGGCCAGTTCCTCGAAGCTGGAGATGCCGGTGGCCACCGCGATCGAGCGCAGGCCGTTGGCTTTGGCGGCCAGAACGTCGGCGGGGGTGTCGCCGATGAGGCTGGCCGGCGTGCCGCCGTCGATCCAGCCCTGCGC
>JBBTDS010000300.1:0-11776 GCA_038060875.1 Acidobacteriota bacterium | reverse complement strand
GTCGTTTCCAGCCCCGTGGCCCCGCGCACCGCCTCGATCAGCGCCTCGCGATGATGGGGGCCCGAGCCGCGCATCAGCGTGCCATCGATGTCGAACAGAACAAGTGCGGATGCTCTGACTGGAGCCACGTCTATTACACTAGTATATCGGCATGGAGAAGCAGTTCAGCGGCGGCAAGATCCTGTGGCTGGTCACCGGCGACATCACCCGAGTGCCGGCCGATGCGATCGTCAACGCGGCCAACGCGGCCCTGCGCGGCGGAGGCGGCGTCGACGGGGCGATTCACCGCGCCGGCGGGCCCGTGATCATGCAAGAGCTGGACCAGATCCGGGCGGCGCAGGGCGGCTGCCCGACCGGCAGCGCGGTGGTCACCTCGGCCGGTGCGCTGCCCGCACGCTTCGTCTTCCATGCCGCCGGCCCCATCTACCGCGGCGGCGGCCAGGGTGAAGCGGCCCTGCTCGCCTCCTGCTACTCGACCTGCCTGCGGCTGGCCGAGGAGCGCGATCTGCGCGTCGTCAGCTTCCCTTCGATCTCGACCGGCGCCTACGGCTATCCGCTTGAGGAAGCGGCCGCGATTGCGGTGGATACGGTCTGCCGCCACATCGAGCGCGACCAGACGCGGGTCCGCGAGGTAATCTTCGTGCTGTTTGACCAGGGCACGCACGACGCTTACGCGCGCGCGCTCCAGCGCCTCCAGCCGGCGGTAGAATAGAGGACTGATGCAAGTCCTTCACGCCGGCGAGCACAAGTACATCCTGCTGGAACTGGAGGCCAACATGGTGCTCGACGTCACCAGGCAGGCCGGCTTCGAGTGCGAGATCGAGGACCGTAAGCGGACCATCGAACTGGACCTGACCGCGGCCGGCCGCACCGCGCCGCTGCTGCTGTTCGACGCCGCCGATCCCGGCAACCTGGGCTGGTTCTCGCGCTGCCAGTTTTACGTGGACGGCCAGACGGGCACGGTGCTCCAGACGCCGCTGCGGATGTCCAATTCCGCCGACCACTCCGGGCGGCTGCTGCGCGACTCGGTGCGCGTGCAGATCGTCAAAGAACTGCCGGCCAGCTTCCGCCTGCCGGGCCGTCAGCCGGTCACCGAGCAAATGGTCTACGCGCTGCTGTACAACTTCCTCAACGCGCTTCAGAACGTCGGCGTGGGCGTCTGCGGCGGGCCGGTGGTCAAGCCGCTGGCCGGGCGCAGCGAGAGCGCCGGGCCGCGGAACTGAGGCCGTGCGCCGCCTCTCCACTACCTGTTTCCGGAGCCGGCTCCGTTGACGACGGCAGCGCTGGCCGTCTCGGTGATCATCCCGGTGCGCAACGGCGCGCGGCGCCTGGAACGCTGTCTCGGCGCGCTCCGCCGCTCCGAGGTCGCGCCGCGCCAGATCATCCTGGTGGACGATGGCTCCACCGACGGCTCCGGCGAGATCGGCCGGCGTTTTGGCGCCACTGTGATCGAGACGGGGCGCACAGCCGGGCCGGCGCGGGCTCGCAATCTCGGCGCCCGCGCCGCCGTTGGAGACCTGCTCCTGTTTCTCGACGCCGACGTGTACGTGCATCCGGACACGATCGGGCGCATGCTCCACCGCTTCGAGCGCGACGCCGGCCTGGCGGCCGTCTTCGGCGCCTATGATGAGAGCCCCGTCGAGACGAACTTCCTTTCGCGATACAAGAACCTGACCCACTGCTTTGTCCACCGCTCGGGGCGGGCCGAGGCCTCCACCTTCTGGACCGGCTGCGGCGCCATCCGTCGCCAGGCGTTTTGGGACTGCGGCGGGTTCGATGAATCTTACACGCGTCCTTCCATCGAAGATATCGAGCTGGGCTCCCGTCTCAAGCGCGCCGGGCGCCGCATTGCGCTCGACCCTGGCGTGCGCGCCACCCACGGCAAGCGCTGGACCTTCTGGGGGCTGCTGCGCTCCGATATCTTCGACCGCGCCTTGCCCTGGACCGCATTGATTCTGCGCGACCGGCACGCGCCGGACGATTTGGACCTCCGCTTCTCCCACCGCGTCAGCGCACTGCTGGCTTGCCTGGGCGGTGGGGCCATCGCGGCTGGTCTATCAGGCGTAGGCTGGCGTGCGGTCGCTGCCGGAGGACTCGCCTGGGCGGCCGTCGCCGCCTTGAACCGGAGCTACTATCGGTTTCTGGCGCGGCGGGCCGGAGCGCTCTTCGCCCTGCGCGCCTTCCCCATGCGGCTTCTCTACTACGTTTACAGCCTGGCCGCCTTTCTCGCCGGGTTGGCCTGGTACGGCCCACGCCTCTTCCGCCGGAGGGCGCGGTGAGGGCCGCGGCGAAAAGCCTCCTGCCCCGCTCCCCGCTGGCGTGCGCGCTGGCGGCCGCCGCCGCCTTCCTGCTCTGGCAGGCGCTGGCGGTTCATTTCCTCTATGGCGGCCACTGGACAGCGCTGTTCTACACTGGCGACCGGGCCAGCCTGCCGCCGGCGCTCGCCGGGCGGACTTACCTGTGGCCGCAGAGCGACGGCTACGACGGCCAATACTACCGCCTGGTCGCGCACGCTCCTTTGCTCCAGCGCGAGACCGTCGCCGCACTGGGCAGCGAAGGCTGGCGCTACCGGCGCATCCTGGTACCCGCACTCTCATGGCTGCTGGCCGCGGGCAGGCCGGGGCTGATCGACAGTTGCTACATCGCCGTTGTGGCCGCCTTTGTTTTTGCCGGCGTCTGGTGGCTGGCCGCCTACGCGAAGCTCGGCGGCGC
The DNA here is from genome assembly GCA_038060875.1 of Acidobacteriota bacterium. Taxonomy (GTDB): domain Bacteria; phylum Acidobacteriota; class Terriglobia; order Bryobacterales; family Bryobacteraceae; genus JBBTDS01. The sequence continues at coordinate 9,064 of JBBTDS010000300.1, read as the reverse complement.
CCCGGCCGCCTGGGGGCTGCTCGTGCTGGCGGTGCCGGCCACGCTCATATCGATGCAGCGTCTGACCATCGACGTGGCGCTGGTCTCGCTCTGCGCCGGCCTCGTCTACTACCAGCAGCGGGGCTCGGCCGGCGGCATCGCCGCCGTGCTGGCGGCCGCCTGCCTGGTGCGCGAGACGGGCGCGCTGCTGGTGGCCGCGGCCTGCGTGCACGCCTTGCTGGGACGCCGCCGCCTTCGCGTCCTGCTCTTCGCCGCCTGCGCGCTCCCCGCGCTGGCCTGGAACCTGTTTGTCGCCGCGCGCCTCACCGCGTTACAGCAGTATAGCGCGGCCCCGCTGGCGGTTCCCGCCTGGATGTTCCGGGAGCCGGTCATCGGGATTGTGCGCGCCATCTTCCATCCCCCGACCTACCCCTACCCGCGCTGGAAGGAGGCGGTGGCGCAGGCGGCCGACTCGCTGGCGCTCGTGGGCGTGCTGCTGGCGCTCGCGCTTGCCGTGACGTGGCGCCCCGGCAAGCGAACCATGCTCGCCTGGGCTGCCGCGGTGCTGTTCGCCGGGCTGACGGTGGCCCTCAGTGCGCCCGGCGTCTGGGTTGACATCAACGGCTGGGCGCGCCCCATCTCGCCGCTGTATCTGTTCCTGGCTCTGCGCACGCTCAGTGAAGGGCGCTGGTGGACGCTGTCGCCGCTGCTGCTGGCCGATCTGCGCCTGGGGCTTCAACTCCAGGCCGAGCCGGTCGGCGTGATCCGGGCCCTGCTGTCTGGATGACGCCGCCGGGAACCGCGCTGGCTTCCTCCAGATTGCCGGCCTCGGGATCCGCTTGCCACAGGTCGTAGCTCGCTCCCAGGATGTTTCGCGCCGCCAGGATGGCGGTCAGCATCGAATGGTCCTGGTTGTTGTAGCGGTGCATGCCGTTGCGGCCGGCCAGTTGGAGGTTGGGAACGCGCTGTAAGAACGCTCGCACTGCCTGCAGCCCGCGGCGGTAGGATCCGTCGTAGATCGGATAGGCCCGCGGGACGCGCACCACGGCGCCGTCCATGACGTCGGCCCCGTTCGCCAGCCCCAGCACCGTCAACTCCTGAGACGCCAGCGCCGTCAGGGCCTCGTCGGGCATGGTCCAGAGATCGTCCCCCTGGTTGCAGAAGTACTCCAGCCCCAGGCAGGTGGTGTTCGGATCCGGCGTCATCTCCGGGCTCCAGTTCTTGTAGTTCTGTATCCGCCCGACGCGCACTCCGGGATCGTGAATGTAGAGCCAGTTGTCCGGGAACACGCGGGGCTGCCGGACGATCAGGGCCACGGTCAGGAAGTCGCGGTAGTGGAAGTCCCCGGCGGCCCGGCGCAGGGCCGCTTCGGGCGCGGGATCCAGGCGCTGGATCAGGTCTGGAATGGCCATGCTGCCGATTACGTGGGTCGCCTCATAGAACAGGCCGCCCGCCGTCACTCCCCGAACCCGGCCTTCCTCCCAGGCGATTCGCTCCACCGGCGCGTTCAGCACCACGCGGGCGCCCCGGCTCTCGACCAGCCGCTTCATTCGCGACCACAACATTCCCGGCCCGCGCCGCGGGTAGTGAAACTCGCGGATCAGAGTCCGGGGAGTCCGGCCCGCGAAGCTCCGAAGCGCGCCGCGCAGCATCGAGCTCAGGTCCAGGTTGCCGATGCGCTGCGCCGCCCATGCGGAATCGATCTCGCGGCAGGGAAGGCCCCAGACCTTCTCGCTGTAGCTCTTGAAGAAGATCTCGTAGAGCCTGGCCCCGAAGCGGTTCGAGATCCAGCTTTCCAGGTCGTTCTCCGGCAGGCGCGGCGCCAGCCTCGAGCGCAGGCAGCTCAGCCCGCAGCGGAATGCCTCCCTGGGCCCGAGTCCGGCCAGAGCGTCGAACGGCTCCAGCGGGTAGCGGAAGAACTTCGACCGGTAGTAGATGCGGGACAGCCGCGGGCGCCGCAGCAGATCCGGGCCCAGCACCTCGTGCCAGATCTTCTCCACCAGGTCCACCGTGGTGTAGAACCGGTGCCCGCCGAGGTCAAACAGGTAACCCTTGTATTCGATCGTGCGCGCCAGACCGCCCACCACCGAGTCCGCTTCGAGGACGACGCTGGGAACTCCGTGCCGGCAAAGCTCGTAGGCGGCGGTGAGACCGGCCGGGCCCGCGCCGATGATCACCACCTTGGGTTGCTGCGAATGCGCGGAAGGCAACTCCTCAGTCTTTCACACCCCCGGCCCCGCTTCAACTGCGCGCCGCCTGCACCCGCTGCTTGGCCCGCTTGACCACCTCTTCCACCTCGCGGCGGTACTGGTTCACAAGCTCCTCGCTGGTGGCTTCGAAGCGGAGCACCAGCACCGGCTGGGTGTTGGACGCGCGCGCCAGGCCCCAGCCGTGCGGGAAGAGCACGCGGGCGCCGTCGATCTCCACCACCTCGTTCGTCTTGCGGAAGTGCTCGGCCACCTGCTCGATGACGTCGAACTTGATCTCGTCGGGGCAATCCACCCGGATCTCCGGCGTGAAGACCATATGGGGCACGCCGGCGAGCTGGGCCGAAAGGGGCTGGCCCGAGGCGGCCACGATCTCGATCAGCCGGCAAGCGGCGTAGAGCGCGTCGTCGTAACCGTAATAGCGGTCGGCGAAGAACATGTGGCCGCTCATCTCCCCGGCCAGCTCCGCCTTGACCTCCTTCATCTTGGCCTTGATAAGCGAGTGGCCGGTGCGCCACATGATCGGGTTGCCGCCCAGCCGGCGCAGCTCGTCGTAGAGCACCTGGGAGCACTTCACCTCGCCGATGAAGGTCGCGCCCGGCTTGCGCTGGAGGATCTCGCGGCCGTAGATCAGCATCAACAGGTCGCCCCAGATGACGGCGCCCTTCTCGTCGATCGCGCCGATGCGGTCGGCGTCGCCGTCGAAGGCGATGCCCAGCTCGGCGCCGTTCTCCTTCACCGCCGCCGCCAGCGCCGTCAGGTACTCCGGCACCGTCGGGTCGGGGTGGTGGTTGGGGAAGCGGCCGTCCATCTCGAAGAACAGCTCGATGGCATCGACGTTGAGCCGCTCCAGGATGCGGTGCATCGCCGGGCCGGCGGTGCCATTGCCCGCGTCCAGCGCCACCTTGATGCGGCGGTCGAAGCGGAACTGCGAGGCCACCTCGTCCACGTACGGCGTGCTCACATCCGCCTTTTTCAGCGCGCCCTCGCCGGAGACGAACTCCCGATTCTCGATGATCTCGCGGATCTTCTGGATCTCGGCCCCGTAGATGGTCGCCGCCCCCGACATCACTTTGAAGCCGTTGTACTCAGGCGGGTTGTGACTGCCGGTGACCATCACCGCGCCGGTGGCCTTGAGATGGAACACCGAGTAGTAGAGCAGCGGCGTGGGGACGACGCCGATATCGGTCACTTCCATGCCGCCGGAGAGCAGGCCGCGGGTCAGCGCCTCGCGCAACCGGCCCGAACTCAGGCGAGTGTCGGTTCCCAGGGTGATGTTCCCGCCGCTGCGCGGCAACAGGTACGCCGCGATGCCCCGGCCGAGTTCCTCGATATCGGGGCTCTTCAGGTCGGCGTCGGCGATGCCGCGAATATCGTATTCCCGGAAGATGGTGGGCTTCAGCATGTAAGCACGCCTCCCTTGCTGCCTGTTCGATCGCCGGTGAGCCGTCCGCTCAGCCGGTTCCTCTACCAAACCATTCTAAGCGCCATCTGTATGCGCCGCGGCAGGTTCGATTGCTGGGTGATGGTGCCGAAACCCGTGCTGGTCGCCGCCAGCGAGGGCGGGTTGAACTGCACCCGGTTGAAGGCGTTGAAGGCCTCGGCGCGGTACTGGAGGCTCACCCGCTCCGTCACCGTGATGTTCTTGATGAGGGACAGGTCGATGTTGTCCACCCCGTCGGCCCGCAGGTTGCCGAAACGCGAGGGGAAGGTGCGGACGTTCCAGTCCAGTTGCTGCCGCGAGTTGGTCTCGAAGCGCGTCACGTCGAAGGCGCGATCCACGGCCCGCGGGTCCAGCCGCAGGTCCCCGCCGTAATAGATCAGGTTGCCCCAGCCGAGCGCCGGGCCGGACTGCATCGTGTAGATGGCGTTCACAACCCAGCCGCTTACCAGCCCGCGCAGCAGGCGGTTGGCCGGGTCCACCGCCTTGCCGCGGCCAAACGGCAGCTCGTAGCTCCCGCTCAGCACGAGCCGCTGCGGCCGGTCCTCGCCGGCGATGCGCTTCTCCAGCGACGGGTCGGAGTCGTTCAGCCGGCTGCGCCTCTCCAGCAGCTTCGACCACTGGTAGTTCGCCAGGAACTGCAAGCCCAGCGCAAACCGCCGGTCCGCGCGCACCTGGAGCATGTGGAAGTAAGAGCTGCCGTCGGCGAGCGACTGTGCGGTCACCCCGGTGTACTGCGGGTAAGGCCGCAGGAGTTGCTGCCGCTGCACCACCGCGCTGTTCAGCCCCGTGCCGGGGAGCAGGCCGGCAAACGGGTTCGTCACCTGAGCCGTCAGCCGGTCGATGGTCGCCTGGTCGCGTGTCGGCCTGGTGCTGAGCTGCCGCCGCGGCACGAAGTTCAACTGGCGGTTCACATCCAGGTGCACCGCGCGGTTGCCCATGTAGCCGAGCTCCACCAGCAGGTGCGGCGAGAGCTCCCGCTGCACGCTCGCATGCCAGCGCAGCGAGTAGCCGTTCAGCGGGTCGGGATTGAAGAAGCTGAACGACCGGCCCAGGTAAGTGGCCAGGCCTTGCGAGGCCCCCGGAGGCTGTTCGATCCCGTTCGGGAACGGGTTGCCGAAGGTGGCCGCCGGCGTCAGGTAGCCGTCCAGCGATGCCACCAACGAGGTCGAATGGCTGAAGCCGAGCTGGTTTACGCCCGTCGTGCCCAGCGGGAAGAAGAACACCCCGCCGCCGCCGCGGATCGACGTCTTGCCGCCCAGCGCCGCCGGCGACCAGGCGAGTCCCACCCGCGGGCTGAAGTAGCGCGACTTCGTCCGGTAGAGGCTGCGGTTCCCGGGTCCGGGGAACAGCAGGCCGCCCGGCGTGCGGAACTGGCCCACCGGGACCTCCGGGATCGGGCTGCGCGCATAGGCCGCCTGAGCCTGGGCGCTGATCGGATTCGGCGTCGCGTAGTCGAAGCCGTTGACGGCGCGGTTGAAGCGCTCCACCGTCGGCAGGTCGCGCTCGTAGCGGACGCCCAGGTTCAGCGTCAGCGCCGCGCTCGCTCGCCAGTCATCTTGCAGGAACAGGCTGTAGTAACCGGCCTGGTTGGTGCGCCCGGCGTTGATGTCGAAGCCCCCGCCGGTGGGACGGCCCAAAAGGAAAGCCGCCAGGTCCTGGCCGATCGGCGCCGCCGGCGAGTTGTCCAGCGGGCCCCGCGCCCAGGCCGAGCCGAAGCTGTACTGGCCGCTCGAATACCCGAAGCCGATCGAGCTCTCCCGAGACAGGCGCAGGTCGGCGCCCGCTTTCAGGCTGTGCTGGCCCGCGATCTTGGTGAGGGTCGAGAACACCTGGAAGATGTCGAACGGCGTGTTGCTCCCGGCGCTGTCTCCCAACGAGGTAAAGCGGTCGAAGGAGATCGTCGGCAGAATCGCCTGGGGCGAGGCGGCCGCCAGCGACGCCGGGAAGCCCAGTTTCGTCATGTCGAAGCCCTCGCTGAACAGCCGGCTGGCTTCGGTGTAGCGCGTCCAGTTCAGCCGCGTGTTCAGCACCGTCGTCGGCGTGAAGGTGAAAACGTCGTCCAGCATCGAGCCGTAGTTGCTCCGGCGCACGCCGTTGGTGGCGGTGACGTCGGTGATGCTCTTGCCCAGGTTGTTGCCGCCGTCGCCGAGCCGCTCGTTGAACCGGTAGTTGAAGAACAGCTTGTGCCGCTGGCTCGGGTTGAAATCGATGCGGCCCAGCTCGCTCTGGAACCCGTTCACCTCGCCGTTGGTGTTCGACAGGAAGTTGTCCAGCCCGTCGGGCCGGCCCGGCTGGTTCGGGAGGGGATAGAACTCCAGGTAGTTCCTGGCGATCGGGCTGACCCGGTTCTCCGGGATGATGTTGCGGGCGAACGGCTGGCGGCGGACGCGCGCGCCCTCGCGCACGCCGGTCTGCGGATCGTAGATCTGGTAGCTCGCGCCCAGCGCCAGCAACTGCGAGAAGTCGCCGTTGCGCTCCGGCGCCGTCGGCGCCGTCGAGGTCACCGGCCGGGGGATCGAATCTTTGATCCCCTCGTAGGCGAAGTACACAAAAACGCGGTTGCGGCCGTCGAGCAGGCGCGGAATCACCAGCGGCGCGCCGAGGTTGACGCCCCACTGGTTGTACCGCGTCACCATCTTGCGCAGCCCGGCCCGGTTGGTGAAAAACGGAGTGGCCCCCAGCCGCGAGACCTGATTGAACTCGTAGGCCGCCCCGTGCACGGCGTTGGTCCCGCCTTTCAGAACCACGTTCACCGTGCCGCCGCCGGTGTGACCGTAGGCCGCGTCGGCCTGGAAGGTCTCGACCTTGACCTCCATCACCGCGTCCATCGGCGGGTTGTAGGCGACGCGGTTGTCGCGGGTAGTGTCCGGCGCCCCATCGATCAGCAGCTCGTTGACGCGGGCCGGCGCCCCGCCCATCGAGAAACTCGAGGGGCCGGAGTTGTCGAACGGGCGGTAAAAGCGCGGGTCGCTGGTGGGCACCACCCCGAAGGCAAGCTGGGCCAGCACCAGCGGCGTGCGGCCGTGCAGCGGCATGTTGTCGATCTGCCGCGCCGTGATCACCTGCCCGGTCGAGGCGGTGGCCGTTTGCAGCATCGGCGCTTCGGCGGTCACCGTCACCGTCTCCGCGATCTGCCCCACTTCCAGGCTGATGTCCAGCGCGACGCGCTCGTTGGTGCTGATCCGTACGCCCTCGCGCACGTAGCGCTTGAAGCCGGCCGCCTCGGCCGAGATCCGGTACGCGCCGGGGGGCAGGAACGTCAGCGTGTACTGGCCCTCGCCGGTCGAGACGGTCTCATGCCGCGCGCCGGTATTGCTCTCGGTGGCCGTCACCTTCACGCCGGGCGCCACCGCGCCCTGGGCATCCACCACCCGCCCGCTCAGCGTGCTGCGGAACTCCTGGCCCCAGGCCGCCGTCAGAAGCAGAAACAGGCACAAGTATTCCCGAAAGCTCATGAAAACCTCAATTTCGGTGACAGGCTACGCTTTCACTAATTTCATCTTCCGCGGCCCGCACCTGATTGGTGAAAGCGTAGCCTGTCACCGAAATTCTACCAGACGCCGTGGCGCAGGCACTCTTGCTTGTGGCGCCAACCAAATCACCGTATACTTGTCTGAAGGCGCTGGGCAAACCCAAAGCCAGGAGGAAACACATGACAAGGATAATTCTCTTCTGCGTCGCGGTGATGATCGTAGCTCCGGCAGCGGCTTGGGCGCAGCCGGCCATTCGAGCGGATAACGGCGTATTGAATGCCAGTTCATATGGTGCGGACATCGCACGAGGATCTTGGTTCGTCGTGTTCGGGAGCGGAATGGGACCGGCGACCCTTGCGGTGTATTCGGGCAGCTTGCCTTACCCGACTGAGCTTTCGGGCACCAGAGTGAGCTTCACGCCGGCCGCAGGCGGCGCCGCAGTGGACGCACGGCTCTGGTACACCTCGGCAGGGCAACTTGCCGCGTTGCTTCCGTCCAGCACCCCGGCTGGGGACTATGATGTCCGGGTCACGTTTAACGCGACGAGCGCGCCCAGACGGGTGAGGGTGGTGGAGCGGAACTTCGGCTTCGCCACGCAGGCTCAAAACGGCGCCGGGCCCGCGCAGGCCACCTACGGTGGCCTCGACTTGAACCGCTTCGCGACTGGCACGCTGGGACAATGGAGCGTTCGTCCGGCGAAGCCGGGCGACGCGATGGTGCTCTGGGGCACCGGCCTCGGCCCGGATCCGAGTTCGGACCTGAACGGCGTATCGTCCGGCGACCAGACTGCCGCGGGCCAGGTGAGAGTGGTGGTGGGCGGCATCGAGGCGACTCCGGCCTATGCCGGCCGGTCGGGCGGTTCACCCGGCCTGGATCAGATCAACTTCACGGTCCCGGCCAACGTGGCGCCGGGTTGTTTTGTGAGTCTTCAGGTGAGGGCCGGGGGGCGAACATCCAATTTGGGCTCCATCGCGGTCGCGGAATCCGGGAAGAGTTCATGCACCCATCCGACGCTGTCGGACGCTCAGTTGATCAAGCTGGATCAGGGCGGATCCCTGGTCATCGGGAACCTCGACCTGTTGAAGACGTCCATGAAGCTGTCGATGCCGGGACTGGGTTCTTTCGAGATGAAGAGCGAGAGCGTTTCCGGCTCGTTTGACAGGCATGGAGTCGATACCGTGGGGACGGCGAATTTTTCGTTGCTCCAGATCGGGGCGTGCTTCGTCCTTCAACGGGTCGGCACGACCGATGAAATCATCCAGGGTAAGGGACCAGCGCCGCTGGACGCAGGCGCGCAACTGACGCTGAACGGGCCCAACGCCGCGAACAAGGCGGTCCCGCGCCAGCCGCAGGACCTGACTTACAGCGCGGAGCTGTATTCCAGCGGGCTCGGTGGACTCGGCGGGAGCGGAACCCCCACTCTGGTACAAGGCACTTACACGATTTCGGGCACGGGCGGCAGGGACATCGGAGCGTTCACGGCCAGGGTGGATCTTCCGGGGGATTTCGTATGGTCCAACCAGGACAGCCTCTCGGATCCCATCCCACGCGGTTCGCCTCTGACCATCACCTGGACCGGCGGCAGCACCGGCTCGGTCATGATCGCGGGAGCGGCTCTCAGACAGACGGGCGTTACGCAGCAGAATCCCATTTACAGCGCCACGGTCTTCGATTGCGTTGCCCAGGCTTCGGCCGGCAGCTTCACCGTACCTTCGAGCGTGCTCCAGCAGTTGCCGGCTGTACCCAACGACCCGACCGGCGGCTCTTTTGGCAGTCTGTCGGTGTTCGCCACCCCGGACATCACGAAAGGCCAAGGAGTGTTCTCGGCCCCGTTGACTGCCGGCGGGACGACTGACCAGGCGTCCTTGTCCTATTCCATCGGCTCCACGAAGACCACCGGCTGGAACTAAGCTCAGCCAGCAGCCAGAGCAGGACTGCGACAACATCAGTGAGGGCGAGGG
>JBBTDS010000299.1:9867-12375 GCA_038060875.1 Acidobacteriota bacterium | reverse complement strand
GGTTGTTGTGCGAGCCGCTGAGCGGGCACGTCTTCCTGTCCTGCAACGCGCAGCGGCGCCGGTTCGAGAACACCAGCAGGTGTCCCGAGAAGGGATTGCAGCCGATGATATGTTCGGCCATCATCGACAGCCCGTCGAAGCTCCGCCGCATGTCGCAGGGAACCGTGCACAGATATACTTTGATGGCGGCCGAGTCTGCTTCAATCTGTGCCGCCACCAGTAGAACTGGCTTACCTTCAGGTTTCGTAGCCGGCAGAACTCCCGCACCGACACGCCGCTACGCGCAGCCTCGCGAATGGCCGTCTCCCAATACCGGCCCTTCTCCGTATCGGGTTTCCTCCTCATGTGACATCCTCCTTGCGTCGCCCTCAATCTGTGCGCACATCGAGCGCGCCTCGGCGACTCAAGGGCAGTATGGATCACGATCGCGAAGCTGGGAAGATGGGTTCATCGGACGGATACGATCACGATTCCGAGGCCGGCCAAGTTTTTGACCGGCATCGCCTCGGAACGACGATCGGCTTCATCTCGGAATCTTCATCGCCATCCCCTCGGAACCCCGATCGACATCCGTTCGGAACGCTGATCGGCATGCCCCGGAATACGCACGCGAGAGTTCGCCTTTCGTCTTCCGTGACGGGTTCGTCATCCACGGGCGCGTTGGGTATGGCGCGGGCGACAGGGTCGAGCATTCCTTCAAGCTGACGGCGGACCGCCGGGGTTGTGGATCGTAGGTTGTGGATCGTAGGGACCGTCTCCCGTATCCCACGATCCACGTTCCACGATCCACGTTCCACAATCTCCTACCTCAACGTATCCGCCAGCGAGAAGATCGGCATATACAGCGCCACCAGCACGAACGCCACGACGACGCCCATGAAGATCATGATCACCGGCTCGATCAGCGACAGGGCCGCAGTCATGCTGGTGTTGACGTCGTCCTCGTAAAACTCGGACACGCTGGCCAGCATCGAGGGCAGCGCGCCGGTGGATTCGCCCACCTCGATCATGTCGAGCGACAGGCTGGGGAAAATTTTTGTCGAGCGCAGCGCGGCCGAGAGCGGCTGCCCCTCCTTAACCAGCTTCTGGGCCTGGCCGAGCGCCTTGCGCAGCAGGCTGGTGCCCAGCGATTCGGCCGAAGTCTCCAGCGCCTGCACCAACGGAATGCCGCCCACCAGCAGCGTGCTCAGAATGCGCGAGAACTGCGCCACCTGGTACTTGATCCAGATCCCGCCCACTAGCGGCGTGCGCAGCTTGAGCGCGTCCAGCCGGTCCCCGCCAGCCTCCGTCTGCGACCAGAACCGGAAGGCCACCACCGCCGCCACCAGCGCGCCGAAGCCGGCCAGCACGTAGTTGCGGGCGGTGGTGCCCACCGCAATCAGGATCTGGGTGACTCGCGGGAGCTGCGCCGCCATGCTCTGGTACAACTGGGCGAAGCTCGGCACCACGTAAGTGACCAGGAACACGATCAGGCAGCAGACCAGCAGGATCAGGAAAGACGGGTAGATGAGGGAGACCAGCAGCTTCTTGCGCACCGCCAGCGCCAGCCGCTGGTAGGCGATGAAGCGGTCCAGCACCTCGGCCAGGCTGCCGCTTCGCTCGCCCGCCAGCACCGAGCTGACGTAGACCGACGGGAACACGCCCTGGCGGCGGAAGGCATCCGATAGCAGCGCGCCGTTCTTGACGTCGTCGCGCACGGCGGCAACCCAGCGGCCCAGTTTGGCGTCGGTCAGCCGCTCGGCCAGCAGGCCGAGGCCCTTCAGGATGGGCAGGCCGGCGCGGATCAGCGTGACGAACTGCTGGTTGAAGATGAGGAACTTTTCCAGGTTGAGCTTCTGCCGGCGGTGAAACGCGGGCGTGAAAGCGGCCAGCGCCGCCCGCGAACGCACCGTATACACCAGGTACCCTTGCTGCGAGAAGCGCTCGCGCACTTCGCCCTCCGAGGCGCCCTCGGCCACCTGCTGGTGAATTTCGCCGCGGCTATCGGCGTATTTCAGCACCCATTCGGCCATTGTTCAGTCCTCGGCCCGCCTTTCGATCACCACCGCGCCCGGCGGCGGATCGAACTGGAACAGCTTCTCGCTGAGCGGCGGGTTGAGCCGCTCGCGATCGAAGCGGAACTCCATCACCGAGCGGTCCTGGCCGGTGACCCGCAGCCGCCGGATCTGGAACTCGGGCGTCACCAGGAATTCGACCTCGCGGTACGCGAGCTGGTCCGACTTCGGCTCGGCCACTACCCAATAGTCGGCGCCTTCGGGCCGCCAGATGAACCGCTTGAAGTCCCTCTGAAACTCCAGTTTACCGAGCAGGAAGGCCAGCGGGGCGCGGAGGTCGTCGGTCTGCTTGATCGGGGTCTTCTCGACCTGGTTGGAGCCGGGGGTGTAAAGCCAAGCGTACTTGCCATCAGTGACAAATAGCTTGCCCTGGGGTGACGAGTAGGCCCAGCGCATGCGCCCCGGCTTGCGGAGGAAGGCCTCGCCGCTCTCCTTCTTGGCCCGGCCTTGGCCC
>JBBTDS010000299.1:0-9767 GCA_038060875.1 Acidobacteriota bacterium | reverse complement strand
TCATCCTCAACCCCGACCCCGCGCACCTGGCCACGCTGCCGTCGTTCGCGATGCACCCGGGTGGCGAGGCCACGTTTGTGTGGAGCGCTTACCTGCGCGGGAAGGAGCGCGTGTTCGCTCGGGACCAGGCCGGCGTCGCGCGGCAGCTCTCCCCCGGCCCCGGCATTTACTGCCAGCCGCGTTTTGTCGCCACCGGCGACGGCTCCGGCTGGGCGTTTTGGACGCGGCAGTGGCAGGGGCGCTTCGAGGTTGCGGGCCGGCGGCTCGACGGCGGCGAGTGGGAACCGCTGGTCACTCTGCACGCCGGCGCAATGGCGCCGGCGCCACTGGCAACAGGCGGCCCGGTGGTGTTGGCCTTCGAGGACCACGTCAAGCCGCAACGCATTCAGGTGCGCATTTGGGACGGAAGGACCTGGTCGCCGCCCGTGCCGGTCTCGCAAGAGGAGCTGCCCTCGTACCGCCCCGCGCTGGCCGCCGGCGACGGGCGCGTGTGGGCCTTCTGGGATGCGTACCTGGAAGGGGAGCGCGGCTACGCGGTCTTCGCGCGGCCCGTTAGCGGGCCGGAACTGGGCCCCATCGAACGCCTCTCGCCGCCCGGCAAGAGCTGCCTGAAGCCCGTCGCGCTCCATGCCGGCAAGACCGGGCTCGCCGCCGCGTGGGTCGCCACCGAAGACGTCACCGGAGGGGCCGGCGTGCTCGATCATTGGGACAGCATCCAGGCGGCCACTCGCGCCGGGGGCGGCTGGAAGATCACGGAGGCCGCGAACCTTCAGCACGGCCTGCTTTCGAAGCTGGAGCCCGAGTTCGTCCCGGTGTCGGGCTATGCGGGGCGTCGCCGCCATCCGATGCTGGCCGAGGAAGCCGGAGCGCTCTGGCTGCTGTGGGAGCGGCGGATCACGCCGGGCGGGCGCGCCGACGAGCCGGGCCAGTTGTGCGGCCGCCGCTTCGATGGCGCCGCCTGGGGCGATCCGGTGATCCTCGACGAGGGACTGGTCGAGTACACGGTCGCGGAGAACCCCGCGGCGAAGGACGGCGGCCTCATGGTCGTCGCCAAGGACACCAAACACGCGTGGCACGCCCTCTCCTTGTCCCTGCGCTCCGGGCGCAAGATCGAAGACGCCCGCTGGCAAGGATGGAAGCCGGTGCGCTTGCCGCTCGGCGAAGATCCGGCGCGTCCCTCGATCGAAATCGAAGGGCGGCGTCACTTCCTCTACTGGGGCGACCTGCACGTCCACAGCGTGCTGACGCCCGATGCCGAGGGCGAGGTGGACGAGCTGATGCACTTCGCGCGCGACAAGGCGCGCCTGGACGTCGTGTGCATCCAGGAGAACGACTCGAATTCCTGGTCGAAGAAGGCGTTCGTGGATCAGCGTCTGACCGAGTCCGAGTACGCGCTCGGGGTCTACTACGCGCGCCGCTACACCGAGAAGGGCCGCTTCGTTGCCATGCCCGGCTGGGAGTGGTCGCAGCGCACCGCGGACGACGACAGGCCCAACCACCGCACGGTCCTGTTCGCAGGCCGGGACGCGCCGATAATTCGGCATACGGAGAACGCCGGCAATTTCGACGAGCTCTGCGACGCGGTCGAGGCGGCCGGGGGCACGATGTTCGCCCAGCACGAGGCGTTCCGCCTGGTGAAGCGCCGCTGCGACTCCAATCTCGAGGTGGCCACCGGCTGGGGGATCTACATCGACCCGCCGGACAAGATCCACCGCGACCTCTCGGCGGGCTTCCGCGTGGGGTTCGTGGCCACCAGCGACGGCCACCGGCGCAATCCCGGCGCCGGCGGCGGGATCACCGGCATCTGGGCGCCGGAACTGACTCCCGAGGCCATCCTCGAAGCCATCAAGAACCGGCGCGTCTTCGCCACTACCGGCTCGCGCGTGTTGGTGGACGCCCGCGCCAACGGCCGCTTCATGGGCGAGGACGTCGAAGCCACCGACAAGGTGGAACTCACGCTTCGCGCCGAGGCGCCCCGGCCCATCAACCGAGCCGTGCTGATGCGCGACGGCCAGCAGATCCGCGTCGAGGCGGGCAACGGGCGCCGGCAACTGCAGCTTCGGCTCACTGACCGCCCGGGTCAGGGTTTTCACTGGTACTACTGGCGGGTGGAACTGGAAGGCCCGGCCCCCCGTTACCGGGGCAACGTGAAGCCGGCCGAGGGCCACCTGGCCTGGTCCAGCCCGCACCGGGTGAAGACCCGATTATCGTACTGAACACTCCGAAATTCCTGCCGATGAGGTACGCTGGTAGGTGAAGTGTTGTTAACCCAAGGGCCGAATCCGCGCGCGGCGGCGGGCGTTGCCTCCGCGGGTGGCGCCGGGGCGGTGCAGCCCCTCCCCGCGCTGGACGATCCCCGGCTGTACGTCAACCGCGAGCTGAGCCTGCTGGAATTCCAGCGCCGCGTGCTCGAAGAGGCGCTGGACGAATCCAATCCCCTGCTGGAGCGGCTGAAATTCCTCGCCATCCTGGACTCGAATCTCGACGAGTTCTTCATGGTGCGGGTGGCCGGGCTCAAGCAACAGCTTGTGGTGGGCAACCCTGAGACGGGCCCGGACGGCATGGGCGTCACCGAGCAACTGGAAGCCATCCGCGCCGGGGTCACGGAACTGGTGGCCCAGGCACACGAGTGCTGGGAACGCCGGCTGCTTCCGGCCCTGGCCGAGGCGGGCGTCGAGATCCTGGGCTACTCGGCGCTGGGCGAGGAACAGCGCGATGAGGTCAACCGGTACTTCGCCGAGACCGTCTTTCCGGTGCTTACGCCGCTGGCCTTTGACCCGGCCCGGCCCTTTCCGCACATCTCGAACCTGTGCCTGAACCTGGCCGTCCTGGTCCGGGACCGCGGCGGTGTAACCCACTTCGCCCAAGTGAAGGTGCCGGAGACGCTGCCGGAGCTGGTCGCGGTGGCGAGCCCGCAGGCGGAACCGCCTGCGCCACATGGCCGGCACTGCTTCGTCTGCTTGCACCAGGTGATCGCCGCCAACCTGCCGGCGCTGTTCCCCGGCCTGGAAGTGCTGGAGGCGCACCCGTTCCACATCACCCGGGACGCCGACATGGACATCCAGGAGCTTGAAGGGGGCGACCTGCTGGAGAAGATCGAGCGCGGAGTGCGGCAGCGGCGGTTCGGCGACGTGGTGCGGCTGAAGGTCAGCCCCTCCATGCCGGCCCGCATCCTGGAGCTCCTGACGGCCAACCTGCGGGTGGAAGAATCCGACGTGTACCGGATGAGCGAGCCGCTGGCGCTGAACCGGCTGATGTGCCTGCACGGCATCGACCGGCCCGATCTGAGGGAAGCTCCGTTCACGCCGGCGGTGCTGCCCGACCTGGACATCTCCACGCGGACCGAAGAGGTTTTCGCCGCCGTCCGCCTGGGCGATATCCTGCTGCACCATCCCTTCGACTCCTTTCAACTGGTGGATTTTCTGCGCAAGGCGGCCCACGACCCCGACGTGCTGGCCATCAAGATCACCCTCTACCGGGTGGGCCCCGACTCGCCGGTGGTGGACGCGCTGTTGCGGGCGCTGGAGAATGGCAAGCAGGTGGCGGTGCTGGTCGAGTTGAAGGCGCGCTTCGACGAGCAGAGCAACATCGAATGGGCGCGCATGCTGGAGCGGGCGGGCGCCCACGTCGTCCACGGGCTGGTGGGCCTGAAGGTCCACGCCAAGGCGGCGCTGGTGGTGCGGCGCGAAGGCGAGCACATTCGCCGCTACGTGCACCTCTCAACCGGCAACTACAACCCCATGCACGCCCACTGCTACACCGACCTGGGCCTGTTCACCTGCGACCCGCAGATCGCCGCCGATGTCAGCGACCTGTTCAACTACCTGACCGGCTACTCCGCCAAGAGCGAATACCGCAAGCTGCTGGTGGCGCCGATGAACCTGAAGGCGCGGCTGGGGGAGCTGATCGAGCGCGAGATCGAGCACCAGCGGCGCGGCCAGCGCGGCCACCTGATCTTCAAGCTGAACGCCCTGGTGGACGAGAAGATGATCCGCCTGCTCTACCGGGCTTCGCAGTCGGGAATGCAGGTGGATCTGCTGGTGCGCGGCATGTGCTGCCTGCGCCCGGGCCTGGAAGGCGTGAGCGACAACATCCGCGTGACCAGCATCGTGGGCCGGTTCCTGGAGCACAGCCGCCTTTACTACTTCCGCAACGGCGGCGCCGAGGAGGTTTACACCGGCAGCTCGGACCTGATGCCGCGCAACCTCAAACGCCGCGTGGAGCTGCTCTGCCCGGTCGAGGACCCGCGGCTGCTGCGCTACCTCCGGGATGAAGTGCTGGTCACCTACCTGGCCGACAACGTTCAGGCCCGCCACATGCGCGGCGACGGCAGCTACGAGCGCGCCGTGCCACGGCCCGGCGAGGGGCTGATCGACGCACAAGCCTGGTTTATCGACCGCGCCATGGGTGTGCGGAACGAGCCGGCGGCGCCTCTACTGCGCCGCCAGGACCGGTAGAGAAACCGCGTTGCTGGCCAGATTGCCGGCGTAGACCCGTACCGAATACTGGCCATCATACAGCCCGGAGGGCAGCCGGAAGTCTACCTGGTACATTCCCACCTGCCCCGGAGCAAGGCCGGCGAAAGCAGGCATCAGCAGAAGGCCGGAGACGTCAACCGTCACCCGGAGTTTGGCCGCCAGCGGGGAGGATCCCGCAGGCTGGCCGGTGGCGGGAACCTGACCGTCTACCGGTCCCAGCCCGGTCGCGTAGACCCGGAGAAGCTCGCCGCTTCGCGCCGGGGATTCCGGCGTGACCGGCTCCCCGTTGGAGTGCGCGACAGCGAAAGCCCCGGGGGCGGCTTCAACCACCGGCGCCCAGGCTTCGGCCTCCCCGTTGGACGTCCGGACGCGCAGATGAACCGTGCCCTCCAGGCCGTACGGCAACTGGCCGTTTACCTGGCCGGCGGAGGCGAACAGCAGCGGAACAGGTTTCCCGTTGGCGGTAAGGGAAACGCCGCCCAGCTCGAAGGGCAGCGGCAGGCCTTCGGCCCTTGCCTCCTCCGGCGCCAGGCTCGAACCGAACAGACTCACCAGCGAACCCGGGGCCACCTGCGGCGCGCCCGACGCCGCGTTGACCAGCGCCTCGCCGGCCAGCGCCGGTTGCGGAGCCAGGACCAGCCGGTCGATCTCCTCCCCGTTGACGTTGACGGCTCGCAGCGTCAGGCGGGCGCCGTTGACGTCCACGCGCACGTAGTGGTGTTCCGACCTGCCGGTCACGATGAGCGGGTTGGGCGTCACACCATACAGGCCAGCGCCGCCGCCGCCGGTGGTCACGTAAAGAGTGCCGCGTCCTTCCTCCATGACCTGCCCACCGCGCAGGGGCCGACTTCTCTGGTAGCTGTGCTCATGGCCGTTGAGCACGAGCTGGACGCCGTACCGCTCGAACAGCGGCGCCATGTGCTGGCGGGCCAGCGCCGCAAGCGCATCGTTGTCGTTGTGGCCAAAGGCGTAAGGCGGATGGTGGAAAAACGGGATCTTCCAGAACTTGGTCGTCGCGCGGAGGTCGTCCTCCAGCCAGCGAAGCATGTCGCCCCGGCCGCGGGCGGCCGCCTGAAGCGGTGTATTGCTGTCCAGCGAGATGAAGTGGACGTTGCCCCAGTCGAACGAGTAATAGCGTCCACGGTCGGCCTGCGGCACACCGGCCGTGGGCGCCTCGTGGACGGCCAGATAAGGGCCGGCGTTCGCGGTCCAGTATTCGTGGTTGCCGGGGGACGGGAAGAACGGCACCCGCTTCATCATGTCCGCGTAAATGTCGAAATGGCGGCGCTCGAATTCCTCGAACGAACCCTTGGGATAGGCGATGTCCCCGGTGTGTACGAGCAGCGCGGCCCGCTCCTGCGTCATCAGCCGGGCCAGCTCGCGTTGCGGCTTGGTGCCCATCCCGCTGTCGCCCAGCGCCAGGAACGTGAACGGACCCGGCCCGGCGGTCCGGAAGCTGATCTCCTCACCCGCAGTCAGGCTCTGCTCGTCGCAGTAAACCTGGTAGAAGTACTCGGTGTTCGGCTCCAGGTCGCGGAGTTCGACCTTGTGCCTGTAATAAGTGAATTCGAGCTGGGTCTCCGCCGGGACCTTCTCTTGCATCACCGCGGTTCTGACCTGCGGGGAGCTTCGCCGGCTGGAGTAACGAACCGCGCCCGTGCCCTCTTCGAAAGTCGTCCACACCAGCGTCGCCTGGTTGGCGCCGACGTTCTGCAAGTATGGGTAGCGTACGAGGCTGGCGGCACGGGCTGGCGTGCCCAGGAAGAATGGCGCACCAAGAATAGACTTTAAGAACTGGCGCCGGTTCCCCATTCCAACCCGCTGCAACCTGCCTCTCATATTATACCGCATTGCTCGGCGAGAAACACCCCACAAAAGGGCCGGTCCGTACTAGGGCTGGCTAAGGCGTTGCCCGGAGCGCCTCCAGTTGCCAGCGCACAAATCCGCCCCGGTCGCGCACAAAATCCCGCGCCGCCTGTACGGACCCCTCGAATCCGGCGTTGTCCCTCGGCTTGAAGGGATCCGCCAGCGCCGCCTCGCGGAAAAGCGCATAAGCCCTTTCCAGTTGCCCGGCCAGCCAGTCGTCCGTGTCGCAGCCCCCGGCGGCGGCTTCCAGAGCGTTCAGATACGCCGGTAAGACCTCGGGGAGCGCCAGCACCCTGCGGACCAGAACGTTCTGGTCCAGGTTGTAGTGAATCGGATGTTCTGGCTTGCTGAGGGTCACGTCCTTGTCCCAGGGGATGAACTGAAACCGGTTGCTCTCTTCGAGCCGGTACAGGTAGAAATTGTTCATGCCCGCATAGCCCACAATCCCGTCCCACTCGGCCAGGAAGTTCTCAACGGCCAGGTGGGTAGCGAACAGCTTGGGATCGAGGAATTCGGGGATCCTGGCGGCGAATTCCTGGTCGGAAGCCTGGTTGGCCAGGCGGATCAACTCCACCAGCGGCCCGAGGTCGGGATCTCGCTCGTGCGTGACCGGTTTGAACTTGTCGAGGTAACTGTCGGGCCCATCCCCCAGGCGCTCGAAGCGGTACTCGGTGAGCCACTTGTATTCGTACAGGTGGCCGTCATTCTGGCCGAAGTTGCGCTTCAGGAAGTCCTTGTTGATCTCCTCCACCAACACGTACAGGCCCGCATACTGGTCGTTCACGTACAGGCGCGCAAAGGCCTCGCGCGGGGCCGGCAGCCCCAGGCGCCGGAAGACCCGCATGCTGAGGTACTCCCTCAAGAACGAGGGGTCCTGGTAGACGTTATCCAGGACCAGAGCATTCAAGCCCAGGAACTCCTGGTCCTTCGTATAGCGGTTGAAGTCCACCCGAAGGCCGGGCTTGACGTCGGTTCGGCTGCCGAGGCCGCGGGAGCGTATGCCGACGCTCTCTACCGTGGACCCGCGCCAGGAAAAGTCCGCCGGGTAGTAGGTATTCTCGGTGAAATTCAACTTCAGCGCCCGCCAGTCGGACGGGTGAATGTATAGGCGGACGTCGTGCAGGATCCGGTCATCGAAAAGCTCGTCGGCGGTTTCGGCCAGGGCCGGGAGGCAGGCGGAGAGCGCGGCCACCAGCAGCCCTCGTCGAAGATTGCCCCTCACCTCACTACCCCCTCTTCACATCACGAACTGGAGCCGGAGCACCCTCGTCCAGAACTTCTGCCGCGGCGAGCCCGGATCCAGGTACTGCGATTCAACCATCTCCCGTATGAGGTTGCCCTGGATTCTGGCGTACCGGTTCAGATACCAGTTTACCCCAAAAGTACAGTTGCGGTCGCTCGTCGGTAGCGGATTGGTGGCTCTGGGACTGGTGCTGACCACGCCGGTGGCGCCGGTGGCGCCGAACCTCAGGAATTCGTGACGCACGCCCAGTTCAAACGCCCCCACGCCGCCTTCCCACGGGAAGGCCTTGCGTGGCGTCACCCCGCCGGCCTTCTTCTCCCCAGTCACGACCCAAGTTCCGCTGAGATACCAGCCGCGCGCCACCAGATCCGGGAGGTCCCGCTGCCGTAGGCTCTGGCCAAGCCGCTGATCCCTGCTCCGCATGTACTCGGCCTGCAAAGAGAACGGGCCTGGGCTCCAGTTCAAGTCGGTTCCCCACCTCAACCTCTTGCCCCGGACGAAAGCACGCGGGAAGAAAGTCTCGCCGAAGGCGGTCCGCCCGCGCAGGCTGCTCCTGCCCTCCGGCAGGTTGCCCCAGGTAGCGGCGGCGGCGATCTCCATATTTCTAAGCAGCTTGGGAAGAGACAGCAAGTCCGCCGGCTCAGCCCGCAGGCGCGCCGCCCAGGTGGTTCCGCCACCGGGGATGTTGCCGGCCGCATAAGAGTTTTCTCCATCATGGCGGAAAGCACCGAACTGGTAGCGCAGGGCGCCGCGGACGACCGGTCCGTGCAGCATCAATCCCACTTCCCGGGCCGGGGCCACCTGCCTACCCAGATACGAGCGAAACACGAAGTCCAGAGCCGTGGGCCGCGTGAGCTGGTCCCGGCCAAAGGGGATCTTGAACTTGCCGCCCTGGACCTGGAACCGGCGGAAGCGGCGGAAATTGACGAAGGCGTCGCGCAGCGGGTGATCGTCCTCGGCGAAATCGTACTCCAGCTCGTAGTCGAAGTGGCGCAGGAACTCGCCCTCCACGCCGATCCGCCGGCGCCTGAAGTCGAACAGGTCGCGGTCGGCCTCGGGGTCCTCGGTCACCGTCATGAAGTCGGCCTGCATTTTCACCCGGAAATCGGCCTGGAAAAGCTTGCCGTAGCGCAACCTGGGGCGGCGGTCGAACTTCAGGCTCCAGCCGGCGGCCTCTGCGGACCCCGCCGCCAGCCCCAACAGCACCACCACCAGCCCCACGCGGCTGGGCATGGCCGTACGAGCAAACCATCGGCGGCCGCGCGGGCCGACTGTAGATGCGGCGCCAGATTCCCCGGCGGCCGCGCCGTGGCTCAGCCCTGCTTCTTTGCCTTCTCCCATGCCAGCCCGGTGATTCCGGCTCCCCCGCCTTCCCGCAGCTCTTCGTTCAATTCGTCGATCGACAGGTCCCGATCCAGGCTCACCTTGTAACTCACCTCCAGTCCCGCGCCGTCCGAGACCTCGCGGGCTTCGAACTGAATCCCGTGGAGCGACAAGACGCTCTCCACGTGGGCGCGCGGGAAGCCGGCGGCGCCGGCGGAGACCCGCAACATCATCGCCCGCGGTCTTTCCGTGGCCGAGTAGGACAGCCAGACCAGTACGGTGCACAGGAAGGCGGTCCCCAGTCCGGCGATGGCAAAGGCGCCCAGCCCGCACGCCATGCCTAGGCCGAGGGCCAGAAACAGGATCATGCTGTCCTTGGGATCCTGCACCGGCGTGCGGAAGCGGACGATGCTGGCGCCCCCGGCCACGCCGAACGCCCGTGCCAGCGAATCGCCGATGATGATCATCATCAGCGCTCCGGCCACGCACAGCAGCACCTGCGCCTGCTGGATCGCGACGTCCAGCGGCTTGCCGCGGTGAGTAACGCGGTGCACAGTGGTGACCAACTCCCCGATCAGGAAGGCCGCCACCAGCTTTAGGAATTCGATGAACGGGTGGTGCAGGGTGGGAAGAACCGGGCGGCCGAAGAGCAGCGTGGCGCCAGGGGAAGCGGTGGCGGTGGTCACCGCACCCGAGGCAAGCAGGTAGCGCCAGACCAAGCCGCCGGCTACCAGCACCACGCACAGGGCGCTCCCCATGAGGAGCATTCTCTTGCCCGGCATCGGCGCCCGATTGCCAACCACGATACGGTATTACCACAAAATGGCCGCGGGCGGGTAGGTGTCGGTGCGCGACAC
>JBBTDS010000298.1:0-9536 GCA_038060875.1 Acidobacteriota bacterium | reverse complement strand
GCGAGCGCCGCGGGCTGTTCCTCCATGAGTTGCTCGTAGCGGTCGCGAGCCGACAGCAGTTCAACCAGCCGCGGGTGGGTCTGCTCCAGCGCGCTCCAGGTCGCGGCGTGGAAGTTGAAGCCGGCGTCCTTGGGCAACAGCATCAGATCGACCGATTGCGCCACCTGCGGCGAGACCCGCACCGGCGTCAGGCCCGCCTGAACGTGGTCCTTGGCCCACACCAGCACGGTGTAGTTGTCCTGGAGATTGTCGTGGAACGGCAGGCGAGTGAAGTGGATGTTCGGGCCCTTCAAGGTCCGGTCCGACACGGTGTTGCGGTCGCCGTCAATCAGGCGGACGAGCAGATCGACGGCGCTGGAGACGGGCTGGCGCGTCCCATCGAACACGTTGACCATCAGGCTGGCGGTGAGCGAAGGCATACGGATCACGGCTCCAGGTTCGGATCTTAGTATACTGCGTGGCTGATGCGCTATCTGGTCACGCTTCTCCTGCTTACGCTGCCGGCTCTGGCCCAGGATCGGCTTTATCCCTTCGCGGTCGATCAGGACAAGCTGGGCGGGGCGGTCGATTTCAGCTCGCTGAACCGCCCGCTCACCCCGGCCGACCGGCTGTTCGTGCGCGGCGAACACTTCTACCGCGTCGGGGCGGACCTGAAGCCCAACACCAAAGACGACGAGCGCGTGCCGCTGTTCGGCACGAACATGGTCTTCGGCGCCAGCTTTCCCGAGGAGGCCGATGCCGGGCGCATCGCCAAACGCCTGCGCCGGCTCGGCATCAACCTGGCCCGGCTGCACCACATGGACACGTCGCCCGACCGCGACCCCAAGGAAGCCCGCAGCATCCTGACCCAGGACCCCTACCCCACGCTGAACCCGGTCTCGACGCCGCGGCTGCGCAAACTGCTCGACGCGTTCAGGGCCGAGGGCGTCTACGTCAACGTGAACCTGCACGTGGGCTACGTCTTCCGCCCCGCGGTGGACGGCGTGCCCGAGATGCCGGAAGGGCAGAGCATCCCGACCCACAGCAAGCCGCTGCACATCTTCCACCCGCGCATGGTCGAGCTTCAGCTCGAGTTCACCCGCAAGGTTCTCGGCGCCTTAAACCTGAAGAAGGACCCGGTGCTGGGGATGGTCGAGATCAACAACGAGACTTCGCTGGTCGAGGCCTGGCAGCGCGGCAACCTCGACCGCTACGCGCTCGGCGCCTACAAGGCCGAGTTGGAGAAGCAGTGGAACGCCTTCCTGCGGACGAAGTACCGCGCGACGGAGGCGCTGGCGAAGGCCTGGGGCGCGCCGCCGGCGGACCCAGTGCCGCTGGTGAGCCGTCAGGAAGAAGGCCCGGTCCAGCGAATCAACGACTACCTGCTGTTCCTGGCCGAGCGCGACCGCTCTTACTTGCGGCGCATGCGGGACGCGGTGCGGGAAGCCACCGACCTGTGGATGCCGGTGGCTGGCACGCAGATGGGCTACGGCGGCCTGCTGAACCTGGATACCCATGCCGTGCTCGACTACCAGGACAACCACTTCTACATCGACCACTACAACTTCCCCAACCGGGCCTGGGACGCGCGCGACTGGCGGATCCGCGACAGCTCCTCGGTGGGCAGCGGGCTGGCTACCTTCCTCAACATGGCGGCCGCGCGCGAGGCGGGCCGGCCTTACACCGTCAGCGAGTTCAACCAGCCCTGGCCCAACCGGCAGGCGGCCGAGAACGTGCCCACGCTGGCCGCCTTCGCCGCCTTCCAGGACTGGGACTCGATCATGCACTTCGCCTACTCGCACAGCCGCAACTGGGAGGCCAGGGTCCCCAGCGGCTTCGACCTCAATAGCGACTGGACTAAGTACGTGAACTTCGGGCAGTCGGCCTGGCTGTTCCGCACCGGCGCGGTCGAGCGGGCGAACAAGGCGGTGGAGATGGCGGTGTCCGAAGAAGTGCGGCTGCGGGCGGCGCGCGAGCGGCGCATCGGCGCGGTGGCGGCGGCGCTCCAGGCGGCAACCGGCTACGACCCGAACATCGCGCTCATTCACCGCGTGGGCTTGCGGAGGCGCGAAGGCGCCGCTTCCCCCGCGCTTGCGGCGCCGGCGGCGCCGTTTCGCTCCGACACCGGGGAGTTGATCTACGACCGCGATGCCAAGGTCCTGACTCTCCAGACCCCAACGGCGGCGGGCGTGTTCGGCTTCATCGGGACGAGGAAGACCGCCGCCGGAGCGATCGACGTGGAACTGGCGCCGGGCGCGCGGGGCTTCGCGACCATCCTGGTGACGGCGCTCGACCGGCAGCCGATCAAGGAATCGAAGCGCCTGCTGCTGACCGCGCCGGGCTACACGCTCGGCACCCAGCCCGGCGCCGATCCCGCGCGCCCGCAGAGGCTGGTTCCCTACGGCTCGGCCGCAGACTGGTTCACCATCGAGCCGGAGCCGGATTCCGGCCGGCCCTCGGGCAACCGCAGCGGCGGCATTGCGCCGGTCTGGATGGAGCGCGTCGAGAGCTACGTCACGCTGCGCTCGGCGGGCAAGCGAGTCACCGTGTATCCGCTTGACGGCGCCGGCGCGCGGCTGGCGGCGTTGGGCGCCGAGGCCCTCCAGCCCGTCAGCCGGGGCGGTTTCCGCATCCATCTTCAGGGCGACGGCCAGCCACTGGCGCCCTGGTACGAGCTGGTGGTCGAATAGCGATTGGCACGCCAGTTGCATTAATGCAGCCGGACAAAGGGGATTTTGTGGGGCAACTATGAAATTCTTACCTGTCGTTCTCGCGCTGCTCGGTTCCGCCGCTCAGGCCCAGATAACAAAGGTGGTTAACGCCGCGTCCTTCGTGAAAGACGCCAGCCTGACGCCGGGATCCATCATGAGCGTCTTCGGCAGAAACCTCGCCAATACCGAGGATTTCGCTAGAGACCCAAACAACGTGCAAAGGAGCCTGGGCGGGGTGACGGTGGCGGTGGGGGGCATCGCCGGCAGGCTGTTCTATGTCTCTCCGACACAGGTGAATGCCCAAATCGACCCGGCAGTACCACTAGGACCCCAGACGCTCCAGATCGCTTCGCCGGCCGGGACGCACACCTTCAGCGTCACCATCGAGAGGGCAGGCGCGCCCGGGCTGTTCAGCATGTCGGGGACGGGGACGCGCGACGGGGCCATCCTGAACGCGGTCACCTTCGCGCGCGGGCCCTTCAGCGTGACCACCGGCGGGGCGCCAACCTGGCTGGCGATCTACGCCACCGGGCTGGACCTGTCGGCGCCGCCACGGGTGACCCTCGACGGCGTCGCGGCGCCGGTGCAGTACTACGGGCCGGCCCCGGGCTGGGTGGGGTTGCAGCAGATCAACGTGCAGTTGCTGCCGTCGCTGGCCGGGGCGGGCCGCGTCGAAGTGGCCATCACCGCCGGCGGCAAGACCAGCAACATCGTCGAGCTGGTCATCCTGCCGAACAAAGGGCAGTGGCCGTTCGCACCCGAAGAGGAGCACCGGCAGCGGAACCGCGAGATCGCCAGCATGGCCTGGGTGCCCGGCACGAGCCTCGTGCTGCTGGCCGATGAGAACGACGACGTGGTGCGCGTCATCGACGTGAAGAAGCGCGAAGTGATCGCGACCATCACGCTGCCGGAAGGCGCCGAGCCGGTGGCGCTGGCGGTTAACGCGGCGGGCACGCGGGCGGTGGTGGCCGAGCGGGAACGCGGCAAGGCGGCCATCCTCGACGTGGCCGCGCGCAGGGTGCTGGCTGAGGTGACCGTGGGCGGCGGGCCGTCGAGCGTGGCCATAGTCGGCGACCGGGCGCTGGTGGTCAACCAGGACACCGACAATGTCTCCCTCATCAACCTGGCGGCGGCCCCGGGCAGCGCCGCGCAGGCGGCCGGCACGATCGCCGTCGGCCGGGCTCCGCGCGCGGTGGCCGCGGCCGGCAGCCTCGCCTTCGTCACCAATCAGGGCGACGGCACCGTTAGCATCATCAACCTCGGCCCGGCGACGCCGGTCATCGCCAGCACGGTGAATCTCGGCGCAAACTCGCGGCCGCAGGCCATCGGGCTGATCCCGTCGCTGGGCTTGGGGGTGGTCACCGAACCCAGTTCCGACGAGGAGGGCAAGGCGGTCGTGTTCAACCTCGCCACCGGCGCCATCGTCGCCACCATCAGGGTAAACCCGGACAAGTCCGGCGGCTCGAGCGACATCGCCGTCTATGAGACGACCGTGTACTTCGCCAACCAGTCCGGCGGGTCGGTCACCATCGCCCGGGCGCCCGTGTTCACGCCCACCATCCTGAAGGTCGATGTCGGCGCGCGGGCGCTGGCCATCGACGCGCTCGACAAAGTGCTGCTGGTCAGCAGCCAGGGCAGCGGCAACATCGTGCTGGTGGACCTGAATACGAACCAGATCATCGGCCGCATCAATGCCGTGCGCGGCGAGCACGAGCGGGAAGACGAGAAGAACGACAATCGCGAGGACCGCGAGAAAGCGGCCAATCTGCCGGCGATTACCGCTTTGAATCCGAAGTCGGCGCGGGCGGGCGCGAGCTTCGCACTCATCGTCGCCGGGACCAACCTGGCGGGCGCGACCGAGCTGATCTTCATTGATCCCGACAGCCTCCCGGGGCGTGGCAAGGGCAAAGGTCGCGAGGAGCACGGCAATCACGGCCACGGGCCGTTCGGCAAGCGCGACCCGGGATTCACGGTGACGAACATCACCGTCAATCCCGCCGGGACCCAACTGACGGCCACGGTCGCGATTGCGGCCAGCGTCGCCAGGGGCGACCGGCTCGTGCGCGTCGGCACCCCGAACGGCGAATCGACCTTCAAGGAATCAGGGAACAACACCTTCAAGGTGGAGTGACCGCCGAGGCGCGACCAGACATCATCCTCGCCTGGCGGCCGGGCACAGCGGAGCCCGGGCGGGCTAGCGACTTGGGCATCACCCGACGCCCGGTTTGTGGGCGGTCGGGTGCATGCCCTTGTTAGGCTCAGCCTGGCTGTTCCCGCAGCCACTTTGCCACGATTTGACCGCGCACGACATCATACAGCCAAATACTTGCCCAGTGGGTTTTCGGTCCCTCGCAGTTAAGAATCGTCTGCGCCCACTCTGATAGCATCCCGGGAGGATGGAAGACGCCATCTATATAGATCAAGAGAGCAACCGGCCGGCCCCCAATTTCGTGCTTGGGGCGGTCCTTTCGTTTGACTGCTTCGCGAAGGGCAGCCCGGTCGTCGTAGCTGTCCAGGCCCAAGGGTGCGGCCCGGCCGGTGGTGGACAGTTCACGGAGATGTCCGCCGATCCGGGTCGCGGTAGCCGCGTGAAGCATCCGTGTCAGCTCGAAGTAGTACGTGACTCCACCCAGTCGGCAAGAAATGTCGGGACGCGGTGGTTTCACGCTCCTTACACTTCCTGGAGCTACAAAGAAACATGCGGCCTTCGCGAACTTTCCGAAGACCTCGCGTTCGTGCTCGCCCTTGCTCTGTCTCATGGTGCCTCGGAGCTGGCCGCGAAACACCTCGACTGACCAAGTGTTCGTAGCCGGGCGTGCCTACCTTCCAGTAATGATCTTCATTTCACCCCAGTACGTCAGCGTCGAGAGAAGTATATTGGCGTGCTCCATGTACACGAACTTGTTTCCGATCTTTGTGAACTTGATATAGGCACCCGGCCCCTGGTACAAGTAAGTGAAGGCCCCCGATTCATGGAGTTGCAACTGCCGATTGCCTCTGCTTGCCCAATAGAATTTTCCGTTGACGATCGTCACGAGCAGACGATTCTTCATCGCTTCCCTTGCGTTAAGTAGCTTCTTTTCCGTTCCCTTCTCATCGGACGACGCAACGGAGGCCGGTAGGCCTTCAAGGGCGGTCGCGGCGGGCGGGATTTGTACAAGCTCCGGCAGTTGCTGGCAGCGTGCCGGGAAGACACTCACTGAAAGCAAAAGCAGGCTCGACAGTTGCGGCCAGAGTGCTCGACTCGCTAGCCGTCGAAGGTGCTTGCTCAAGAAGTTCATCTCGCCCCCATTCAGGTTGGGCCTCCTAACACTTGGGATTGGTCCCCAGTTCGCCAGTTTCGCAGCCTAACGACTCGGGCACCACCCGCCGCCCGGTTTTTGGGCGGTCGGGTGCATGCCCTGGTTAGGCCGACGCGTCATGACCATGCTATTGGGCCACCCGGAACCGGATGTGGGACTATTTGGAATCCGAAACATACCTCTACTTTTTCGTAGCCTGGGCCGTCGAGTTTCTTGAGCCAATACGTCCGACATCTGAAAAGGCGGATAGTGAAGAACTCGTAGTCGGGCGTAGGCTTTATGGGGACTGGTTTTCTGAGAAATGTAACGGCGAGACCACCCGGCACTTTCACGCCTTTCGACTCCAGATACTGACGCGGGTCTTTGATGGCCATCTCTTGGAGCTTGGCATCATGAGTAGCGGCCTTGAAAGCACCGAGAAACTCTGGGCTATCAGCAAGAGCATCAGCCCGCTTGAAAATGCGAAGCTGTGCCTTGTTTAACCTGATTCTGTCATTCGTTTCCATTTTGCTCATCTCCTGTCTACATGTGCTTGGCGCTCGCTCCGGGATGGCGGCCTAACGGGCGCGCAGGCGCGGCCCGGTTTTGGCCGTCGCCTGCAGCGCCTTGTTAGCATGCGCCTTTGCATCCGAAACCTTGAGACGCGGGACTATGATCCGCAGGACGCGCGCAACCTCCCGCCAGTTCTCGGCAGTCGTGTTGAACAGCACCTCCAACTCTCCCGCTTTCTTCCGTGCCAGTTTGAGGAATAACCGATTCCGCGAGAGCTCCGCATGGGCTACCTTGAGGTGGCCGGCGTAGTCCTGGTCATGGGTCTCCAGGTAGCACCGGCCGCCGTCTGGGAATTCGAACTGTCGTTGGACGAGCACATATGCTTCCTCTCGGTTCAGTCCGCCCTCAAACGTCACTTGGTAGTACTCCCCGCTTTCCGACGCCGAGACACGGTCGAGTTGAATCTTCACAAGTGTCCTTCAGGTCATGCTAACGGGCGCCGGCTGGCCAGCGAACATTCCCAACGGAAACCGACGAACCGCGGTCGGGTCGTTCATTGCGCCTGACCTCCCAGAAATCCGCTCGCTGGCGGCAGGAACATCTTCGATTAGACCTCAGCCGGAGCCGCGAGTCAAGCTATCTGAGCGGAGCCTCTGGGGACTGGAACCGCTGGCGCAGCGCCTCGCCGGGCTGCTCCCCGGCGACCAGGGCAGCGGCAACATCGTGCTGGTGGACCTGAACACGAACGAGATCATTGGCCGCATCAACGCCGCTTTGAATCCGAGGTCGGCGCGGGCCGGCGCGAGCTTCGCACTCACCGTCACCGGGACCAACCTGGCGGGCGCGACCGAGCTGGTCTTCATTGATCCCGACAGCCTCCCGGGGCGTGGCAAGGGCAAAGGTCGCGAGGAGCACGGCAATCACGGCCACGGGCCGTTCGGCAAGCGCGACCCGGGATTCACGGTGACGAACATCACCGTCAATCCCGCCGGGACCCAACTGACGGCCACGGTGGCGATTGCGGCCAGCGTCGCCAGGGGCGACCGGCTCGTGCGCGTCAACACGCCCAACGGCGAATCGACCTTCAAGGAATCAGGGAACAACACCTTCAAGGTGGAGTGAGCGCCGCGGCGCGACCAGACATCATCCTCGCCTGGCGGCCGGGCACAGGAGAGCCGAGGCGGGTTAACGACCGGGGCAGCACTGGCCGCCCTGTTGTTGGGCGGCAGCGTGCATGCCTCGGTTCGGCACGTTCAGGAAGCAAGCCTTCTCTTCGCTTCGGCAAAGGCGAGTTCCTCCAACTCCACTCTCTCGCGGACAACTCGCTCAACCCACTTGTCGACACCCGGCTCGCGGTGGAGCCTCGCCAAGAAGGTTGCGCGAGCCGCTAGTTCTCCAGGAATCGACAGGGAGGCAGCTTTGGACTGCTTAACCCGAATGGGCGCCTCCCAGACCGAGTCATCCTCCGCCTCGGAGACCACGAGCTGATCGATCGCCTCCTGATCCAGAGCTGCGGTTTTCTTCCTCTTCCGTGTACTCATAAAGGCCAACCTGTGATGATGCGAACCACGTTGTATCGTACTCGAAGTTCGACGGCGTGAACCGATGCCAGGCAACCACACCTCATTCTACTGCTGTTCCCTGGCAGCTTCAGCGGCGTGACGACCCCAGCGCTTCGCTCCCGTACCTCCGGATGGGCTGCTTCACCGCTCCGCGAGCGCTCACTCACGGTCCACGACTCTCCAGCCGAAGCGTTCGCGGAAGCTCTCAAACCATTGCTGGGAGTTCCAGCGGTATTCATCCAGCGCGCAGTAACCCGCGTGAAGAACGTCCGGAAGGTCCTCCACCATGAACGTCGCCCAACAGAATTCGCAGTGGTCGTGGTCCCAATCGGGATTGGGCGGGTATCGCCGGTATTCCCGCCACGCAAGCTCCACGCCCTCCAAATATCGCTCCGGCCCTTGGAGCCTCCGGCCTGAAGCTTCCTCGCCCGCCATCTCCGTATGTGTAACGACTTGAGCGCTCAGGCGCGGCCGGCTGTTGGCCGCCGCCCGCAGCGGCAGGTTAGCCCTCAGCCAGCGGAACGCCGACCACCAATCTTCGGAGCGCGGTCGCGAATAATGTCGCCGAGCGCCCGAAGAGCTTTGTTTACCGAGCTCGGATCGGGGAATACTTCGGCGACATCGGGGTCAAGGACTACCATGATCGTGTCCTTTCGAAACCGACTCGCGTATTTCCCGCGGACGCCAGCGGAAAAGTCGTACTCCGGCAGCATCTCGTCGGGTTCGGGCCTAGGGCGTACTTTCCTCATGCTCTCTCCGTTCACGTCGGGTTGCGAGTCTCGCGCTAATGATTCGAATCGCCTCCCCGACTTCCGAATGTACCACGACCAGGGTTCGATCTCGATGTGACCGTCCAATGGTCACGAATCTACTTTCCTCGATTGAATGGAGCGGGTCGCTGATGGTGACGGAGAAGACGTATCGAAACACCGACGCCGCCTCTCCGAAGGTGACGCCGTGCTTCCGCAGATTCAAGCGAGCCTTCACGGGATCCCACCGAAGAAACGGTCCCATGTCCCTTGATTCTCCCTCCCCGCCCGAGGGCTACCTCAGAAGGTGCTTAGCATCCCGGTTGCGGTGCTCAGCGCCAGAGGAGCGCCAGGAAAGCCTGCGCCCCGCAACCGGTGGGCTAGAAATCAGTTGGACGAAGCCGCTGCCCTCCCCGGACCATGGGCATTGTATCGCGCCGCGGATTCCGGGTGGAGCGAGCCGTACAGCTCCCGCTGCCGGCGCGCGATCGCGTTCCAGTCGTAGTCGCGCTCGGCGGTGGCGCGGGCGGCGCGGCCTAGCGCGCGGCGCTTCTCCGGGTTCGCGAGCAGATCGCGAATAGCGGCGGCGAATTCCTCTGCTGTTTCGGCCACCAGCACGTCGCTGCCAGGCGCCAGGTCGAGACCGTTAATGCCGGCCGGCGTGCTTACGATCGCCTTGCCCATCGCCATCGCCTCCATGATCTTGATGTTGGTGCCGGCCGAGGCGAGCAGCGGCGCGAT
>JBBTDS010000297.1:5475-47424 GCA_038060875.1 Acidobacteriota bacterium | reverse complement strand
CTCGGCTCGATGCAGCACATCTGCCTGGCGGTGCCGGACATCCAGGCCGCATACAAGCAGGCCGTGGCGCAGGGCCTGCCGGACGAGGAACGATTCCGCCCGCGCGTGGGGCGGAACAACCGGTGGCTGAACAACATGTTCGATCCCGACGGCAGCCGCACCGAACTGATGGAAACGCGGCTGGCGCGCTAACCGCGCGGCGGTCCGCCTCACGGCGGACAGGCGGCGCGTCAAACGAAAGGAGTAAGACTTATGCCTTCAACCCGACGCAGCTTCTTGCAGGCCGCTTCGACCGCGGCTCTGGCCGCTCCACCGGCACGGCTTGCGGCCAACGACCAGATCCAGATCGCCCTCATCGGCGCCGGCGGCATGGGCATGGGCGACACGCGCATGGCGCTGTCGATTCCCGGCCTGAAGCTGGTGGCGGCGGCCGACGTCTACGACGGGCGCCTGGCGCGCGCCAGGGAACTCTGGGGCAATGGCCTGTTCACCACGCGCGACTACCGCGAGATTCTCGCCCGCAAGGACGTCGATGCGGTCATCATTGCCACCCCGGACCACTGGCACGCCCGCCAGGCAATCGATGCGCTGGAAGCCGGCAAAGACGTCTACTGCGAAAAGCCGATGGTGCAGAAGGTCGAGCAGGGCAAGCCGGTGATCGCGGCGCAGCAGAAGACGGGCCGTCTCCTCCAGGTCGGCAGCCAGTACGTCACCTCGATCATTTACCAGAAGGTGCGGGAGCTGATCCAGGCAGGGGCAATCGGCGAGCTGAACATGGTGGAAGCCTGGCTCGACCGCAACACCGCCATCGGCGCCTGGCAGTATTCGATCCCGCCCGACGCCTCGCCGGAGAGCATCGATTGGGACCGCTTCCTCGGCGACGCGCCCAAGCGTCCCTTCGAGCCCATCCGGCTGTTCCGCTGGCGCAACTACCGCGACTACGGCACCGGCGTCGGCGGCGACCTGTTCGTTCACCTCTTCTCCGGGCTGCACGTGGCCACCGGAGCGCTGGGGCCGTCGCGCGTGTTGGCCACCGGCGGCCTGCGCTACTGGAAGGACGGGCGCGACGTGCCCGACGTCATGCTGGCGCTGCTCGACTACCCGGCCACCAGCCGCCACCCCGGCTTCAACGTCGCGCTGAGGGTGAACTTCAAGAGCAGCGTGGCCCAGGAGCAGTTCGGCTTCCGCTTTGTCGGCAGCGAGGGCACGATCATGGCCGGGCCGTCAGTAATTCTGGCCAAGACGCCGCTCGAAACCGATCCCGGCTACACCATCGGGACGTTCCCGAACGCGGTGCAGGAGCAGTTCCTGAAGGAGTACCGCAAGAAGTACCCGCCCCAGGCGCCGACGGTGGACCGCATCCGGCCGCTCGAACAAGATACGTTTGTCCCGCCGCCCGGCTACGACGCGCACGTCGAGCACCACAAGGTCTTCTGGGCGGCGGTGCGCAGCCGCCGGCCGGTGCTGGAGGACGCCGTCTTCGGCTTCCGCGCCGCCGGCCCGGCGCTCGCGGCCAACACCAGCTACTTCGAGCAGCGCGTGGTCGGCTGGGACCCGGAGACGATGACGGAGCGAGCGGATTGACCGCTCCCTTTGGTCGCGGCTCGGTAGCGCAGCCGGTCTGCTGAGCCGCGACCGAAGGAAGCGGTCCGGCGCCGCGCTACGCGCCCGCCGGCTTCTTCAGGTTGAGCGTTTCGTTCATCGCCCCCTGGCGGTAGCCCTCCAGGTCCAGCGTCACGTAGTGGAAGCCGAGCGGCTTGAAGATCGCGGTGAAGCGGCGCGCCATCTCGGGCGTGAGCGCCGTCTCCATTTCGTCGCGAGCGATCTCGAGGCGCACCAGCTCGCCGTGGAAGCGCACGCGGAACTGGCGGAAGCCGAGCGCCCGTATGGCCTCCTCGCCCTGCTCGATCGTCTTGATGGTCTCGACCGTGACCGGCGTGCCGTAGGGCACGCGCGAGCTGAGGCAGGCCGACGCGGGGCGGTCCCAGGTGGGCAGCCCGGCCATGCGCGACAGCTCGCGGATCTCCGCCTTGCGCAGCCCCGCCTCCACCAGCGGCGCCCGGACCTCGTGGATTTTGGCCGCGCTCTGCCCCGGACGATAGTCGCCCAGGTCGTCCACGTTCACGCCGTAAATGATGTGCGCGATGCCGCGGGCGCGCCCGACTTCCTCCAACCGCGTGAACAGCTCGTCCTTGCAGTGGAAGCAGCGGTCGGGGCTGTTCTGGACGTAGTCGGGATTGTCGAACTCGCGCGTCTCGATGTACTCGTGGCGGAAACCGAAGGTGCGGGCCAGCGCCTCGGCGTCGCGCTTGTGCGACTCGGGAATGGAGGCGGAGTCGGCGGTAATGGCGACCGCGTCCTCGCCCAGCGCCCGGTGCGCCGCCCAGGCCAGGTAGGCGGAATCGGTCCCGCCGGAATAGGCCACGATCACCCGCTCCAGCCCTCCGAGGATCGAAAACAATTCTGCCTGCTTTTGTTTCAAGCGCTCGGGGTCGAAACTCACCAGCGCCACCACTGAGCTCATAAGAAGATTATACCGTCACTTCAATTCCTGTATCCGCAGCTTGCGCCAGCGCACCTGGTAGGGCTTGAACTTGTCCTTGGGGACCGAGTGCACCTGGAGGCCGATGATGCCGCGCGCGGTCATCGAGTCCTTGAAATCGGCGGCCGGGACGCCGTTCACCCAGGTCCTGATCGAATCGCCCCTGCACTCCACGCGGTACTTGTTCCACTTGCCGTCCTTGAAGGCGGCGCGGGCGGCGGGCCGGTTGGCGAGATCGTCCAGGAAGCGGGCGCGGCGGGCCTCGTCGTAAACGTTGCCCGAGTTGCCGCTCTGCCGGGCCGCGATCTCCACCTGGTAGCCGTAGACGCGGTCGGCCGGCGCCTTGCGTTCGACCGGCTTGCCCCGGTCCTCGAACTTCAGCACCGTCGCTTCCTTGGGGATCTCGCTCCGCACCTGCACGCCGGAATTCAGCTCGGGGTCCACTTGCACCTCGAATTCGAGGATGAAATCGCCGTACTCCTTCTCGGTGCACAGGAACGTGTTCGGGCTGCCGAGCACGGCGGTGCCGAGGATCACGCCCTTCTCCACCGCGTAGGTGGCCTTGCCGCTGTGGACGGCCCAGCCGTTGAGCGTCTTGCCGTCGAACAGCTTCACCCAACCGGCTCCATAGGCGCCGGTCGATAGGAAACAAACAACGAGCAATGAAACGAGTGTCCTGGTTCTCATGGTCCACAGCTTCTCACATTCCGTGGTGGGACTGGGGGCGGTGTGCTATAACGTCCCCATGGCGAAACGTGATCGGCGCGATTTCCTGAAGCTGGCGGGCGGGGCCACGCTGGCGGGCGGGGCGGCGCCGGCGGCGAAACCCAACGTCCTCGTGATCCTCACCGACGACCAGGGGTACGGGGACTTCGCCTGTCACGGCAACCCGGTGCTCAAGACGCCCAACATGGACCGCCTGCACGGCGAGAGCGTCCGCTTCACCGATTTTCACTCGGCGCCGATGTGCACGCCGACGCGCGGCCAGCTCATGAGCGGGCTGGACGCGCTGCGCAACCGCGCCACCTCGGTCACCGCGGGCCGGGCGGTGCTCCGGCGCGACCTGCCCACCATGGCCGACGTCTTCGTCTCCGGCGGGTATCGCACCGGCATCTTCGGCAAATGGCACCTCGGAGACAACTACCCGTACCGGCCGATGGAGCGCGGCTTCCAGGAAGCGAAGTACTTCCTCGGCTGGGGCCTCTCCTCGGCGCCGGAATTCGACAACGACTATTTCAACGGCCGCTACCGGGACAAAGGAGTCACCAGGCGTTTTGACGGTTACTGCACCGACTTCTGGTTCCGCGAGGCGATGAGCTGGATGCGCGAACGCCGCGCGAAGCGGGAGCCGTTCTTCTGCTACCTGCCGACCAACACGCCGCACGGCCCCGCCTGGGTGGCCGAGAAGTACTCCGCGCCTTACCGCAAGCCGAAGCTGCCGGCCGATTTCTTCGGCATGATCGCCAACCTCGACGAGAACCTCGGCAAGCTGGAGGCGTTCCTCCAGGAGACCGGGCTGCGCGACGACACGATCGTGGTCTTCATGACCGACAACGGCGCCACCGGCGGATTCCAGGTTCACAACGCCGGCATGCGCGGCCGCAAGACCCAGATCTACGAGGGCGGCCACCGCGTGCCGTGCTTTGTGCGCTGGCCGGCGGGCGGGCTGCGCGCGCCCGGCGACATCGACGTGCCCGCCGAGATGCAGGACATCCTGCCGACCTTGATCGAGCTGTGCGCGCTGCGGGCTCCGTCAGGCGCCCGGTTCGATGGGCGAAGCCTGGCCGGTCTTCTGAAGGGATCGGCGCGTTCGCTGCCCGACCGGATGCTGGTCGTGCAGTACGGGCAGATCCTGAAGAAGTGGGACGCCTGCGTGATCTGGGGCAAGTGGCGGCTGGTGTACGGCAAGGAACTCTACGACCTCAAGACCGATCCGGGGCAGGAGAACGATGTCGCCGCCGGCCACGCCGAGGTAGCCGGGAAGATGCGCGACCACTACGAAGCATGGTGGGCGGGCGTCGAGCCGGGGCTCGGCGACTTCTGCCCGATCAGCATCGGGTCCGCACACGAGAACCCGGTCAGCCTTTCCAGCTCGGACTGGCAGGAGGTCTACTGCGACAATTTCCGGCAGGTCTCCGAGGCGGCGGGCGGTCCCCGCGGCGCCCCATGGAACGTGCTGGTGGAGCGGGACGGCGAGTATGAAATCGCGCTGTCGCGCTGGCCGGCCGAACAGGACCTGCCGCTTACGGCGGGCCGCCCGGAGCAGAAGATGACCGCGGGCCGTTTGCAGGCCGGCAAGGCCGTGCCGATCACCGCCGCCCGGCTGGCCATCGCGGGGCAGGAGTTGTCAATGAAGACCGGCGCCGGCGCCCGCGCGGCCCTTTTCCGCGTGAAGTTGAAGGGCGGCGCCAGGACGCAACTGCACGGCTGGTTCCAGGACGCCGCCGGCCAGGACCTCTGCGGCGCCTACTACGCCTACGTGAAGCGGCTCTGAGCCGGCCGCTCACACGCCCGTAGCCGCTCGACCGCGGCGCAGCCTTCAGGACTTCCGTCAGGCCGCTTTCCTTGGCTCGAGTGAGATCCGCAGGCGTTTGCCAAGGGCGGCGGCGGCCTTCGCCAGTGTCGCCAGGGTGACCGACTCGTTCTCCGGATCAAGGAGGCGTTCGAGTTGGGAGCGGCTGGTGCCCATTCGCGCCGCCAATTCGGTCTTTGAGATGCGCTCCGTTGCCAGGGCCTGCCGGAGTTCATGCGCGAGCAGCCGCTTCACGGCGAGCGCTTCGACATCTTCCAGTATCCCTTGCTCTCGCAGGAAATCGTCAAAGTCCGAACCAATGTTCTTGTTCATCGCGCCTCCTTCAGCTTCGCGACCCTCCGCTTCGCCAGGTTCAAGTCGGCCGGCGGGATTCGCTGGGTCTTCTTGATGAACCCGTGCACCAAGATCATCTCTCCACCTACCACGACGAAGATCACGCGGGCGATCCTGTTTTCGAGGCGGCTCCTCACCTCCCAGAGACCGTGCCCAAGGGCCCGGACCCACGGCAGGCCGACAGGCCATCGGAATTGCACTGTCATAATGTCCGCGCCGATGGATCTCCGCTCCGCTTGTGGCAAGCTCTTGAGCCACTCCCGCACCGGTTCCCGCCCGCTGCCTTCCCGGTAGAATCTGACGCGAAGCTTCGGCTCTTCCGCCATGCCCCCAGTGTACCAATTTTGGTACAAGGGAGGCCCAGGTCACCTTTGGCCCTTCTGACAGGGGCCGGATCTCCAGGCGAAAAGATTAGGCGTATAATCTTCCTGTCCAGGTGCAGTGGCAGTCCTGGAACGACTCGAATCACAGTCTGGTGTAAAGGGGAGATATCGCAATGTGGAGCAGAGGAAATCGCAGCGCTTTCGTTCGCCTGGCGCTCGCCGTACTATTCGCCGCCCAGGCCCTGTCACAAACCGTGACCGGCACCATCACCGGCGCCGTCACGGATCCCTCGGGCCAGTTCATTCCGGGCGCTACACTAAGCCTGACCAACGAACGGACCGGGGAGACCCGAACCGCAACTACGAACGAGACGGGCGCGTTCACCTTGCCGGCCATCCCGCCCGGCGCGTATTCGGTCCGGGTGGAGGCCACCGGGTTCAAGGCGTTCCAGCGCACCGGGATGGCGCTGAGCGCCAATGAACGCCTCTCGCTGGGCGAAATCCAGCTCAGCCTTGGGGCGCTGACGGAAACGGTCACCGTCGTCGCTCAGGGTTCGGCGGTGCAGACGACCAACGCCGCGCAGTCGGCGATGCTCACGCCCGACCAGATGACGTCCATGATGACCCGCGGGCGGGATGTGGTCTCGCTGCTGCGGCTGCTGCCCGGCGTGACCTACGGCACCGACCCCGTCGCGTTGGGCGGCTCCTACGGCACCGACACGCCGGCCATCGGCGGCGCTCCCAACCGCACCAACAACATGACGCTGGACGGCCTGCTCAGCAACGACATTGGAACGCCCAATGTCTTTTCCGCGCCCCTCAGCATGGATGCGATCGGCGAGGTCAAGGCGCTGCTGAACAACTACCAGGCCGAGTACGCCGGCAACGGCGGGGCGGTCATCAACATCGTGACCAAATCGGGCTCGCGCGAATTCCACGGCGGCGGTTACTGGTACAAGCGGCACGAGATGTTCAACGCCAACACCTTTTTCAACAACCTCAACAACGTCCCGAAGGCGAAGTACCGTTACAACACCGCGGGCTTCACCATCGGCGGGCCGCTCTATATCCCCGGCAAGTTCAACCGGAACAGGAACTGGCTGTTCGGCTTCTTTTCGCTGGAGGACTGGAAGATCAAGGATCCTCGCGGCCTGCAGCAGGTGACCACGCCGACGGCGCTGGAGCGCGCCGGCGATTTCTCCCAGACGCTCGACGTCAGCGGAAGGCTGGTGCCCATCACCGATCCGCTCACCAGACAACCGTTTGCCGGAAACCGGATTCCCGCCAGCCGCATTAACAAGAACGGCCTGGCGCTGCTGAACATCCTGCCGCTGCCGAACTTCCTGGACCGGAACGTGAGCAAGGGCAACTACAACTACCTGTTCCAGGAGAGCATCAACCATCCCAAGCGGACCCACCTGTTCAAGGTCGATTTCGTGCCTTCGCAGAACGACCGCTTCACCGTCCGCGGCTCGAAGTGGTTCGCCGATATGATGGGTTACAACGTCGCCGGCGGCGCCTCGGCCTGGGGGCTGTTCAAGCAATGCTATTGCTTCACGGAGGACGGGCTGACTCTTAGTTATACGCGCGTCTTCAGCCCCACCATCGTGAACGAGTTCACCGGCGGCGGGCGCCACAACCGGGAGTTGTGGTTCGCGCTCGACCCGCTGGACAAGGTGCTCAGGACCAAAACCGGTTTCCTGGCCGGCCAGTGGCGCCCGGAGATCAACGCCCAGGGCATTATCCCGCGGGTCTCCTTCGGCGGAGTTCCGAGCAGCGCCGACATCAGTTACGATGACCGCTTCCTTACGGGAGGCGCGGACACCACCTTCACCTTCAACGACAACCTGACCATCGTGCGCAACAGCCACACGCTGAAGGCGGGCATCGCCATCAGCAGGATCAGGAACTACGAGGGCGAGCAGAGCATCTTCAGCGGCACCTTCGCCTTCGGGCGCGACACCAACAACCCGCTCGATTCCAACTGGGCCTGGTCCAACGCGCTGCTCGGCAACTTCTCCAACTACCGGGAGGCCACCAGCCGCTACGGCGCGAACATGCGGCAAGGCTTCGTGGAGTGGTTCGCCCAGGATAGCTGGAAGGTGACCCGCAAGCTGACGCTCGAGTACGGCCTGCGTTTCAGTTGGTACAACAACATGTACGCGAGGTACAACGAGCAGCAGGCGCTGTTTGCGCTGGACCGGTACGACGCGAAGAAGGCGCCGGTGTTCTACCGCCCCGCGTTCGATCCCAGCCGCCGGCGGATGGGGCAGAACCCGCTCACCGGTGAATTCGTACCGGCGGTGATGATCGGAGCTTTCGTTCCGGGCAGCGGCGATCCCGCGCCGGGCGGGGTGTTGTCCGGCGACAAGACCTACCCGCGCGGCTGGGTCAACCAGCAGCCCGTGGAGCTCGGGCCGCGCCTGGGCATCGCCTACGATCCGTTTGGCCACGGCAAGACCGCCATCCGGGCGGGCGCCGCGATCCTTTATAACCTGCGGGTCAGTAGGTGGAGCGCGTCCACGAAGAACCCGCCGGCCGTGTTCACCCCCATCACCTACTACGGCAACCTCGACACCTTCCTCCAGAGCGCGGGCGTTCTGTTTCCGAGCGGAACGAACAGTTTCCACAAAGACAACAAGACGCCGGCCATATACAACCTGACGTTCGGCGTTCAGCAGGACATCGGCTTCGCGACCCTGCTTGACGTCTCCTATGTCGGGACGCTGGCCCGCCGGCTGCATCAAACCAAGAACCTGAACACCCTGCCGTACGGCGCCCGGTTCCTCCCCGAGAACGCCGATCCGACCAACCCGGCCCGGCCGCTGCCCGACGACTTCCTGCGGCCGCTGCCGGGGTACGCCGGCATTACTTACGCCGAGAACGCCTACTCGTCCAACTACCATTCGCTGTGGACCTCGCTGAACCGGCGGTTCACCAGGGGCTTCCAGTTCGGCGTCGCCTACACCTACTCGAAACTGATGGACTACTCGGGCATCCCCATGTACCGGCCGCTGCGCGTGTGGAGTTACGGCAAGTCCGGTTCGGACCAGACGCACAGCATGGTGATCAACTACATGTGGGACCTGCCGAAGGCGAGCAAGCTGTTGCCCAACCCGCTCATCCGCTACGCGCTGGACAACTGGCAGATCTCCGGCATTACGGCCTTGGTCAGCGGCCAGCCGATGGGCGTCGGTTTCGGCACCACCGACGGGGCGGACCTCAACGGCGGCGGCGACGGCACGCGCATTGTGGTCACCGGTAAAGCTCCGCTGCCTCGCGGCCAGCGCAGCTTCGACCGGTGGTTCGATACCAGCGTGTTTGCCCGCCCGGCACGGGGTGACGCCGGCAACGCGCCGAAGGACGTCATCCGCGGTCCCGGCCA
Source organism: Acidobacteriota bacterium (assembly GCA_038060875.1). Classification (GTDB taxonomy): domain Bacteria; phylum Acidobacteriota; class Terriglobia; order Bryobacterales; family Bryobacteraceae; genus JBBTDS01. Next base: position 38,308 of record JBBTDS010000297.1, on the reverse strand, counting down.
CAACAACTGGGACCTCTCGCTGGTCAAGAACATGCCGGTCGGCAGCGAGCAGCGCCACTTTCAGTTCCGCTGGGAGATGTACAACGCCTTCAACCATACTCAGTTCTCGGGCTGCGACAACACTGCCCGCTTCGACCCGCAGGGCAACCAGGTCAACGCGCGCTTCGGGCAGATCACCTCGGCCCGCAGCGCCCGGGTGATGCAGGCGTCGCTGCGCTTTACCTTCTGAGCGGCTACCCGCCGTGGCTTCGCGCTGCGCGCACCGGCGCCGCGTCACTGGCACAGCAAACGGTCACTCTGCCCCGCGCTGAGGCCAGCCGGGCAGGTTCCACTTGTTGTCCCGCGTCACCCGCGAGCCGGTGCGGAAGGCGTGGTTGGCGATGGTCCTCTGGCGTGTGTGGATGCACTCGAGCCAGTTCTTAAGCATCGGCGATGTTGAAAGGTTCCAGGATTGGGGGCCGGCGGGGTCGATGCTGGAGGCACATAATAGATCTATGATTGACATTATGAATAATCATTGCTATCATTGAATCATGAATGGTCACTCTGTGGACCTTCTCGAAGCGGCACCACGGAATCCCGCCGGTATTCGAGTGGCAGACCAAGCCTGGATCGCGACGGCCTTGCTGCACCGTGAGCATCCGGAGCGCCAGGACTTCTCGATTGAGGAAATCACTGACCGTGCCAGGAAGGAGACCTGGAGCACCGAGGTGTCTCCCGGTGTCAAGAATCACATCTCCTATCACGCTGTGGCGAACAAGGAGCCGAACCCGTCCCACCACCGCATGCTGTACGCCACGGGGAGGGGTATCAGACGATTGTACCGGCCCGGCGACCCGGCCCACCCCCTCCGCAAAGGGAAGATCATTCCGCGCCGAGACCAGATCCCGCCACGGTATCACTTTCTCCTGGACTGGTACGAAAACGAGTTCGCCATGGCTGCCTCGGATCAGCGGACTTCTCCGGATCCAATCCTGGGCCTGCTGGGCCTGGGCAGCGAGATCTGGGCTGGCGAAAGCCCCGATGAATATGTTCGGCGTCTGCGGGAGGGCTGGGAATGAGCCGGATCTTCTGGGACACCAACCTGTTCATCTACCTGCTGGAGGGCCGTGGCGAAGCGGCACACAGCGTAGCGATGCTCCGCCAGCGCATGCGGGAACGGGGAGACCAGCTTTGCACTTCCACGCTCACCCTGGGTGAAGTCCTGGTGAAGCCCACCGAGGCGGCACGACCGGACCTGGTCGCCAAATACGAGGAGGCCCTCACATCAGCCGCCGTGCTGCTGATTCCGTTTGACCGGAATTGCGCGCGCATTTACGCCCGGCTCCGCCACGATAAGAGCATCCGGGCCCCAGATGCGATTCAGTTGGCTTGCGCGGCCAGCGCCTCCTGTGACCTGTTCATTACTAACGACGACCGCCTCAGCCGCAAGGTCGTACCCGGCATCCAGTTCGTCGTCCCTCTGGATCGAGCCTTCCTGTAACGCGGCGCCGCCGGGAACTCCCCGAATCGCCATTATCCGCCCCTTCGTTTCAATGCAAACGAGACCTCGTTGTCGCGCGGAACCGGGGTTTCGCTTCTGGAATCAAAGGGTAGAGGAACGGGACTGGCAGTACCCACGAGCAACCCCGTTGGGGCCACCGATCCGATCGCGGCCGCAACGGCAGCGACGCCGAAGGTGATCGGGGGCGGGGATCTCTGTTGGCAGCCGTGTCAGTCGCAGCCTCTTCCACCTCCACCACCAGGTCGGCCCTGACGTTGACCAGCTCTTGCACGCCGCCGCCGGGCCAGCGGATTTCAACCCTCTTGACTTGGGCGTGCGGCCCGAGCCCGAAGCGGACCAGCGGCTCGCTCGAGCAGGCGTAGCCCACACTGGTGGTCGCGTGGTTGTGGAGGGTGCGTCCGTCCGGCAGGGTCGCGCGCACCACCGCGCCCAGGCCCTGGCGGTTGCTCTGGCGGCCGCGGAGCTTCAGAGCCAGCCAGTGGCGACCATCCGCCGTGACGTTGCGGTAGAGCTTCGCCGGGCCGTTCAGCGCCGAGACCACTACATCAACACGGCCATCGTTGTCGAAATCGGCGAAGGCGGCCCCGTGATGCATGGCGGCGCGCTGGAAGTCCTCGCCGGCGCCGGCCGAGACGTCCTCGAAGCGACGGCCACCGAGGTTGCGGAAGACCTTGTTGGGAAGCGCGGTCGGCCGCCCGATGAAGCGCTCCAGGTTGGGGAAGTGCGAGAGGGCGAAGAACAGATCCTTCCAACCGTCGTTGTCCAGGTCGTACATCCCCAGGCTCCAGCCGGTCAACTGGCGCGTGCCCATCAGCAGGCCGGACCGCTGCCCGTAGTCCTCGAACAGGAACCGCCGGCCCAGGTTGCGGAAGAGCAGGAACGTGTCGTTGATCATGCCTGAGACGATCAGGTCCGGCAGGCCGTCGTTGTCGAAATCGCGGAAGTCGGCCCCCATGCCGGCGATGGCGGCGCCGTCCTCGCGCAGCGCGACGCCCGCCTCCAGGCCCAGTTCGCGGAACGTGCCGTTGCCCTGGTTGCGGAACAGGAAGCTGCGGACCGAGTCGTTGGCGACGTAGACGTCGGTAAAGCCGTCCTGGTCGAAGTCGGCAAACGCCACACCCATCCCCTTGCCGGTGTGCCTGGCGACGCCGGAGGTTTGCGACACGTCGCTGAACGTCCCGTCGCCGTTGTTGCGAAAGAGCTGGTTAGGGAGGCCCGGGTAGGTGTCGGGATGACAGTAAATCGGATTGTCGGGCGGGCCGCACCGGGGCTCGGTGGCCGGGTTCCAGGCGACATAGTTCGAGATGAACAGGTCCAGCCGGCCGTCGTTGTCGTAGTCGAACCAGCCGGCCGAGACGGCCCACATCCCGCTTCCGGCCAGGCGCGCCCGCTCGCTCACGTCGGCGAACCGCCCGTCGCCGAGGTTGCGGTAGAGGATATTGCGGTTCACGCCGCAGACGAAGATGTCGGTAAAACCGTCGTTATCGTAGTCAGCCGCCGCCACCGCCATCGCGTACCCTTCGCCGTCCACGCCAGCCCGCTCGGTGACGTCGTTGAAGGTGAGGTCGCAGTTGTTGCGAAAAAGGCGGTTGTGGAACTCCGGCGTAGTCTTGCGAAGCGAAGGCAGCGCCGCGCCGTTGGCGAAATAGACGTCGGTGCAGCCGTCGTTGTTGAAGTCAAAGGCGGCCACGCCGGCCACCATCAGCTCGGGCTGGCGATAACGGCCCTCGGCGCCGTTGCGCAACTGGAACTTCAAGCCGGCTTTCGGCGCGATGTCTTCGAAGCGAATCTGGGCAGCGGCGGCGGCGGCCAGCAAGAGAAGACAAGCTGAAGCTTGTCCCACTTCAGAAGACGAACCGGGCCACGATCTGGCCGCTGCGCGGCATGAAGTCCTGGGTGGTGGTGGCGCCGGTGTTGATGCGACCAAACCCCGAAATGACCTTGCCGTTGGCGCCGATAGTCTGCGTGGCCTGGAAATTGCCGCTATCCGGATCGACCATGTAGGTCCGGTTGAACACGTTGAAGAACTCGGCCCGGATAGAGACCTGCATGCGCTCGGTGATGCGGAAGATGCGTCCCAGGCTGAGCTGCTCGCTGGGCCGGCGTTGCGTGCGGTAGTCGTTGTAGTACACCGCCGAGTAGCCCCACTCGCCCTGCGCCGGGTCGGACCAAGCCTTGGGATTCAGTACGAACTCCTTGTTGGGATCGAAGCAGTGGCAGTTGAGGTCTTTCAGGAACAGCGGCTCGCCCGGCACGCGGTTGGCGAACGTCCCGCGCATCAGCAAGGAGCTGAGAGCGTTGTTGGAACCCGGGATTCGGATCGGGTAGCCGCTGGTGTAGCGGAGAATGCCGCCCAGCGTCCAGCCCTGCACGATTCGACGCACCCAGGGATTTGCGCCGAGCTTGGTCAACTGGTAGTTGAACCCGACAACGAACATGTGCGGCTGGTCGCCCGAGGAGAACGTCTTCTGGTTGCGCCGGTTGAAGATGTCGTTCATGGGCACCGTGCCGCCCCCGTGGTCCTCCACCGTGGTGAGGGTCTTGGACCAGGTATAGGCGACGGTGAAGTCCAGGCCCTGCGAGTAGCGCTTGGTGACCTTCACCTGGAGCGAGTCGTACCAGTTGTTGCCCAGCGGGGCCCACAGGGTGCCCAGACCGCCAAACTGCGGATAGGGACGCAACGCCTGGGCAAGCGTGGACGACATGGGGAACCCGGGGTAGGGCGCTTTGAACCCGGCCGCGATCACGGCGGGCGAATCCATGCGAGAGGTCAACAGGGTGCGGTCCGCAGCCTTGTGGATGTCGAAGCCGAAGGACTTCAGGCGGTCCTCCGAAACCGCGTTGTAGTCCACCAGCGCGTGGGCCTTGAACCACACACCCCGGTTGCCCACGTAGGCCGCCTCGACCGACAGGTCGCGCGTGATCTCCCGCTGGAAGCCGATGTTCCAGTTGGCGATGCGGGGCGGCCGGCCGCCGTTGCGGTCAATGTTGGCGGGCGGCGAGTTGGTTTGGCCTGGGGAGGGCCGGATGCCGGGGTCGTAGCTGGCCGCCAACAGATTGGCTACGTTATACACCATGCCGTTCTTTAACAACAGGGCCTCCTCGCCAAAAGCGGGCGTTCCGAAGCCGATGCTGTTGAAGCCCATGCCCAGCGAGTTTCCGCCCCCTATGTAATTGAACTGGGTGGCCTGTCCGTAGGAGATGGCGAAGCCGGCGCGGAAAACAGTCTTGGGATTCCACTGGTAGGCGACGCCCAGGCGCGGGCCGAGCGCATAGGGGTAGGTGCGGATGAAGTCGCAGTTGCAGCGGCCAGGACCCTTTCCGGCGTAGAGCGTGCCGCCCAGCAGCCCGCCGGCGGACGGGTTCTTCACGTCGGGCGAGAACATGGCCATGCGATAGTTCAACTCCCACGGCGCGGGCTGCCAGTCGTAGCGCAGCCCGTAGTCCAGCGTCAGTTTGCGTGTGAGCTTCCAGGTGTCCTGGGCGAAGAAGCCCCAGGACTTGCGGCGGTACTGCGGATCGGCCGGATTGGAGACGCTGGCGCTGTTGGTCATGCCCAGCAGGAAGCTCGCATAGGGGAATCCCACCCCGCCGCCCGGCAGCGCGACGCCTTGAAGCGCCGGCAGGCCGGTCTGCGCCGCGGCGAACCCGTAGTTGCCCGGCACGCCGGCGGTACTGCGGTTGGTGAAGGTGTCCAGCCGCCATTCGGCGCCGGCCTTGTAAGAGTGATTGCCGCTGACGAAGCTCATGCTGGCCACGCCGGTGCCCTTGTCCTGAAGATAGAGGGTGCGGTTGGTGGGGCCGTTGTCGATCATGCCGCCCCAGGAGGAGTTGAGACCGGTGATGCGCGGGTAGCCCAATCCGAAGGCGCCCTTCAAGCCGAGCTGACCGGCGGCATCGTACTCGGTATTGACCGGCGGCGAGGAGTCCGGGTTGTGGTAGCGCTGGTATCCAACGCCGAAGTGCAGCAGCAAACGGGTGGTCAGCGACCGATCGTAGTTCAGCCGGATGGTGTGGCTGCGGATGTAGTGATCGCGCCGCGCCGAGATCGGATCGGGCAAACCGTCGTGGCCGTTGTCCTTGTCGGTGCGCATGCGCGAGTAATAGACCGCCAGCTTGGATGCGTCGCCGAAGTTGTGGTCGATCTTGACGCTGGGAATGTCCTGGATCTTCCGGTATTGGTAGCGCCTCTCGTAGTTGTTGATCAGCGCGCTGTTGAAAGGCGCAGGGAAGAGGCCCTGGATCTTCAGCGCCACCGGGTCCATGTTCGCCTTGGGAATGGTGTTGTTGGGGAACGGATCGCGGTAAATGCGGCCTCCGACCGTGCGGTTGGTGCTCGGATCGTAGATGACGTTCTCCAGAATCGCCCGGCCCAGGCCGTCGGCTCCCAGGTTGCGCCCGGTGAGCGCGGCCTTGAAGTCGCCGTTGCGGTAGGCCTCGGTCGGGACGGTGGCGTAGGCGTCAAACTTCTTCTGGATGTCGCGGAACATCTCGAAATTGAAAAAGAAGAAGGTCTTCTGCCGCCCGTTGTAGATCTTGGGCAGGATCACGGGCCCGCCGATTGAAGCTCCCATATCGTGCCGGCGCAAGGGCGGGCGCACATTGCTGAAGGACTGCGCGGCCCCCAGGGACTCGTGGGCGAAGTAGTCGTAGACGGCGCCGTGAAACTCGTTGGTGCCGGACCGCGAGGTGAAGTTGAACAAGCCGCCGCCCACCTGGCCGAATTCCGCCCCGTAGTTGCTCACCTGGAGCGTGAATTCCTCGATGGCCTCGACCGAGGGCTGCGACTCGTCGGACACGCGCCCGTCCAAGGCGCTGGTCGAGTCCTGGCCTTCGAAGATGATCTTGAAGGTGCCCGTAGGGGCGCCGTTGATCTTGATCGTATTCCACCCCATGATGCTGGCGCCCGGCGTCAACTGGAGGAAGCTCAGCGGGTTGCGCACGGCGCCGGCGCCGATGGCGAAGTTGATCGGCAGTTGATTCAACTGGTCGCGGCCGATGGTGGTGGCCTGGGCCGCATTCTCGGTCTTGAGCAGCGGCGCATCGGCCGTAACGGTGACGGACTCGGTCGTAGATCCCACCTGCATGGTGACATCGATGCGTGCTGTCTGTGCCACCTGTACGCGGATGCCCTTCTGCTCGAACTTGCTAAAACCGGCCATCTGGATGGTCAGGTCGTACACCCCCGCCGGAACGGACGGAATCGTGTAGTTTCCCGTCATCGTGGTCTGGGTGCGGAATACGACACCGGTTGCCGGGTTTACCGCCGAGACTTCGGCGTTGGGAATCACCGCGCCCGCCGGGTCGAGGACGGTTCCCGTGATCGTGCCGCGGTCGCTCTGACCCATGAGTGTGCCTGCCGACAACAGGGCCGCCGCCAACAGAGAAATACTCTTCGATAAGGTGGTCATCTCCGCCTCCCGTTTCCCTAACTATACACGCCTGCGGCGACCAGTCAAGTGATTTATCGCACCTGCTTGGCTTCGGCTGCCCGCAAGGCAGCGGCCTGTTCAGCCGCCGACCGGTCCTGGCCGGCCATCTGGTAGGCCCGCACCAGCAGGTAGCGGACCTGGCGGTCGGTGATGCCGCCGCTAAGGCGGAGCGCTTTCTCGCCCTCCGCGGCTGCTGCGGCGGCGTCTCCACGTGTCAACAGGAGCCGGGCGCGTTCGTAGTGCGCGTCCCGCGAATCCGGCTCCAGGCGCAGCGCCCGGTCGACCAGCTTTCCGCAGTCGTTAAGGCGCCCCAGCAGGAACAGCAGGCGCGAGTAAGCCAACAGCGGTTCCGCGGTGGGTTTGCCCGCTGCCTCTTCCAGCCGGATGGCTTCCTCGTAAAGAGCGCTGGCTTCGGCAGTCTGCCCGAGGCTCTCGCGCGTCAGCGCCAGGTAGAGCACCGGCCGCGCGTCGCGCGGATTGAGCTGCCGCGCCTTCTCCAGCTCGGGCAGCGCGAGCTGCAAGTCGTTTTCGAGGTGATAGAGGAATCCGGAGAGAAAGCGCGCGTAGGGGGAAGCCGGGTCGATCGCCAGGGCCCGCTGGAGGCTGCTCCGGGCCAGATCGTACTGGTTCATGCCCATGGCCAGCTTCGCCATCAAAGTCCAGGCAGGGAGCAGGTTCGGGTCGAGCCGAACCGCCGCATCGAGCGCCTGCTGGCACTCGGGGAACTTCTTCGCCACGAACAAAGCGTTCGCTTTTTCGTAGCACCGCAAGGCCTGAGAAGCGCCGGGCTGGCGCCGCCCGCCCAGCGTGCGCTGGGAGAACAGCGCGGCCGGTGCGGCGGTGCGCAGAAACCAGCGCCGGTGCATGGACGGATTATAGCGTCAAAGACCGGGGACGGTTCCGTCTGTCCCCGGTTTTATACAATTGGCTGAGGATGACCAAGCTACTCGCCTTTGTATTCACTCTCACCGTCGCCAATGCCGCCGACTTCGTGCTGGTCAAGGGCGGCCTGCTGCGCCCGGGCGCCGCCATGCTCCGGCTCGACGACTTCGAGATGCTCGACCACCCGGTCACCAACGCCGAGTACAAGCTGTTTGTGGACGAGGCCAAGTACGCACCTCCGCAGCACTGGGAAGGGGGCCGCATCCCGGTGGGGATGGAAAACTGGCCGGTGATTTTCGTCAACCGCGCCGACGCGAACGCCTACGTGACCTGGCGCAGCAAGAAAGAAGGCCGCGTCTACCGGCTGCCCACCGCGAGTGAATTCGAGTACGCCTCCCGCGCCGGCTCGCCCGAGGCCATGTATCCATGGGGCAACGACAGCCCGGCGGGCAAAGCCAACTACGACCCGAACCGGGACCGCGCGTTCACCGAGTGGCGCCGCCATATCCAGCCCGTCAAGAGTTACCCGCCAAACGGTTGGGGCCTTCACGACATGGCCGGCAACGTCTGGCAGATGGTGGACACCTACCCCGACCCGGCCACAAGGACTTTCGTTTACCGCATCGAGTCGCCGCTGCTGCATGAAAGCGCGGTGGCGGGCGGCTCGTGGGCACGCAGCGAGTATTACTTGCGGTGCGGAGTGCGAGGCGGCATCTCGGCCGGCATCCGCCACCCCGACCTCGGCTTTCGTGTGGTGCGCGAGCCAGCCGGCGCCACCGGCTTCCAGCGGCAGCCGCGGCGGCTGATCGCCGCCCCGGCCGGCGGGGGCGCCGTCTACCTGGGCTGGCAGTTGCTCCGGCAGGATACAGCGGCCACGGGCTTCCACATTTACCGCACCACGCGACGCGACACCGCCGGCGAGCGCATCACCAACGAACCGGTCAGCGACTCCACCAACTTTGTGGACCGCCAGCCGCCGGCCGCCGACCGCACCTACTACCGCGTGCGCGCGGTGGCGGCTGGCAAGGAAGGGCCGCCGTCGGAGTGGGCGGCGGTGCAACCCGGCGGCCCGCGCAGCGGCCTGATCGCCACCTTCGAGCCGACGGTGAAGCAGGGCGGCTTCGTGCCGGTGTTCGGCGACCTGGACGGCGACGGCGTGCTCGACGCCGTGCTGCGCCTGGATAACGGCATCCGCGAAACGTCGCGCGACCCCGGCGTGCCGGTGGAGCTGGAAGCGTTCACCAACTACGGACGGAGCCTGTGGCGCCGGCCGCTGGTGCGGCACGATCACTGCTTCGGCAACGCCAACAACGTGCCGGTGGTGGTCCATGACCTCGACGGCGACCGCCGCGCGGAAGTGATCTGCCGGTTGCAGGAGGGCGATAAGACCTACCTCGCCGTGCTCGACGGCATGAGCGGGCGCGTGCGCCGCAAGACGCCGTGGACCGCGATGGTGTCCGACTTCTCGCGCTCCTCCACCCGCGTTCACATGTCAGTGGCGTACCTGGACGGCAAGGCCCCGGCGATCGTCACCCAGACCGGCCTCTACGAAAACGAGATCCTGGACGCCTACGACGCCGGGCTGAAGAAGCTGTGGACTTACAGGAGCTTCGGCGAGACCAACGGCAGCGGCTCGCACCACGTCGATATCGCCGACGTGGACGGCGACGGGCGCGACGAGGTGTTCAACGGCACCATGCTGCTGAACCCCGACGGCACGCTACGCTGGGCGCTCTACCGCGCGCACCCGGACATCGTGGCCGTCAAGCACATCCTGCCGGGCGTCAAGGACCGCCAGGTTTACTACGCCGTCGAGAACAGCGTGCACGCCGGCGCCTACCTGGTCGATGCTAAAACGGGCAAGGTGATCTGGAAGCTCAACCGCGAGGACGACCCGCGCTGGGTGCACGCGCACATCGGCTGGGCGTCCGACATCTGGGAAGGCTCGCCCGGCATGGAGATGCTTACCAACCGCGACGGCCACCCCGCCCAGGACCAGGTGCTGTTCGCGGCCGCGGGCAAGATCCTGCTCAATCCGTTCCCGCCCGGCTGGCGGCCGGTCAACTGGACCGGCGGCCCGGTGCGCGAGCTAATGACGAGCAACGGCAAGCAGCTCGGGCGGTTCAACGGCTCCGGCGTGACGCCGGTGCCCGGTTCCGGACCCAATGAGCTTGGTGGCGGCTGCGGCATGGTGGCCGACCTCGCCGGCGACTACCGCGACGAAGTGGTCTGCTCCGGCGCTGCCAAGGAGGGCGCCGCCGCGCTGTTCGTCTTCTCCAACATCGAGCCGGCGCGGAAGAAGGAGATCACGCGCACCGCCAGCCGCGAGTACCGGCTGTGGATGGCCCGCAACATGGGCGGCGGCTATGCTTCATACTTCGAGTGGGAGCCGTAGGGGATGAGTGGGCCGAACGCGTTCATGGCCAGGGCGATCGAGCTGGCGCTGGAGAACGTGCGCGCCGGCCGCGGCGGGCCGTTCGCCGCCGTGGTGGTCCGCGACAACCAGGTAGTCGCGTGCGGGACGAACCTGGTCACGTCCACTAACGACCCGACGGCGCACGCCGAGATGGTCGCCATCCGCGAAGCCTGCCGCGCGCTGGGCGCCTTTCAATTGCGCGATTGCGACATTTATACCATCGGCGAGCCGTGCCCGATGTGCCTGGGCGCCATCTACTGGGCGCGGGCGGCGAGGGTCTACTATGCGCTGCCGCGGGCCGACGCCGCGCGGATAGGCTTCGACGACGCCTTCCTGTACGAGGAGTTCCAGCGGGCGTTTCCGGAGCGGCGGATCCCGCTGATCGAGATGATGCGGGAAGAGGCGCTGCCGGTGTTCCGGGAGTGGGAACGGAAGGCCGATCGGGTTCCATATTGAGTGTTGCCCCGGCGTGGCGCTGAGGAGTATGCTGGTCGATAGAAACGTCTCGCTTCATAAGGAGGTCAAAGTGGTTAAGAGTGCGGTTTGGATGCTCTTGCTTGCGGTTCCGGCCCTGTCGCAGGTCACCACCGGAACGATCCTCGGTACGGTGCGTGACAGCACCGGCGCTGCTGTCCCCGGCGCCCAGATCACCATCACCGAAACCAACAAAGGGACCTCGCATCAGTCGGTCACCGACGACACCGGCTCGTACAACGTGCCGTTCCTGGTGCCCGGCACTTACAGCGTCGCTGTAGAAAAAGCCGGCTTCAAGAAACAGGTCCGCTCCGGCATCATCGTCCAGGTTGACCTGCGGGCGCGCATCGACGTGACCCTGGAGGTCGGCCAGGTAACCGAAACGGTGAACGTTACCGAGGCCGCCCCACTGGTCCGCGCCGACAGCGCCGAACTCGGCGACGTTACTGAAGAGCGCGTCATTCGCGAGCTGCCGCTCAACTCCAGGAACTTCGCCACGCTCGTCTATCTGACACCCGGGGTCACCCCCGGCCAGGCGGGCGAGAACCTCTCGGGCGCCAGCACTTTCAACCCGCGCGGCACCGCGACCTTCAACGCCCTGGGCCACCACGGCAACTCCAACGGCTGGCTGGTGGACGGCATCGACAATAACGAGTACACCTTCAATACGGTAATCGTGATGCCGTCGCTGGAGTCGGTGCGGGAGTTCAAGGTGCTCACCGGCACTTACTCGGCCGAGTTCGGCCGCGGCGCCGGCGTGGTCTCGGTCTCCACCAAGTCGGGCACCAACGCGGTCCACGGCACCATCTTCGAGTACGTGCGCGATGAGACGCTGGATGCACGCAACTACTTCGCGCTGCCGGCGCCGGCGAAGAAAGCCGCCTTCCAGCGCAACCAGTTCGGGGCGGCCATCGGCGGCCCGGTCTACCTGCCCAAGCTGTACGACGGGCGCAACCGCACCTTCATCTTCGGCGACTATGCCGGCCTGCGCGAGTTGAAGGGAACCACCTGGGTGAACACCGTGCCCACCGCCCGGAGCCGGGTGGGCGACTTCAGCCAGTTCACCGATCCCAGAGGCACCCTCATCCGCGTCTACGATCCGCTGACCACGCGGCGGAACCCGAGCTACGACCCTTCGCGGCCGGTGACCGCCGCCAACCCGCAGTTTCTGCGCGACCAGTTCGCCGGCAACATCATCCCGCCCAACCGCATCCACCCGGTGGGCCTCAACGTGGCCGGCATCTACCCGCTGCCCCAGACCGCGGCCAATTTCGACAACTTCACCTCGACGGGCAACCGGGTGGTGGTGGACAATTCCTTCAGCACCCGCGTCGACCACCAGTTCGGCGAAAGGGACACGTTCTTCGCCCGGTACAGCTTCGACAGTTACAAGCTCGACGCGCCCCAGGGCCAGGCGCAGTGCTGTCTGCCCACCCCGCCGGAAGCGGCGCAGAAGTTCGAGCTCGGTCCGTGGGTGGCCGGGTTTCAAAACACCCGGCTCAAGGCCCAGGGCCTGGCCCTCAATGAGACCCACGCTTTCCGGCCCAACCTGATCAACGAATTCCGCACCGGCTTCGCCCGTACCACACCGTTCACCGTGCAGTCGGACTTCGGCAAGCGGGCGGCCGAGTCGCTCGGCATCCGTGGCATCAACGTCACCAGCTTCAGCAGCGGCCTGCCGAACATCAACGTGCCCGACTTCACCGGCATCAGCGGCGGCCCCGCCTTCCTGCCCGCCAATCCCCGCCAGACCCACTACCAGGTGGACGACAACATCTACTGGATCCGCGGCCACCACCAGATGAAGTTCGGGTTCCACTACGTGCGGCGGCTAGTCTCCCCGTTCACCAATACCGACACCCGCGGCTCGATCACCTTCGGCCGCAACTTCACCAACGACCCCGTCACCAACACCCAGGGCACCGGCCTGGCCACCCTGCTCAACGGTTATTCGACCGGCGGCTCGCGCGGCTTCCTGCTGACGCCCTATTACATGACCAACCAGGAGCACGCCTGGTTCGTCCAGGACGACTTCAAGGTCTCGCCGCGCTTGTCCCTCAATCTCGGCGTGCGCTACGAGATCTACAGCCCCGACGTGGAGATCCGCGACCGGCTGACCAACTTCGACCTGGTCGGACTGAAGCTGGTTTACGCCGGCGTGGACGGCACTTCACGAACTACGAACAAATCCCGGCAACTCGGCAATATCGCGCCGCGCTTCGGCTTCGCCTGGAACGTCTTCGGCAACGCCAAGACGGTGATCCGGGGCGGCTACGGGCTGAGTTATTTCCCCGAGCCGCACTCGGCTTCGAGTCTGTTGGGCCAGCAGGTCCCCTGGACCGTCTCCCAGAACTACTCGCCCGAAGTCAACCCGACGGACTTCTCCAGGGTCCCCACCATCGCCAATCCCTTCCCGCCGCTACAGACGATCCAGCCGCGCACGACGGCTGAACTGGACGCCGCCAACCCCCGCGTGGTCGGGCACGCCTTCGAGAACCTCACGCCGTACGCCCAGAGTTGGAGCCTCAGCGTCCAACGCGAGGTTACCTCGACGATGCTCTGGGAAGTCGATTACGCCGGCACCCGCGGCATCCACGTCACCATGTTCTACAACCCCAACGAGGTCCAGCCCGGCCCAGGCACGCAGGCTTCGCGCCGGCTGCTGCAACCGCTGAGGAACCTGAGCAGCCTATCCCAGGCCGACCCGCTCAACATGTCCACTTACCACGGCCTGCTCACCCAGCTCGAGAAGCGCTTCTCCGGCGGGCTGTGGTTCCGCATCAACTACACTTACGCCAAGTCGCTGGATTTCGGCGGTTCGGCCGCCTCGGGTGGAGGAGCGGTGGGCGGCGGCCAGACCGTGACCAACATGCGATCCTGGCGCGGCCCCTCCGGCTACGACGTCAAGCACCGCTTCCAGGCCAGCTACGTCTATGAGCTGCCCTTCGGACCGGGTAAGAAGTGGGCCACCTGGCGCGGCCCGGCCGGCAAGCTGCTCGGCGGCTGGCAGCTCAGCTCGTTGGCTGTGCTGAGCGGCGGGCGTCCCTTCAGCGTCGGCCTGGCCACCGGCGTCAACAACGGCGCCCCGAGCTGGCCCGACCGCATCGGCCCGGGCAAGCTCGACAATCCGGACCGCGCCCGCTGGTTCAACGAGAAGGACTTCGTCGCCCCGCCGCCGAACACTTACGGCAATGTTGCTCGTGGGGTGCTTTACGGTCCCGGGGCGGTGAACTTCAACGTGTCGTTCGTGAAGAACACCTCCATCAACGAGCGCATGAAAGTGCAGTTCCGGCTGGATACCTTCAACCTGTTCAACTCGCCGATGTTCGGCTTCCCCAATGCCTCGATCGGCTCGCCGACGGTCACCCGCATCACCTCGACCGTCGGCGACAACCGCGAGTTGCAGTTCGCGCTGAAGTTGGAGTTTTGATGCACAGACGAACCTTCATCGGCGGCGCTTTCGCCGGCCTTGCCGCCGCGAGGCCGCCGAGACCCAAGGCCGGCGACATTCCCCGGCGCGCCTTCGGCAAGACCGGCGAGAAGCTGACCATCATTGGCCAGGCGGGCGGGCGCTTTCCTTTCCTCACGTTTGAGGAGGCTACCGCCCTAACCCGGCGCGCTTACGATCTCGGCGTCAACTACTTCGACAACGCCCGCGGTTATTGGGACGGGCGCGCCGAGGAGGCTTACGGGGCCGCGCTGGCGCCGTTCCGCAAGCAGGTCTTTCTCACCAGCAAGAGCTCCGCGCGTACCCGCAAGGGGGCCGAAGACGAGCTGCACCTCTCCTTGAAGGCGCTCAAGACCGATTACCTCGACCTCTGGCAGATCCACGGCGTCGGCGAGCTGAGCGAGGTGGAGAAGATCTTCGCGCCGGGCGGGGCGATCGAAGTGGTCGAGGCGGCCAAGAAAGCGGGCAAGTGCCGCTTCATCGGCTTCACCGGCCACCACGACCCGCACGTCCACGCCGAGATGCTCCGCCGCTACGACAAGTTCGACACGATCTTCATGCCGCTCCACGCCGCCGACCCGTCGTACCTGAGCTTCGAGAAGATCGCGCTGCCGATGGCGGTGGAACGCGGCCTCGGCGTCCAGGTGATGAAGAGCTTCGCCAACGCCCGGCTGATGAGCATGCTCAGCGCCCGCGAGTGCCTCAGTTACGCGCTGAGCCTGCCCGTTCACTGCGTCGCCATCGGCGCCACCACCATCGGCCAGCTCGAGGACGACGTGCGCATCGCCCAGCAGTTCAAGCCGCTTTCGAACGAAGAGATGGACCGCCTGCGCCAGCGGGCGAGCAAGATCGCCGGCCCGGCGCTGGAGGACTGGAAGCGGAAGGCGTGAAACCGATCGGCCTGCTGGTCGGCGCGGCGCTCACGCTGGCGGCGCAGTATCCTGCCTCGCGCCACGGCGGCAACTACATGTTCAACTACTATCTGCCGCCGGCGCCGAGCACCACCCCGTGGGCTCCGGCATGGTCGCCGGACGGCAAATGGATCGCGGTCGCCATCGAGGGTTCCATCTGGAAAGTGGACCCCGAGACCGGCGCCGCCACCGAGCTAACCTACAACCGCAAGTACCACTCCTCGCCGGCGTTCTCGCCCGACGGCAAGTGGATCGTCTACACCGCCGACGACGACGGCCGCAGCATCCAGCTCGAGATCCTCAACCTGGCCACCGGCGAGGCCAGCGCGGTGACCGATGACAAGCACCTCTACCTGGACCCGGTATTCTCGCCGGACGGACGGCGTCTCGCCTGCGTCTCGACCCGCCCGAACGGCTACTTCAATATCTATGTCCGGGCGATCCGCGACGGCCGCTGGGACGGCGAGCCGGTGGCGCTGACCTCCGACCATCGCTACCCGCGCGACCGGCTCTACTTCGGGCCCTGGGACATGCACACACAACCCGCCTGGACTCCGGACGGCAAGGAGATTCTGTTTGTCTCCAACCGCGGCGTGCCGCTCGGCTCGGGCGATCTGTGGCGGATGCCGGCCGAGCCGGACGGCATGGCCAAAGCCGCGCCGGTCCTGCGCGAGCAGACGCTCTACCGCACCCGGCCGCACGTCTCGCCCGACGGCAAACGGGTCCTCTACTCATCCACCGCCGGCGCGGCCGACCAGTTCGACAACCTCTACGTTGTCCCGCTGGCGGGCGGCGCGCCCTACAAGCTGACCTTCGGAAGCTACGACCACTTCCACCCGCGCTGGTCGCCGGACGGAGAGTGGATCGCCTACATCTCCAACGAAGAGGGCCTGCCGCAGTTAGGCCTGCTCGAAACTTACGGCGGCGCGCGCAAGAGGATTCGCATTGCCGCGCGGCGCTGGAAGCGGCCGATGGGCCGGGTTCACGTCCGCGTTGTCGACGAACGAGGCGCGGTGACCGCCGCTCGGATTCACGGCCTGGCGGCCGACGGCAAGTTCTACGCGCCGGCGGACGCCTATGCCCGCATCGGCGGCTCGGGCGAGCACGTCTTCCACACCGCCGGCGAATTCACCCTCGAAGTACCGCCGGGAAAGATGACGCTCACCGCCGTCAAGGGCTTCGAACACCGCCCAACGCAGGGCGAAGTGGAAGTCAAGCCCGAGGAGACAGCGCGGCTCACCCTCACGCTGCGGCGCGTGACCGACTTTGCCGCTAAGGGCTGGCGCGGCGGCTCCACGCACGTGCACACCAGCTACGGCGGCAACCTGCGCCACGGCCTGGAGGACCTGATGCTGATGTCGCGCGCCGAGGGGCAGGAGATCGTCTGCGCGCTCGTCGCCAACAAGGACAACCGTGTGCTCGACTGGCAGCACTTCGTCCCCGGCGGCGGCGAGCATCCCGTCTCCCAGCGCGATCCGGCAGTGAAGGTGATTGTGGGCGAGGAGTACCGCCCGCCGTTTTGGGGTCACGTGTTTCTGCTCGGGCTGAAGGACCACCTCATCTCGCCGTTCACGACCGGCTACGAAGGCACGGCCATCGAAAGCCTATATCCGAGCAACACCGACATGTTCCGCAAGGCGAAGGCGCAGGGCGCGGTCACTGGCTACGTGCACGCTTTCGGCGGCGAGCGCGATCCGCTGGAGGGCGGCTTGGGCGTAGCCAAGGCGTTCCCGGTGGACGCGGCCCTGGGCACGGTGGATGCGCTGGAATGGTCGCAGGCCAGCCGCGCCCAGCTTGCCGTCTGGCATCATGCCCTGAACAATGACCTGCCCATCTGGCCCGCCGGTGGTGAAGACTCGATCACCGACCTCCACCGCGGCAAGCTCATTGGCAGCGTGCGCACCTATGCGTTTTTGGACAAGGAGTTCAGCGTCGCGGCGTGGCTCGAAGCGCTGCGCAAGGGCCGCACCTTCTTTACCACCGGGCCGCTGCTGGAGTTTCGCGTGAACGGCCGCCTGCCCGGCGACGCGATCCGGCTTGCGGCCGCGGGCGGCACGGTCACGCTCGAAGGCTCCGTGACCTCGATCGCGCCGCTCGAGAAAGTTGTCATCTATGCCAACGGCCGCGCCCTCAAGCAGCTCAGTGTTGCAGGCGCCTTCCGCGAGCGGGTCCCTCTGACAGAGAGCACCTGGTTCTCGCTCTACGCGGAAGGCCCCCCGTACCGCTTCCTCGATGGGAATTACTTGCAGGCGGCCACCAACGCCATCCGCGTCTACGTGGGCGAGCAGCCGATCCGCAATCGCGCCTCGGCGGAGTATTTCATCCGCTGGATCGACAAGCTCAGCGAGCTGGCCTCACAGTGGCCCTGGTGGCGCTCGGAGCGCGAAAAGCAGCACGTGCTGGCGCAGTTCGCCGAGGCGCGGCGGGTGTACCAGTCGCGGTAGCGCTCAACCGAGCTCGCCCACCGTGTGGAGCTTCATTAAGTTGGTCGTGCCCGGGCGGCCGATCGGCTGGCCGGCGACGAACACAACTTTGTCGCCTCGGTTCAGCAGGCGCCGCTCCAGAAGCACGCGGTCGAGGCAGGCGAGCATCTCGTCGGTCGATCTCAGCTCCGGCGTAACCACGGCGCGGACGCCGTAAACCGGGGCAAGCTGGCGCGCGGTAGTTTCGCTGGGCGTGAGGGCGTAGAGCGGCGCCGGCGGGCGGCGGCAGGCGATCAGCCGGGCGCTCGAGCCGCTGGCGGTGAAGACAACTATCGCCGACACGCACGCGAAGCGCGCCGCCTGCCAGGCGGCCTGGGCCACGATCTCGGCGATGCCGGCGTCGGGCGGCAGCGGCAACTCGGGGAACCCGCGCCGGCGCAGCGGACCTTCTGTCTCGGCCACGATGCGCTCCATCATCCCGGCGGCCTCCACCGGATGCCTGCCCACCGAAGTCTCCGCCGAGAGCATCACCGCATCGGTGCCGTCGTAAATGGCGTTGGCCACGTCGCTGACCTCGGCGCGCGTTGGGGAGCGATTCTCCACCATCGACTCGAGCATTTGCGTGGCCGTAATCACGAACTTTCCCCGCAACCGGGCCCGCTCGATGATCGCCTTCTGGATGAACGGCACCTTCTCCAGCGCCACCTCGACGCCCAGGTCGCCGCGCGCCACCATCACGCCGTCCGCCTCTTCCAGGATGCCGTCCAGGCTCTCCCAGGCCTCGGGCTTCTCAATCTTGGCGACGATCGGTGGGATAAGTCTCCCGACTTGTCTGGCGCGCAAGTGCTCCCGCAGCACCCGCACGTCCCCGGCGCCGCGTACGAACGACAGCCCGATCAGATCCACGCCGGCTTCGAGGCCGAAACGCAGGTCGGCCATGTCCTTGTCGGTCAGAGCCGGGCTGCTCACCGCAACTCCGGGCAGGTTGATCCCCTTGCGATCGCCCACCGGCCCGCCGGAAACGACGCGGCAGCGGGCCGCGACGCCGTCGGTCGCAAGCACGCGCAACTCGACTGCGCCGTCGTTGAGCAGAACCCGGTCGCCCGGCTTCACGTCGCGGGCGAAGGCGGCATAACCTGTTGAGGCGCGTTCGCCGGTGCCGGTGACCGGCTCGGTGGTGATGGTGAACGCGGCGCCCGTCTGAAGAACGGCTCGCCCGCCCTCGAACGTCCCCAGCCGGATCTTCGGGCCCTGGAGGTCGAGCAGGATGCCCACGCTCGCGCCCGTCCCCGCCGCCAGGGCGCGCACCCGCTCGATTCGGCGCGCGTGTTCTTCCAGGGAGCCGTGCGACGCGTTGAGCCGGAACACATCGACCCCGCACGCCAGCAGTTGCCGAATGATCTCGGACGCATCGCTGGCCGGCCCGAGCGTGGCGACGATCTTAGTGTTGGCCATCCGCGCCCGCCGGCTCAACGCCTGGTCTTGGCCTCCAGAATCAGCGCCAGCAGGCGTCCGAACTGGGCGCTGGTCACTCCCCGCGTCGGCTGGTCGGTATTCACGCGGTGCACCACCACCAGCTTGTGGTCGGGAATGACGACCACGAAGTGGCCGCCCGCGCCGCGCCCCGAGTAGGAGCCGTCCTTCAGCGTCACGCCGGGGAAGTGCCGGCCGCCGGCCGCCACCCACCACATGTAGCCGTAACCGCCGGCTTCGCCGGCATCGGAGTATGACCGGACGCTGTCCCGCACCCAGTTCTTGGGAACGATCTCACGGCCGCGCCACTTCCCCTGGCGCAGATAGAGCAGGCCGAAGCGGGCCAGGTCGCGCGCCGTCATGCGGATCGGGTAAGCCGGATGGATCGAATCGGCGCCGCGAACGTATTGCCCGTCCTCCACCTGGTAGTCCTCCATCTGGAGCGGTTCGGCCAGGCGGCGCTTGACCTCCTCGAAGATCCTGGTGTTGGTCTCCTGCTCGAAGATGGCGCCGAGCGCGTTGAAATCCCAGTTGTTGTAATACCAGAACGCGCCGGGCGGGTGGATGCCGCGCGGCGGGCGGGCCGCTTTCATCGAGGGCGTCTCATAGAGCGCCGGATGGTAGATGCCGGAGCGGGCCTTCAGCAGATCGTGCACGGTGGCCTTCCTCTCGACCGGCGTCAGCGCGGGCTCGTTGTCGTCAATGCGCAGTTGTTCCAGCGTCCTGTGAAGGCGGATGCGGCCCTCCTTCATGTGGATGCCGTACAGCGCGCTCAGGATGCTCTTGCGGATCGAATGCAGGTTGAACTTGCGGGCCGGCTCGCCCCACTCGTCCACTACGAGCCCGTCCTGGACGATCATCACCGCCGCCGAATCGATGGATCGGGAATATTCCCTGGCCTCCGTAAGTTTCGCCACCGACCAGCCGAGCTTTTCGACCGAGGCTGCCTTGTCCCAGGACGCACCGGGATGGCGATCGGCAGACACAGCGGGGGGAAGAACGAGCAGGCAGGCGAGAAGAAGCCTGGAGCGGCAGCGGATCATGTCAGCCTCCCGCGGCTTCGGCCGCGTGGTAAGAGCTGCGCACCAGCGGCCCGGCTTCCACGTGCCGGAAACCCATCTCGATGCCGCCGCGCCGCAATTCGGCGAACTCCTCCGGCGCGACGTAGCGGAGCACCGGCAGGTGCTTCAGCGAGGGACGCAGGTACTGCCCCAGCGTGAGGATGTCAACGCCGTGAGCGGCCAGGTCGCGCATTACCTCGAGGACCTCGGCGTTGGTTTCGCCCAGCCCGAGCATCAGCCCGGACTTGGTGGGAATGCCCGGGCGGGCGCGCTTGGAGTAAGCGAGGAGATCGAGCGACCGCTCGTAGCGGGCGCCCAGCCGCACCTGGCGGTAGAGACGCGGCACCGTCTCGATGTTGTGGTTGAGCACGTCGGGCGCCGCTTCGAGAACCGTGTCCATGGCCGCCTGCGAGCCCTGGAAATCCGGGATGAGAATCTCGACGCCGCAGGCAGGCACGCGCTCGCGAATCGCCGTGATGGTCAGCGCAAACAGCTCGGCGCCGCCGTCCTTGCGGTCGTCGCGGTTGACGCTGGTGATGACCGCGTAGCGCAGGCCCAGCGCCGCCACCGCTTCGGCCACGCGCCGCGGCTCATCGTAATCGACCGGCAGCGGCCCGCCCTTCCGCACGGCACAGAAGCCGCAGCGTCGCGTGCAGACGTCGCCGAGGATCATGAAGGTCGCGGCGCGCCGGTTCCAGCACTCGCCGACGTTCGGGCAGGCGGCGCTCTCGCAAACGGTGTGCAGCCCGAGCCGGGCCACCAGCGCCTTCAGCTCGCGGTAGTTGCCGCCAGCCGGCGCCGGCGCGCGGAGCCATGCGGGCCGCTGGCCCGCGGTTTGGATGCCAACCAGCACTAGTCCGATTCTAACAGCGCCTTGGCCAGGCGCTCCTCCAGCACCAGCTCGGGACGAAAGTTACCACAGCGCCGGTAGAACTCCGGGGCCATTTCCAGCGCCTTGCGGGGGATCAGGCCGACGATCTCGCTGTCCGCGATTCGGACGCCGCAACGCTCGGCCTGGGCGCGCACGGCCTCGAAAACGCGCTCGACCGGCGTCTGTTCGAAGTCGGTCAGGTTCATGGAGACCTGGACCAGGCTGCGCGAAGCCAGGCTCACGCCCATCGCCTTCACGTAGGGAAACCCGCCGGCGGACTGCCGGATCACGCGGGCGATACTACGGGCCACTTCGACATCCAGCGTGTCCAGGTTGATGTTGTAAGCGATCAGGAACCTGCGCGCGCCGACGGCGGTGGCTCCGGCGGTTGGATGCAGCCCCGGCCCGCCCACGTCCGGCCGCCGCTCGGGATCTGTAAGCACCCGCTCACGCAGGCCTTCGAACTGGCCGCGGCGAACGCGCTCCAGGCTGGCGCGGTCGGGGCGGCGGGCGGCGGCCTCATAGAAGTAAACCGGCGCCTGGAACCTGCGCCAGATCTCATCGCCGGCGCGCCAGGCGAGCTCGGCGCACTGCTCCAGCGTGACGCCCTCGAGGGGCACGAACGGGACCACGTCGGCCGCGCCGATGCGCGGGTGCACGCCGGCGTGGCGGTTGAGATCGATCAGCTCGACCGCCCTGCCGACGCCGCGCACGGCGGCCTCGACAACAGCCTCGGGCGTCCCCGCCAGGGTGATGACCGAGCGATTGTGATCGGCGTCGAGTTGCTGGTCCAGCACGACCGCGCCGGCCACCGCGCGCATGGCCTCCGCGATCGCCTGCACCTTCTCCGGGTCGCGTCCCTCGGAGAAATTCGGCACGCACTCGGCTAGTCTGCGCCCCACCTGACCTCGCCTTGCCGGTACAGCGCCAGGCCGCGCTTCATCACCATGGCCACCAGGTTCACGCCAAAATGGTAAGAAATCTCGCGGTAGTCCTTCGCGTCAAAGAAGACCAGGTCGGCCTGCTTGCCGGGCTCGAGCGAACCGAGGCGCTCGGCGCAACCGAGCGCATGAGCGCCGTTGATGGTGGCGGCGGTGATCGCCTCGGCCGGTGTCATGTGCATCCGGGTGCAGGCCAGCGACAGGATCATCTGCATGTTGCAGGTGGGGCTGGTGCCGGGGTTGAAATCGGTGGCCAGTGCCACCGCCGCACCGGCATCGATGAGGGCGCGGCCGGGCCCGAACCGGCTCAAGCCGAGGTGAAACGTTACGCCGGGCATGAGCGTGGCGATGGTGGTGGAGTCGGCCAGGACCAGTATGTCGTCCGGGCCGATGCGTTCAAGGTGATCGGCGCTGACGGCGCCCAGTTCCACCGCCAGGCGCACGGCGCCGGAGTTGGAGTATTGCTCGGTATGGATTCGCGGCAGGAACCCGAGCTCGCGGGCGTAGTAAAGATAGCGGCGGGCCTGCTCGACGGTGAAGCCGCCCTGCTCGCACCGGATATCGACCAGGCGCGCCAGCCGGCGCTTGCGGATCAGCGGCATCATATGCGAGCAGATCCACTCGATATAGTCGTCGGCGCGGCCGGCGAACTCCGGCGGTACGGCGTGAGCCCCAAAATAGCTCGGGATCACGTCCAGCGGGTCGCCGTCGAGCACGGCGATGGCCCGCAGGATGCGCAGCTCGCCCGTCTCATCCAGCCCGTAGCCGGACTTGGCCCCCAGCGTCGTGGTGCCGTGGCGGATGAAGCTCTTCAGTATGTGCCGGGCCTGCAGCTCCAGCCGCTGAGTGGAGGCGGCGCGCACGGCGCGGACGCTGGAGAAGATGCCGCCGCCGGACCGCACGATCTCCTCGTAGCTGGCGCCGGCCAGGCGTAATTCGTATTCGTCGAGACGCGGCGGGCCACAGACCAGGTGGGTGTGGCTGTCCACGAAGCCCGGCATCACCACCCGGCCGGCGGCGTCGATCTCCCGTGCGTGGCGCGCTTCGGCCAGGTTCTCCAGGCGGCGGCTCGGGCCGACGCAAACGATGACGCCGTCGCGGATCAGCACCGCGCCGTCCTCGATCACGGCGAGATCGTTCATGGCGTAGCCGCGGCGCGGCTCCGCGGGGCCGCGCAAAGTGAGCAATTGCCGCGCCCCGCGTACGAGAATCGTGCTCGTCATCGGTCTCCAGGCACATAATTTACACCCAACGGTCCGGAATTTACCACACATGACGGAGAATTGCCACGAATAATCGGCAAAAAATGTCGTTGCCGGGCCGACTGGGTATTCTAGAACAGTGGCGGCGGAAAAGAAAACAGCGGCAGCACACGCGCCCCAGGCGCTGAGGACGCTCGACCGGGTGCTCTCGAAAGCCGGGCTGGGGTCGCGCACCGAGGCGGCGGGCTGGATCGCCGCCGGCCGCGTGCGCGTCAACGGCAAGGCGGTCCTGAAGCCGGATCACTGGGTGGACCCGAAACGGGACCGCGTCACCCTCGACGGCAAACCGATTCGCGCGCGCCAGCAGCATTGCCTGCTTCTATACAAGCCCACAGGCTATCTCACCACTTACAGAGACCCCGCCGGGCGGCCGACGGTGTACGACCTGATCGCCGATGTCGAGGCGTGGGTTTTCCCGGTGGGCCGCCTGGATCTGGACACCAGCGGGCTGCTGCTCCTGACCAACGACACGCGGCTGGCCGAGCGCCTCACCAACCCGGATTACAAGGTCCCGAAAACATACCTGGTGAAGACCGCGAGCCGGCTCAGCGACGAACAACTGGAAGCGCTCCGCCGCGGCGTCACGCTCGGCGACGGGCCCACGCGGCCGGCCGAGGTGACCCGGCTGCGCGATTCGGGCAACCGCACCTTCTTCGAAATCACGATCACTGAGGGCCGCAACCGCCAGGTGCGCCGCATGGTCGAGGCGCTGGACAGCCGCGTGCTGAAGCTGGTCCGGACGGGGATCGGCACGCTGCGCATCGGCGCGCTGGAAATCGGCAAGTATCGCAAGCTGACGGCGGCGGAAGCACGGGCGTTGGGGGCTCACTTCCACCCTGGCAGCGACACCGTGGTGCGGTAGTTCGACTCGTTGTAGTCGGGGCTGCGCAGCGGCGCGTAGATGCGCGGGCCGGTGAAGGGACGGTCCTGGGTGTAGATCCACACGCGCTGCTGGTCCCAGAGGATCACCTCGTCGCGGGCGTCGCCGGTGACGTCGGCGACGTAGTAGGCCAGATCGGGATGGCCGTCGTCGGGGAACATCACCACGCGGCGCAGGTGGCCGTCGATCATCCCGCCCTCGCGCACGTTGCCGGACAGCAGCGCGAATTCCTGGCCGTCGCCGCGCCAGTTGACCGGCAGCAGCGGGCTGCCGCTGTGAATCGGCTCGTCCTGGACGAGGATGTTGCCGTCATGATCGAACAGCGTGACAATGCCGGGGTTCTTCCAGTAATTCACGGTGATCAGTTGCAGGCCGGGCACGTCGCGGCGGTACTTGCCGATGCTGGGGCTCTGGGCGTGGCCGATGCGGACGTGCTTGAGAACAGCGCCGTCCTTGTCGAACATCAGGTAGCCCTCGTCGCTGCCGCAGGCGTAGACGCGCGGCGGCGCCTTGGGATCCCCGCTCATGTTGGCGATCGCGATGCCGTCGGCGTGGTCCCGGAGTTCGCTGTCACGGCTCCAAAGCTGGCGCCCGGCGTGGTTCCACAGCGCGTAACCGATGGCGATCTCGTCGCGGCCGTCGCCGTCGATGTCCCACGGATGAGGATAATGCCCGGTCTGGCCCTGGCCCTGCCACAACAGCTTCAGGTCGCGCGAGAAGATCCAGAAGGTGCGGTAACGGTCTTTCACCAGGATCTCCTGGCGGTGCTTGCCGCCGGCGAGGTTCACAAAGGCGATCGAGTCGCCGTTTTCAAGCTCGTAGGGCCGCTCCTTGGCCGGCGGCTTCTCGGGCATCCACGCCCACTGCCGCAGCTTCCCAGTGGCGCCCTCGAGAACTTGCAGCTTGAAGTCGCGCACCAGCACCACCTCGTTGCGGCCGTCGCCGTCCAGATCGTGGACCTGGAACGGCGTGTCGTTGGTCAGCAGGCCGTTGCGCGGGTCGGGGCGGCCCGACTGCCAAAGGACCTTCCCGTCCAGGGTCACCGCCGTCAGGCAACTGACGTGATCGTAGCCGTCGCCTCGCGCCCGGGGGATGTTCTGGCCGATCAGCATGTCGAGCGCGCCGTCGCCGTCCAGGTCGCCGAAGCGCACGTTGCGCCCGGCACCGAACTTCGGCGTGGCGAACCTCTTCCACAGTTTCGGCAGCGGGTTGGCCGCCCGCAGCCGCGCCAGTTCCGCCTCGCGGCCCCGGATGCGCTCTTCGATCGCGCGCTGGGCCGCGTCCGGGGCGCTGACGCGAAACTCCTGGAACCGCGCCGGAATGTTGGCCGTGATCCCCGCCTTGCCCTTGAGGATTTCGCCGTCCTCGGCTTCGAGCACCAGCTTGCCGTCGATCGAGGCCCGTATCCGCGCCCCCTGGTTTTCCACCTTCAGGCTGTAGTAGCGCCTGGTGTCGTAGCGGAACTCGACGGCGCCCAGCTCGCGCCATTCGGCCACGCGAAACGTTTTCTCGAGCGGCAGCCGCAAGGCCAGCCGCGCCTTGTCGCCGCCGCTCAGCGCGAACAGGTAGTAGTGCCGGTTGGTGTGGTAGCGGAAGACCACGCCGGCCATTTCCGCCACCGAGAGCGGCTTGATCTTCACCTCCACCGTGTAATCTCTCCACTCGGGATCGCCGGTGATGAAGATCGCGTTCATGATCCGCGCCTGGTCGTTGACGAGGTGCTGCTCCAGGTACGGCTGGCCGTCCTCGTCGCCGGCGGCCCAGGCGTCGAGGTGGCAGATGGCGTTGGCCCACGGACCCAGCGGCACACCGCGGTGCGCGAGGTAGTGGTACTCCTGAATGGCCGCGTTCAACTGCCCCAGCGGCTCAGAGAGCCCGCCGGGCGGGTAACGCGAGAAGTCATCGCGGAACAGGTCGCCGGCCTGACCCAGTGAACCGAGCAGGCAGCCGATCAGAAAAACGCGCTTTGTCATAGCTAACAATCCTACGCTCCTTGCGGGGCGCCGTTTCATTTCGCCCCCAGCTCGTAAACCCTGACCTCCCCGGAGCGGAATACGGCGCGCGAGCCGAATCTCTCCTCCATACGCTGCCGCAGCCAAACACGCTCGCTCTCCAGCAACTCATCGGGGTAGTCGGTCGGGCTCACCAGCAGGTATCGGTACCGTCCGGCGGCGGCATCGGGCAGCGCGGCCAGCGGTTCGAGGATGGATTGACGGTCGGTGAGCCGGTAAAAGGTCATGGCCGAGGCCGGCTGGCGCCGGGCCCGGCGGCCCGTATACGCGTAAAGGTTGGGGTCCTCGAAGGCAATGAAGTTGGCGCTCGCTGGCGTGTTCCGCCTGATCCACTCGTAGGCTTTGCGGTGATCGGCCAGCACCTGGCGGCGCGCCTCGTACAGTCCAGGCAACTGGGCGTGGCCGAGGCAGATGCCGCCGATGGCCAGGCCGGGCAGGCCGGCGAGAGGAAGCGGCGCCAGGACCACCGCCGCGCGCCGGATCGCGGAGGGACTCCAGTGCCCGCCGCGCGACCAGTCGCTGACCTCCACCCATGCCTCCACCAACGCGGCGAGCAACAGCGGGTACAGCGGTAAAAGGAACCGCTCGTTGGGCGGAAAATTCCAAAACAGAAACAGGCCGGCGTAGCCCGCCGCGAACAGCAAGTACTGGAGCGCGTGCGCTCGCCGCGCCCAGCGAATCGCGGCGCCGATGAAAGCCAGGGCCAGCAACCACACCACCGCCGTCGGCAGGATGGCGCTGCTGGCCGGGAGAACAAGGTCGCAGATATTCGCCAGCAGCCCGGCGGCGTTCTTCGCGAGCACCAGCGGCAGATCCGACCAGGAGACGGTGGCGCGGTAGTAGCCCAGGTAGTTCGTGTAGTACAGCAGGGCCGGATCGGTGGAGGCCGGCGCCCGCCGCATCGTCCACAGCGTCCATCCCAGCACAGCCGGCAGCATGCCGGCGGCGAACAGTGCCGCGTGCCGGTGGCGTTTTCGCAGCAGATAGCACAAGGGCGCAGTCACCAGCAGTGGGAGGGCGGCCACCTTGGCCAGAAAGGCCGCGCCCGCCAGCAGGCCGGCGACCCCGGGCTTCTCGCCTCGATGCGCCATCCATAGCGCGGCTGAAATCAGCGCGCAGAACAGCAGGTCCGCCATCAGGTTGGCGCCGAGGAAACCGACGCGGGGGTGCGCGGCCAGAATCAGGCAGATCACCCAGGCGCGAGTCCTCCCCACGCCCATCGCGGTGAGCAACGCGCTGGTGAGCAGCAGGTAAGCCGGCAGGGCCAGCCACGACACAACCAGCGCCGGCGTCACGTTGCCCGGGAAGCCCGGCTGGATCTTCCAAATCACCGCCAACAAAGCGGGATAGAGCGGCGGATACTTGGTCTGGTGCGGCTCTCCGGGAAGGCTGGCGATGCGGTAGCCGGCGCCCTCGGCCAACGACTTGGCGGACACCCAGTAGAGGCCGTCGTCGTGGAAATGCCCGAGGAAGGGGACGTCGCGGCCCTGCCAGGCCAGGCGGGCGGGCAGCGCCAGCGCCAGCAAAAACAGCGCGCCCCGGATGGCGAGCGAACGCCGGTTGCCGCTATCCACGCTGCCCACCCAACAGCTCGCGGAGCCTGCCTTCGTCGATGACCGGCACGCCCAGCGCACGCGCCTTGTCCAGCTTCGATCCCGCCTCCTCGCCGGCCACCACGTAATCGGTCTTCTTGCTCACCGAGCCGGTCACCTTCCCGCCGGCCGCCTCGATCAGCGCCTTCGCTTCGTCGCGCGTGAGGCCGGGAAGCGTGCCGGTGAGAACAAAGGTGAGGCCCGCCAGTTGATCGCCGCGCCGGCGGCGCTCTTTGTATTCGAATTGCAGGCCGACCTTCCTTAGCCGCTTGACCAGTTCCTCGTTGCGCGGCTCGCGAAAGAACTGGTAGATGCTCTGGGCCACCTTGGGACCCACCTCCTCGGCGCTTTCGAGCGCCTCCGGATCCGCGGCGGCGATTTCATCCAGGCCGCCGAAGGCTTCGGCGAGGAACTGTGCCGTGCGCTCGCCGACGAAGCGGATGCCGAGTGCCGTCAGCACCCGCGGCAGCGGGTTCTGCTTCGACTGTTCGATGTTACGCAGCAACTTCTCGGCCGACTTCTGCCCCATCCGCTCCAGCTCGACCAGCGGCTCCAGCTTCAGCTCGTAGATGTCAGCCACGCTGGCCACCAGCCCGCGAGCGACCAACTGGTCCACCAGCGCCTCGCCCATGCCGTCGATGTCCATCACGCCGCGCGCGGCGAAGTGCAGGATGGACTCCTTCAGCCGCGCCGGGCAGTTGGTGTTGATGCAGCGGGTGGCCACCTCGCCTTCCTCGCGCACCACCTGGCCGCCGCACGCCGGGCACTGTGGCGGCATGCGAAACGGACGCCGCGGGCTGCCGTGGCTCGCGACGCGCACCACCTTGGGGATCACGTCGCCGCTGCGCTCCACTACCACCGTGTCGCCGATTTCGACGCCGAGGCGCTCGATCTCGTCCTCGTTGTGCAGTGTGGCGCGCGAAACGGTGACGCCGCCGACCGCGACCGGCCGCAGGTGCGCCACCGGCGTGAGCGCGCCGGTGCGACCCACCTGGACGCCGATATCCTCCACCACCGTCTCGGCCTGGCGGGCGGCGTACTTGAAGGCGATGGCCCAGCGCGGCGCTTTGGCCGTCCAGCCCAGCGCCCGCTGCTGGGCCACCGAGTCTATCTTGGCCACCACTCCATCGATCTCGAAAGGCAACTGCTCGCGTTTTTCCTCCCACTCGCGGCAGAAGTCCAGCAGCTCCTCGACATCGCCGCACCGGCGCCGGTGCGGGTTGACCTTGAAGCCCATCGCGGCCAGCGTCTCCAGCGCCTCCCAGTGGCTGTCGAGACAGGGACTGCCGCCGGCCAGGAGGAAGTAAGGCGAGTAGTCCAGCCGCCGCGCCGCAGTGATCCAGGGATCCAGCACGCGGATCGCGCCGGCGGCTGCGTTGCGCGGGTTGGCAAAGCTCGCCAGCCCCTGCCGCTCGCGGTCTGCGTTCAGTTGGAGAAAAGCGCGGCGGCTCAGCAGCACTTCACCGCGCACTTCCACCAGCGGCAGGTCCGTCTCGATGCGCAGCGGCAGCGAGCGGATGGTGCGGGCGTTCTCGGTCACGTCCTCGCCTTCGATGCCGTCGCCGCGCGTCACCGCCTGGAAGAAGACCCCGTCTCGGTAGTAGGCGGCCATGGAAAGCCCGTCCATCTTGAGCTCGGCGACGTAGCGGTAGGCCGCGCCGCCAACGAGTTGCCGCACGCGCCGGTCGAAGTCGCGCAGTTCTGCTTCATCCAGCGCGTTGTCCAGGCTCAACATGGCCGAGCTATGGCGGACCTTGACGAAGCCTTCGCGCGGCTTCCCGCCCACGCGCTGGGTGGGTGAATCGGCGGTGATCAGCTCGGGGTGTTCGGCCTCGATCTTCTTGAGCCGGTTCATCAGCTCGTCGAACTCGGCGTCGGTGATCTCCGGCTGGTCAAGGACGTAGTAGAGGTGCTCGTGGCGCCGGATCGTCTCCCGCAGTCGCTCGATCTCACGAATGGTGTCTTTGGCCATCGCCGCTTCTATCTTATAATTAACGGATTATCGGCACCTACGGGAACGCGTTCATCATCTACAACCCGCACGCGGGCGGCCTGCGCCGCAAGCAGGTCGGGGCTGTCGCCCAGGTTGTCCACGCGATTGAGGCGCAGGGACACCGCGTGACGGCCATGCCGACCGGCGGCCCCGGCGGCGCCACCGGGCTGGCCCGGCAAGTCCTACAGGAAGGCGCCGACCTGGTGCTGGCGCTCGGCGGCGACGGCACGGTGAACGAAACAGCCAACGGCATGATCGGCTCGCGGGTGCCGCTGGCCATGTTGCCGGCCGGCACTGCGAACGTGCTGGCGCGCGAGCTGGGGCTGCCCTGCAACCCACTGGCGGCGGCCCGGCGGATCGCCGAGTTAGTCCCGCGCCGCATCGCCGTGGGCCTGCTCCGCTCGGACGGCGGCGCTTGCTCGCGGCATTTCCTGCTCATGGCCGGCGTGGGCTTCGACGCGCACATCGTCTACAACCTCAACCTCGATCTGAAGTCCAGACTGGGGCAGCTTGCTTATTGGGCCGGGGCGCTGAAGGAGATTGGCCGGAGGCTCGATGAATTCGACGCCGAGGCAGGCGGGCGCCGCTTCCGCTGCTCGTTCGCGGTGGCCAGCCGCACCCGGAACTACGCCGGGTATCTCAAGATCGCCACCCACGCCTCGCTGCTGGCGCAGGACTTCGGCGTGGTGATCTTCGAAGGCGTCTCGACGCTGCGGTATTACGGGATCTATCTGCCCGCCGTCCTGTCGGGCAGAGCTGACCACACTAAGGGCATCAGCTTTCTGCGGTCGGCCGGGGCGAGCTTTGCGGCGCCGCCCGGCGCGCCGGTCTATGTTCAGGTGGACGGGGACTACGCGGGGCGGCTGCCGGCCAGCGTCGAGATCGTGCCCGACGCACTGACCATCCTGACGCCGCCGGAGTTCCCCGAGACTGCTTATGGACCCGCTCACTCATAGCCTGACCGGACTGGCGATGAGCCGCGCCGGCCTGAACCGCTGGTGCCCGCGCGCCAACGCCATCCTCGTGCTGGCTGCAATGGCGCCGGATATCGATTTGCTCAGCCGGCTGGGCGGCACAGAAGCCCTCTTCCGTTTCCACCGCCATATCACTCACGCCTTGCCGGGACTGCCGCTGGTGGCGGCGCTGGTGGTGCTGGTCGTCCAATTGCTCCCGGGCCGGAAGCCCCCGTGGAAGCAGGCTTACGTGCTTGCGACGCTGGGCGTCGCGTCCCATCTGCTGCTGGACTGGACCACGATGTACGGCATGCGGGTCTTTGTGCCGTTCTCGGCGAAGTGGTCCAGCCTGGACACCACCAGCCTCGTCGATCTCGTTATCTGGGCGGTGCTGATCCTGGCGGCGGTGGCGCCGCTGCTTTCACGGCTCGTCTCGGATGAGATCGGCGCCCGCTCGGGCACCGGCCGCGGGTTGGCGGTCTTTGCACTGCTGTTCCTGGTCGCTTATGATTGCGGGCGGTTCGTGCTGCACGCGCGGGCGGTGGCGGTGATCGAGGCCCGGCTCTACAACGGATCGCCGCCGGCCCGCGTCGCTGCGCTGCCCAATCCGCTGAACCCGCTGCGCTGGCGCGGCCTCGTCGAAACCGCGTCCTTTTATGCGCTGGCGGATGTGGACCTGCTGGAGGAGTTCGACCCGGCCGCTGCCAGAATCCTGTACAAGGCCGACCCCAACCCAGCGGCCCGCCGCATGCCGGCCTTCCAGGCTTTCCTGGAGTTCGCGCAGTACCCGTTGTGGCGCTTCACGCCGCTCGACGATCCGGAAGGCAGCGTGCGCGTCGAGCTGATGGACCTGCGCTTCGGCGCCCCGCCGAACCCCCGCTTCGCCGTCACTACCATCATTAAGCCGGGAGGGTAATCCTACTACCATGGGTCTTATGGAATACCCCATGCACATTGGCGGCGAATTAGTAACGACCGGCGACCGGCAGCAGGTCCGGCTTCCTTATGACGGCTCGCCGGTGGGCGAGATATTCGTCGCCGCGCGCGAGCAGGTGGAGGCGGCGGTGGCGGCGGCGCTCAAAGCGGCGCCGCTGATGCGGGAGATGACGCTGGCCGAGCGGGCCACCATGCTGCGCCGGACGCGCCACAAGATGATCGCGCGGAGCGAGGAGCTGGCTCTGGCGGTCAGCTCCGAGAGCGGCAAGCCGATCAAGGAGGCGCGGATGGAGGTGGATCGCGCCGTCCAGACCTTGTTGTTCTCCGGCGAAGAGGCGAACCGGCTGCACGGCGAGGCGATTCCGATGGAAGCCGCCCCGGCCGGCAAGGATCACTGGGCGATGACCATACGCGAGCCGCTCGGGGTCATCGCCGCCATCACCCCCTTCAACTTCCCGCTGAACCTCTCGATGCACAAGATCGGCCCGGCGCTGGCCGGCGGGAATACGGTCGTCCACAAGCCGGCCTCGACCACGCCCATCAGCGCGGTGATCATGGCCGAGATCTTCGAGCAGTGCGGCCTCCCGGCGGGCGCGCTGAACGTGGTGACCGGCCCGGGCGGCGTAATCGGCGACCTGCTCAGCACCCACAAAGACATCGCCATGGTCACCTTCACCGGCAGCCCCGAGGTCGGCCTGCGCATCCGCAGCCTGGCCGGCATGAAGCGGGTGACGCTGGAGCTGGGCAACAACTCGGCCGTCATCGTGGACGAGGACGCGCCATTGGACGAAGCGGTCGCGCGCTCGATCGCCGGCAGCTTCGCCCACTCCGGCCAGGTGTGCATTTCCATCCAGCGCATCTTCGTGCATGGCGGTGTTCGCGACGAGTTCCTCGACCGCTTCATCGAGGGCACCCGCAAGCTGAAGATCGGCCACCCGCACGATCCCGCCACCGACATCAGCTCGCTGATCACCGAGCAGGAGGCCCAGCGCGTCGAGGAGTGGATCGCCGAGGCCACCCAGGCCGGCGCAAAGCTGCTGACCGGCGGCGCCCGCCGCCGCGCCACCGTCGAGCCGGCCGTGCTGGCCGACGTTCCCCCTCACGTGCGGCTGGCCTGCTCGGAGGCCTTCGGGCCGGTGGTGGGGATCAACTCCTTCGACACGTTGGACGATGCGATCGAGATGGTGAATCGCTCCGACTACGGCTTGCAGGCCGGTATCTACACGCGCGACATCCGCAAGGCTTTCCGGGCGGCCAAACGCCTCCACGTCGGCGGCGTCATGATTAACGAGATCCCGCAGTACCGCGTCGATCAGATGCCCTACGGCGGCGTCAAGCTCAGCGGGACCGGCCGCGAAGGCCCCAAGTA
>JBBTDS010000297.1:0-5375 GCA_038060875.1 Acidobacteriota bacterium | reverse complement strand
GGTGTATACTTGATCCCACTATGTCCATCAGGCTCGTTCTTGCTTGCTTGACGGCATCCTGGGCCATGCTGTACGCGCAGGGGACCAGCGGCAACATCACCGGCCAGGTGCTCGATCCTTCCGGGGCCGGCGTTCCCCGAGCCCGGGTCACGGCGACCAACCTGGCGACCAACGTAGCCACCACAACAACCTCGACCGAAACCGGCAATTACAACGTGGTGGTGAATCCGGGAGTGTATCGTGTGACCGCCGAAGCGGACGGTTTCAAGCGCTACCTCCGGGACAACGTGACGGTCACCGCCGCCACCACCGTGCGCGTGGACGCGACGCTGGAACTCGGCGCGGTGACAGAGTCGGTTCAAGTCTCGGGCACGCTGCTGAGCGTGCAGAGCGAGAACGCCAAGGTGACGACCTCGGTCGAGAACAAGTTCGTGGACGAGCTTCCGCTGGTCGTCGGCGGCAGGATGCGGAGCCCTTACGACTTGGTGGAGGTCGCCGCACAGGTGGTGACCAGCGGGGATACCGAGATGTCGCTGGGCGGGGGGCAGGCGAGGTCGTGGAACGCCACCCTGGACGGGCTGGGTATCACCACGAATCGTCCCGCGGAGAGGTTCGAGATTGGCTACTCGGCCCCGTCGCTGGAAGCCATCACCGAATTCGCGGTCGATACGGGGGGCTTCAAGGCCGAATACGGCCAGGCCGCGGGAGGCGTGATCACCTTTTCCTCCCGGTCCGGCGCCAACGCCTACCACGGAACCGTCTACGACTTTCTCCGCAACGAGAAACTCGACGCGCGGCGCTTCTTTGAGGCGCAGAAGTCCGTTTACAAGCAGAACGACTTCGGGGTCGCCGGGGGAGGCCCCGTTCGGATCCCGAAGATCTATGACGGGCGAAACCGCACGTTCTTCCACCTGGCCTACGAAGGCTTCCGCAACCGGGTCGGCCGCAACGCCGCCATTTTCAGCGTGCCGACTTCGGAGATGTACGATGGCGACTTCTCCTACTGGGTGGACCGGAACAACCGGCTGCTCCAGATCTACGATCCGGCCACCACGCGCCCCAATCCCGCCGGCTCCGGCTCCATTCGCGATCCGTTCTCCGGCAATCGAATCCCCAAGGCGCGGTTCAGCAGCTTCACCCAGAAGGTCACCCCGTTCGCCCGGGACATCAAGCCGAATCGGGGCGGCCAGCCCGGCACCATTGACTACGTGCGCAACAACTGGACCAACAGCACGGGAACGATCCTCTCCCCACAGGACAAGGGCAGCGCCAGGATCGATCACGTGCTGACCGACAAACACCGGCTCGCCTTCTTCATGAATGTCACCCGGTACCGCGACGCGATCGGCGTCGACGGCCCGCCCGGATTGCCCGAGCCGCTGTGGAACGGCACGGTCATGATCTTCGACACCTCGGCCTACCGGCTGACCCACGACTGGCTCATCTCTCCGACCCTGCTCAATAACTTTCAAATCGGCGGAAACGTGTTCTACAAGGGCCAGGGCACGCCCAACAACAAGCCGGGCTGGAAGCAGAAGTTGTGCTTCGCGAATGTCATTGACTGCGACCGCAACTTCCCCAACATGTCGTTTACCGAATTCACCGGTTGGGGTGGCACGGCCAGGAGCGGCCACGAACAGCCGATGTGGGCGGTGAAGGACGATTTCAGTTACACGCATGGCAAACACTCCTTCAAGTTCGGCTTCAGCTACCAGACCCAGCCCTCAACCGGATTCGGCGAGCAGAATATCGCCGGCCAGGCCAGCTTCAGCTTTCTGAGCACCAGCGTTCCCGGCGACACTTCCTTCCGCAGCGGCAGTTCCTTCGCCTCCTTCCTGCTGGGCGATGCGATCAGCGGAGCCACCGAGACGCTCCGGGATTCCACCCTCGTCTACCCGTATTACGGATTCTACGCCCAGGACGACTGGCACGTGACCCGGCGGCTCACGCTCAATCTCGGTGTGCGATACGAGCCCAACCTGCCGCCAGTGGCGGTGAACGACTGGTATTCCGACTTCGCGCCCGACCGGCCGAACACCGCTGTCAACAACTATCCGGGAGCCCTCCGCTTCGCCGGCTTCGGCGAGGGCCGGGAAAACCGGCGCACCCTGTTGGACGGCTGGTACAAGGGCATCGGCCCCCGCCTCGGCCTCGCTTACTCGCTCAATAGTAAGACGACCGTGCGCACCGCCTTCGGCCGGTCCTTCAACAAGGTGACGGTTACCCGCGACAGCGGCCACTACCAGGGGTACTTCGCCAGGTACAACTTCAGCTCGTCGGACCAGGGCATTACGCCGGCCTTCAACTGGGATGTCGGCTTGCCGCCCTACCCGCTGCCGCTCTCGGTGGATCCGAAAGCGAAACTCGACCCGACCATCGCCAACAACGACGAGGTCCACTACCATCAGCCGTATGACTCCACCCGCTCCCCGGAGAGCCTCTACTGGACCTTCAACATCCAGCGCGAGATCGCCGGCAACACCGTGTTGGAGATCGGTTACAGCGCCAACGTAGGAACCCACCTGATGGGGAGCCTGGTGAATGTCAACCAGGTCCCCACGCCGGTTTGGAATGCTTACGTCGCCAGGTATGGCGCGGCGGGCGCACGCGATCTGTTGCGTTCCGACATCCGATCCAGCGCGGCTCAAGCCGCCGGCATCCGTCCGCCCTACCCCAACTTCCTGGATCCCAACGTGCAACGTAGCCGCACCGTCAATCAGGCGTTGCGGCCCTACCCGCAATTCCTGAATGTCGTCACCGGGGTGAGGGGGAATGGCGATCATAGCGGCCATTCCAGCTATCACGCCGTGATTGTGAAAGCTGCGCGACGGTTCCACAACGGTCTGGCGTTCGAATGGAACTACGTCTTCTCGAAGCTGCTAACCGATAGCGACAGCCAGGTCGAGGGCGATGGTACCACGGAAGACCATTACAACCGCCGGGCGGAGAAATCGATCGGCGAGTTTGACCAGAGTCACGCCCTCAAGCTCAGCACGGTTTATGAATTGCCCGTAGGCCGCGGCCGGCGTTTTCTCGGCTCGAGCCCCGGTTTCGTGAACGCCGTTTTAGGGGGCTGGCGTGTCAGCGCCATCGCCACTTACTTGAGCGGTTTTCCGATTCGTCTCACCCGGAACAATCCGCTGCCTATCTTCAATCGGGATACGCGGCCGGTCATCACCAGCTACGACAACTGGCGGGCGGCCCTGCGCGGAGAGAAACTCGACCCCGCTACCGACCGGTTCCTGAACCGGGACGTTTTCCCCGCCCAGCCCATCGGCTTCGGCAACATGACGAGGCACAACCCGAAAGTGCGGTCATTCCCGATCTTCGACGAAAACATCGGCCTGGCCAAGAGGTTCTCGCTGGGGGAAAGGTTCTCGCTCGACTTCCGCTGGGAAGCCTTCAATCTTTTCAACCGTGTTAGATTTGGCACAGGCGGCACTAACCTGGACAGCACCAGTTTCGGCGTAGTGACCTCACAGGCCAATGGCCCGCGCCGCATGCAGGCTGGGCTCAAGCTCTACTGGTAACCATGAACCGCAGACACTTCATTGGCGCCGCCGCGACCGCTCCTTCGCTGCTGGCGGCCCAGGCCAAGCCGTTACAGCTCAAGATCACGGGCTTGAAAACGTTCGTGGTCAACGTCGGGTCTGTCAACTGGGTCTTCTGCAAGATCCTGACCGATCAAGGACTGACCGGGCTGGGCGAGGGCTCGGTAACCAGCAAGGAAGCCACCGTCGCCCAGGCCATCCAGGAGCATGAACGCTTTCTGGTGGGAAAAGACCCGACCGAGATCGAGCTGCTCTGGCAGGGGATGTTCCGCTATCCGCGCTGGCGGGGCGGGCCGATTCTGAACAGCGCCATCAGCGCCGTAGAGATCGCGCTCTGGGACATCCTCGGCAAGGCGCTGGGCGTGCCGGTCTACAAACTGCTGGGAGGCGCGGCCCGCCGGCGCATCCGGCTCTACAAGGATGTGGGCTCGACGCCGGAAGCTTTCCTCCAGGCGAAGAGCGAGGGCTTCACCGCCGCCAAGTCGGGGTTCGTCACCGTCCAGAACAACCTCGTCCTCCCTTCGTTCGCGGTACGCGAGGGCGCGCGGAAGCTGGAGGCGGTGCGCAAGGCCGTGGGCGACGACTTCGACATCTGCATCGACGCGCACGGCGTGCTGACCACGGTGATGGCCATCGACTTCTGCACGCGCATCGAGGAGCTGCGGCCGATGTTCGTCGAGGAGCCCACCCAAGTCGAGGACATCGGCGAGCTGGCCCTGCTGCGCGAGAAGACCAAGGTTCCGCTGGCTACCGGCGAGCGCGCCTTCACTAAGTACGGCTTCACGGAGTTCTGCACGCGGCACCTGGTGAACTACGTGCAGCCCGACGTCTGTCACGCCGGCGGCATCCTCGAGCTGAAGAAGATCGGCACGATCGCCGAAGCCTTCCGCATTGAGATGGCGCCTCACAACCCCCAGAGCGAAGTGAGTACGCTTGCCTCGCTGCACGTCAACGCCACCACTCCGGCCGCCACCATCCTGGAGTACAACCCCCGGCGCGATCCGTGGATCCAGGAGTTGTTCAACGGCGGCGCGGTGAAGGTGAAAGACGGGTTCGCCGAGCTGCCCGACCGGCCCGGCCTCGGCGTGGATCTGAACGAGAAGGTGGCCGCCCAGCACCCCTACAAGCCGATCAACCGCCCCAATTACGTCTTCTCCGACGGCGCCGTCGCCGATCATTAGACCGGGACGAACGGGGCGAGCGGGGCCGGACTGCGCACGGCAGCGCGCTCATCAGGTTGTGCAGCGAAGGCGATCCCTCGCGACCTGTCTGAACGGCTTCAGGATGGCAGGACTATCCGTCAAGAAGTTCTGGAGGTTCGGACCGATCCTGCACTTCGCTTGGGTCATCGAGAAGCTCGAACAACCCCTTGCCCAGCCGGTACGCCCGCGCTGGCCCCCAATCCGTCAGTAGCGGTCGCGGCTCGACGATTCGGCGCTTGAGCGAGGCTACGGGGGCGGAGAAATGTCGGCAGTACGGTCACGGCGGCGTGACGATGACCCGGATGGGTGGTCTCTTCCACGCATTGGTTCCGAAGTACTTCGACGGCATCACACCCGCCGCCAGTTCGTTCTTCAAAACGTCATGCACCCCTGCAATGGTTCCCGCTTTTTCCCGGCGCCACTCGATCAGCCGGCTCGCCTTCCATTCCCGTCCCGGAATTCGTCGGCCAGCACCACGTTCGTCTCCGCCCACACCGCCAGAGCTGATCCGGACACCGTCGCCCCAACTCCTGCACCAAAGCGCAGTTCACCAATCCCAACCCCACCAGGTAATTGATTTACGGCTTGCCCGGCGTCAGGGGGATGGCTGGTCTGGGTAGGG
>JBBTDS010000296.1:0-9303 GCA_038060875.1 Acidobacteriota bacterium | reverse complement strand
GGAACCAGCATGGTGGCATGATCCGCCCGAACTCAGATCTCCGCACTGTCAAGTAAGGACTCGAAAGGGGAATCTCGTATATACTGTTTGGTCCTATGGAGGATCGGCATGACCTGGAAGGGAATCTATCGGTGCCCTAAGACGCAGCCCGGCGTCGTCCTGGCACTGCTCTTGTTCCTTGGTTCGTTCAGCAGCGCTTCGGCCCAGGTGGCCGGACGAATCAGCGGGTACGTCAGAGACCCTACCGGGGCCAGCATTGCCCGCGCCTCGGTCACGGCCGTCTCCACGGAACAGCAACTCAGC
Organism: Acidobacteriota bacterium; assembly: GCA_038060875.1. Classification (GTDB taxonomy): domain Bacteria; phylum Acidobacteriota; class Terriglobia; order Bryobacterales; family Bryobacteraceae; genus JBBTDS01. Next base: position 9,000 of record JBBTDS010000296.1, on the reverse strand, counting down.
CGTTCGGCGACCACCGACGACACCGGCTACTACAACCTGCTCGCGATGCCGCCGGGGGTCTACGACATCACCTTCGAGAGCCCCGGCTTCGAGAAACAGGTTCAGAAGGGCGTGGCCCTCACCACGGGTCAGGCCCTCCGTCTCGACGTGGAGGCCAAGCTGGGCGCTCTCCAGGCCGAGGTCACGGTCTCGAGCACCGCGCTGCTGGTCAATACCGTCAATCAAACGCTGGCGGCGCTGGTGGACGACCGCCGCGTGCAGGACCTGCCGCTGAACGGCCGCAATATCGTGGCGCTGGCCAACATTCTGCCCGGAGTCACCCAGGTGTTCGCCCCGCAGGAAATGACCAACACCCGCACCGGGCCGACCCTGGTGGTAAACGGCGGGCGCGCCGTGGACAACAACTTCACCTTCAACGGCGCCAACTTCACCCACTTCGGACAGAGCACCGGCGTCAACTACCCGCCTCCCGACGCCGTTCAGGAGATCCGCATCCAGACCCACAGCTTCGGCAGCGAATACGGCAACAGCGCCGGCAGCCAGGTGTCGGTGACCTCCAAGGCGGGCACCAACAAGTTCCACGGCGCCGCCTGGGAGTTCCTGCGCAACACCGAGCTGAACGCGCGCAGCTTCTTCCAGCCGCGCCGCACCACCAGCCGCCAGAACCAGGCCGGCGCCTCCGCCGGCGGTCCCATCAAGAGGGACCGGCTGTTTGCCTTTGGCTACTACCAGCGTCTCTGGAACCGCCCCGAGAGCGGCTCGACGGTGGCGCTCGTGCCCTCCGCCGCCCAGCGCAACGGCGACTTCTCCGCCCTCAGCACCCGCCTGAGGAACCCCAACGATACCCTCACCGGGCAGCCGCTGGTCGATTCCACCGGGCGCCCGTGCGTCAACGGCAACGTGGTCAGCGCGAGTTGCACTGATCCGGCGGCCAGTAACATCCTCAACCAGTACGTCCCCCAGTCGCCTGCCGGCGGCGTGGTCTCCATGATCCCCACACCCTCCGGCAATTACAGCCTCCTCGGCCGCATCGATTACTTGCAGAGCAGCAAGCACAACCTCTACGGCCACTACTTCGCCGACTCCTACCACCAGACCTTCGTCGGCGGCAACCTCCAGCCCTACATGACCGGTTCGCGGAAGGTGGACGCCAAGGATTTCTCGCTCAGCAGCACCTACACCTTCAGTCCCACTCTGCTCAACGAGCTCACCGTCGACTACCTGCATTCCAGTTCTCGGGACCGGCCGGAGACCGTGGTCCCTCCCTCCTCACTGGGGATCGATCTTCCCCTGGGCAGCCAGGGCGAGGGCTTGAGCATCAACGTCAACGGGTGGTTCAATCTCGGCGCGGCCGATCCGAACCTGCATGATTACCGCAACTGGCACGGGCGCGACACCATGAGCTGGATCCGCGGGCGGCACACCTTCAAGTGGGGCTACGAGCTGTACCGGGTCGCCTTCAGCCTGAACAGCAACGCCAACAACCGCAACGTCACCTTCAGCGGCGCGGCCACCGGCAATTCCATGTCCGACTTCATGCTCGGCATCTTCGACACCATGATCGTGCGCTACGGCAACCCCGGCAGCAAGCCCTTCGGCTGGAAGCACTACTTCTTCTGGCAGGACGAATTCAAGGCCTCGCCGCGGCTGACGCTCACTTACGGGGTCCGCTACGAGCCGTACTTCGCCTGGGACCAGAGGGCTTACCAGAAGCCCTACGTCTCCGTCGGCCGGTTCGGCCTGCGCTCCAAGCTGCACCCCGACGCGCTTCCAGGCGTTCTGTACGCCGGCGACCCCGACATGCCTTCCAACGGCAAGCCGGGGAGGAACGACCTGAACAATTTCGGGCCGCGCCTGGGCTTCGCCTGGGACGTCTTCGGCAACGGCAAGACCAGCGTGCGCGGGGGCTACGGGATCTTCTTCTCCCAGCTCAGCGCGAACGTCACCCACCAGGCCGAAGCGCCCTACGCCGGCATCGACACCCTCCTCCAGGGCAGGCTTAGTAACCCGTACCGGTCGCTGAACCGGCCCATGTATCCCCAGGGAGCGCTGTCGGGAGACTTCGGCTGCGTCGCCATCTCGAGATTCCCGGGCTACCAGTGTAAGAACGTCACCCTGCCGGCCACCATCGTCAGCGCTGACCCCGGGCTGGTGACGCCCTACGTGCAGTCCATGAGCCTGACCATCGAGCGCCAGCTCGCTTCCAACCTGGCCGTCGAGATGAGTTACGCCGGCAAACTGGCGCAGAAACTCGAGGGGCACCGGCACTGGAACCCCGCCGTTTACAAGCCCGACCCGCTCACCGGAGCCGCGCCCTCCACGCAGAACGTGAACAACCGCGTCCTCTACCCGGAGACCATGGGTCTGCTCAGCCCCCAGTCCCGTCTGCTGGGCAACGGCTTCCGGTCCTCCTACCATAGCGCGCAGTTCCGCGTCGACAGGCGCTTCAGCCGCGGCCTGTCCTTCATGGGCTCGTACGTCTTCTCCAAGACCCTGGACTATCTGATAAGCGCCGACGCCGGCCTCATCGGTGGCCTCGGCAACCCCCTGGACCTCAAGTACGACAAGGGCCGCGGCAACTACGACCGGACCCACGTCTTTACCGTGAGCTGGCTGTGGAGCCAGACCCACCGCTTCGCCCATCCGGTGGTGAACCGGTTGCTGGAGCACTGGAGCGTCGGGGCCTACCATACCGTGCAGAGCGGCACCCCCTTGAACATCGTTATGGGGACGGACATCGCGCTGAACGGGACCGGCCAGCAGAACTCGCAGCACGCGCAGCTCGTGCCCGGCAGGACTTATGCCGACATTCCGCTCGATCACCCCAACCGCGACGCCTTCATCAACCGGTTCTTCAATACCTCGGCCTTCGTGCCTGTCCCCCAGTTGCCCCGGGGGATCTACGGCAATATGGGGCGCAACGTGATCAACGGACCGGACATGATCAACACCGATTTCACTTTGATGAAAGACATCGCGCCGCGCGAACCGTTCAAGATCCAGTTGCGCGGTGAGTTCTTCAACGCCTTCAACCAGGTGCGCTTCAGCGCCCCGGCCAACTCGGTGACTTCGGCCAGCTTCGGCCGGATCCTGAACGCCGCCTCCGGACGGGTGATCCAGGTGGCCGTGAAACTGATCTGGTGACCGCCGGCTTTTGTGGCAGACGACGATTCCGAATGAAAAGGAGCCTTTCAGTGAGACCTACGATTCTCTCTCTTCTCGCGACGATGGCCTGCGCCGCGGTGGTGTTCGCGCAGGATCAACCCCGGACCTTCTCCCCCGACCAACTCCGCCAGGGCACGGTCCTCTATCCCTACCAGGCGCTGCCCGACGAGGATCCGATGCCCATCGTCAAGCGATTCAACGGCCTCCGCGTTACCGACGTGCTCGACGCCATGCAGGCCGTCGGTTTGCAGGACCGCGGGTTGATGGACAAGACCATCCGGCCGCTGTGGCGCGACAACACCGACAAGGTCAGGCACCGGTTCTACGGTGTGGCCATCACTTATCAGTACCTTCCGACCAATAAGGCGGCGGCCGGTAAGATGCCCTACGACGAGTTCAAGAAGTGGCACAGCCATTGGTACCGCACCTACGCGCCCGAGACCTTCGCCCAGTTGATCAAACCCGGCCACGCGGTCGTCATCGATGCGCAGGGCATCGAGAACACCGGCTTCGTGGGATCGAACAACACGCTGAACTGGTACTCCCGCGGCATGACGGGCGTGGTGACCAACGGCAACTGCCGGGACACGGACGAGCTGATTCTCGAGGGGATTCCCGTCTACACCAAGTACCAGGGCGGGGGAACGCGCCCGGGCCGGATCGAGTATGGCTCCATCAATCTCCCCGTGGTGGTCGGCGGAGCGCTGGTGCGGCCCGGCGACATCATCGTGGCCGACGGCGACGGCGTGATCGCCGTGCCGCGCGAGCAGATGGACGAGGTCCTCAAAATCGCCTGGGACATCGCCAAGGGCGACAAGGCCGGACGCCAAAAGCTGTACGAGAAAACCAAGAAGCCCCTGGACGCTACCGTCAGGTAGACCGGAGCTCTACGGGCAGATTCTCGACGACACCGGCGCGTCCCAGGGATCGGCCACCGCCGAGTGAAAGCTCCACTCGAACCAGCGGTCGAAGGCGTCCCGGTCGCGCCGCCTCAGCCACGACCGGGAACGCGGTGCCAGCCGTCAAGTTGCTCCCGAACATCCAGGAATGGCTGGCCCGGCATCACTACGATCGCGTCACGTTGCTGCTTCCCCAACCAGCCGGCCACGGAAATCAGACGGAAGCTACTGCACTCCCGCGAGCAGCCCTTCCGGGGCCCTCACCGGTTCCAGTGATTGGCAATCCAGTCGCTCGCCGGTCCGAGGTCCACCCCCATGGCGAATTCGATCATATAGTCCATACGATCTACGCCGTCCATCGGGATGGACACGTTGGGCGGGAACACCGGCGCCAGCCTGTGATAGCGTGGCCCGAGAATCTGGCTGCACTGGAAGTGCGCGATCCCGTTGATACCCTCGAACAGCAAGCTGGTCAGCGGCTGCGCCCATTGCACATATCCCCAGTCGTGTTCCTTTTCATCGTCCTCGATATAGATGAGCGAGGCGCCGGTTCCAATCGAGAGCAGGCGGACCTCCGCGAGCGGCGCCGCCTCGCCCGTCCGCGCGTCCTGAGTCTGCGCCAGCGCGCACATGCTGGGATTCGGAGCATAGACGCCGCCGTCGATATACCCGTCCACGGTGGGAAAGTAAGTCGGCGCGGCGGCCGTATACAGCCCGACCTTATAGGCGAGCGCATCACCGTCGGAGTCGTCACCAGGGAAGTTGTGAAAGATTTTCGGCTTCCAGGTTCGCTTGGCTGGGTCCGGATCCTCATTGTCCAGATCGAAGGCGGTGACGAGGACCCGCTTCCCCAGTGCTGCGAGCGAAGTCTGCCCGATGACGCGTTTCAGGACCTCTTTCAGATTGTCGATGTCGTAGTCGGCGCCGGTGAGCTTCCCCATGTCCTTCAGGTCGTCGAGCCAGGAATCGTCGAAAATGTTTTTCCCCTCATCGACGTACAGTCCGCGGATCTCGTCCAACGGCTTTCCGGCGGCCAGCCCAAGCGCTATGAGGCCGCCCGTGGAGGTGCCGGCGACGAGGTTCACATCGCCGAGCCACCCGCCAAGGCCTGGCATCTCAGACAGTCTTTGCAGCAGGACCACCGTGATAATGCCTCGGATCCCGCCGCCATCCAGAGATAGTACGTTGTAGGGCATCGGTTCTGAAGCATACCGTGCCGCCGGCGCAGTCGGCAAGCGCGCTCAGAGCGAGCATCGCAATCAACCGCGGGAGAAGTCTGCGCATACAAGCCCTCCTCTACTGAGTCTAACTGCCGCCAGCGGGGCACGGGGACGGTCCAGTCCCTCCAGCGCTACCGCGCGGGGATTGGCTGAGGGGTCATGCCGCCTCATGCGGGGCCTTCAGGCCACGCGCACGCTGAAGCCTGCCCCACGTCACATTGTCAGCCGAGCCCCATCCTGTCTAGCAGCTTCTGGAACCGCGGATCGCCGCGGATGCCGTCGTAGATCGGCATCGAGGGCATGTGGGTGACGGCGGGGTCGCGCGCGTCGATGGCTTTGTCGAGCCATTCGAACACGCGCTCATCCCGCAGCCCGAGATAGGCCCAGGCAAACGCGAGCGGGGGCACATACGCCGTGCGGGCTATCTCCGAAAGTTCCGCGAGCATCTGCCTGGCCTTCTTCCTGCGATCGAACAGCCCGTACACGGCGCACATGCCGGCGATCATCAGCGGTTCGCGCCCGAGCTGCTTGTAAGCCTCGCGGCAGTGGGCGAACCCCTGAACCAGCTTTCCTTCGAGCAGCAGCGCGGCGCCCAGGAACCAGTGCGGCAACCACAGCCCGGGCGCAAGCTCCACGGCGATGCGGCACGCCTCCTCCGCGCCTTTGTATTCGCGCGCGCAGATGAACGTCAGGCCGGCGTAGGAATGCAGCAGGGGCGAGAGCGGGTCCTGGGCGGCCGCCCGCTGCACCTCGTCCAACGCTTCCCTGATGCGCAGCTTTGGAACGAGATAGTACCAGGCGTGCCGGAAAAGGACCATGGCGGAACCCGGCGTGAGTTCGAACGCGCGCTGGAAGGCGCGTTCGGCGCCCGCCCAGTCGTACTCGAGTACGCCGCGCAGCGCACCCAGCAACGCATGCGCTTCGCCCAGCGAATCATTCAGCGCCAGCGCCTTCTCCACCGCCTCCTTGGCCTGCCCGGCAGCCTCGCGCGAGGCCACGATCCCGAAATGGGCGGCGCTGAAGAGCAGAGCGGCGATATCGGCATGCGGAAGTGGAAAGGCCGGGTCGCGGGCAAGCGCCGCGGCGTAGAACTCGCGCGCCCTGGCGACCGCTTCCCGCGTATACTGCTGGCCGATCGAGCGGCCCCTCAGCCACAGGTTGTAAGCCTCCACGTCCTCCGTCCAGCGCTCGACGAGAGGCTGCGGCGCAAGCCGAATCTTCAGCGCCGACGCGATGGCGCGCGCCATTTCGTTCTGAATGGCGAATATATCGGCGAGTTCGCCGTCGTAGCACTCGCTCCAGAGATGGTAGCCATCCTCCGCGCTGACAAGCTGGGCCGAGACCCGCACGCGGTTCGCCTGTTTGCGGACGCTGCCCTCCAGCAGCGCCGCCGCTCCGAGCCGGGCGCCGATTTCCCGCACGTCCTGCTGCTGGCCGCGGAACGCGAACGAGGACGTCCGCGCGGTCACGCGCAGGCCGGGAATGCGGGTGAGCGCGTTGATGACTTCGTCGGCCAGGCCATCGCTGAAGTATTCGTTTTCCTTGTCCCCGGCGAGGTTCACGAACGGCAGCACGGCAATGGAGGGTACCTCCGCGGACTCCGCCGCGCCGCTCCGGAGCCAGCGGTCCAGTTCGGTCTTGAGCGCGTAGACTCGGGGCTTGTCGCCGCCCGGTAGCCGGTGGACAGGCAGCCGGCGCCCGGACGCCCAACGCTGCACCGTCCGAATCTCGCGGCGCAGGTACGCCGCGATCTCTTTCCAGGAGTCGAGGCGGTCTCCCATGTGGCGTCTCCCCGTCCAATTGAGCCTACCAAAAGGCACTCGATGCGACAAAACGCGTCACCGGCCGATGTCGCATCCGGTCGTCTTGTCCAGCCGCGCGGCAGGCCTTACTCTTGGTATCGAAAGGAGGTCGCTATGAAGCGAATCATGTTGCTCATCTTGGTGCTGTGCGCGGTTGCGGCAGCACAACCACGGTGCGGGCTGGAGTCGATCCACGGCGCCTATGCGGTTTTCTATGACGGTTGGGCGGTGCTCCCGGGCTCGCCGCTCCCGCTGGTGGTGCCAGGGGTCATCATGGGCGTGATCTCGATCGACTTCGGCGGCAAGCTCAGCGGCGCGGAAACGGTGGTCGTTCTCGGCCTGGTCCTGGAGTACGAGGTTCTCGACGGAAGCGTTGAGATCAAGGCCGACTGCACAGGCACGGCGCGGACCCGCGCCAGACTCAAGGGCAGCAGCCAGCCGCCCATGGAAATCGTGGAAAAGATCATCGTTCTGCCCGAGGACAAGGAGATCCGCACCATCGTCACGCAGCCCACGGGTCCTCCGGATGGCTCCATGGCGCTCGGCGTCTGGAAGAGGATGTCGGCGGTGCCGAAATCGGCGAACTGGTGAGAGCGACCTGTGCGGGGCAGGCGGAAGCGCCAGCGCCATATCTCCCAAATCGTTCGCCCGGAGCGCGCCCTCGCCCCGCGACCGCGCCGCCGGCAAGCGCTTGTCAGGGGCGCCGATGGACGCCGGCCATCTCAGCGGCGGACCGCCGGAGCCAGGGCGTACAGCAGCGCCCCGGCCAGCACTCCCGCGCCGCCAATGAGCGCCTGGCTGCGCGTAACGCCGCTCAACAGGAACAGCGACGCGGCGATGCCCAGCGCCGGGATCAGCCATCCCCCGGGCAGCGTGAACAAGCGCTCGCCGGCAGGGATCCGCCGCCGCAGCACGGGGACGGCGGCGCAGGTCGTGATCGAGTACAGCAGGCGCGCGATCGCGTTCAGCGCCGCCAGTTCGGCAAAAGCGCCGGAAAGCGCGAGGGCCACGGCGGCCGCGGCGAACACCACCACGGCGATGTGCGGCGTGCGGTAGCGCGGGTGGACTCGACCGAAAATCCGCGGCAACTGCCCGTGTTCCGCCAGTGCGTAAAGAATGCGCGGCCCCACCAGCAGCACCGTGCTGTTGGTGCCGGTGGTGCTGAGTATCGCTCCGATGGTCATGAGCGTCGCTCCGATCGGGCCGAGAAATCGCCGTGCCGCGGTGGCGATCGGCGTGGCTTCGGCCGCCAGGCCGGGCAGCGTTCCCAGGCAGACGATCTGCACCAGCATGTAGATCATCACGCTGGCTGCCAGGCCGCTGATGAGCGCCACCGGAAGGTGGCGCCTCGAGTCGATTACTTCCTCGCTGGGAACGCTGGCGAATTCAAATCCGCCCAGGGCGAACAGCAGAATCAGGCTCGCATTCCGAAGCGGCGTGAATTCTGGGATGGCCGCGAAGCTGAAGCCGTCCGGATCCGCGGCGAACAGCCCGGCCGCGATGAACACCGCCAGCGGCAGAAGCTTGCCGATGGTGAGAAGATTGACGATCCAGGCGCCGTAGCGCACACCGAAGTAGTTGAAGGCGGCGATCACGCCCATACTCCCGGTGATCGCCGCGGCGCGGCCGCGGGCGGTGGCGAATTCCGGATGGAAATAACCGAGGTACGCCGCGAACGCGTTGGCGATGGCGGCGGCGCCCGTCAGGCGGCCGAGCAGGAACATCCAGCCGACCTCGAAGCCGGCGAAGCGGCCGAACGCCTCGCGCGCATAGATGTAGGGGCCGCCGGCCCGCTCGAAGATGCTGCCGGCCTCCGCGAACGAGAGCGCTATGAGCACGGCCGCGGCGCCGGCGATCAGGTACGCCAGCGGGCTGGCAGGGCCGAGCAGGCTCGCCACCGTCGCCGGCATGACG
>JBBTDS010000295.1:0-3205 GCA_038060875.1 Acidobacteriota bacterium | reverse complement strand
CCCTACGATAACCGAAACCTGCGGATTTGTCCAGCCCCGCCGCTAATCAATTACCTGCTGGCGATGGAGATTACCGGGCACGACATGCGGGGGTCATGGCGCATATACCGCGGGCATTACGACGGCCGGTGGCAACTGTTACCAAGCTACTTCCGCAGCGTGCCGCCCAGGGCTGACCACCTGGCCGCAACGGTCCGGCAAGGCCAGTTAGCGTATCTCAAGAAGAAGCACCAGCGGGTGGATTTTGACTCCCTGACTCCGCTGCAGCAGGACGCGGTGATACAGCACTGCCTTTTGCCGCGTCTCACCGGACGATCTCCAGCAGAATCTCGGCATCGCTAAGGTCGAGTACCCCGAACTGCCGGCTGAGATCCCTCAGACCGGCGCGCCCGCTCAGGCGTAGATGCCGCGCAGCTTGATGGCGAAGGCCACGCGGTCGAGCGCCAGCATGTAAGCGGCGATGCGGTTGTTGACGCCGTGGCGATCGGCGTAGCCGGTGACGTCGCGGAAGCTGTTGACCATGATCTCTTCCAGGCGGGTGTTGATCAGCTCCTCGTTCCAGAAGTAGCCCTGGCGGTCCTGCACCCACTCGAAGTAGGAGACGGTCACGCCGCCGGCGTTGGCCAGGATGTCGGGAATGACGAAGATTCCCTTTCCGGCCAGGATCTCGTCGGCCAGCGGGGTGGTGGGACCGTTGGCGCCTTCGCAAAGGATGCGAGCGCGAATCCGGCCCGCGTTCTGCGAGGTGAGGACGTTCTCCTTGGCCGCCGGCAGCAGCACCTCGCAGTCCAGGAACATCGCCTCGTCGCGTTCGATGTTGTCGGCCTCGGGGAAGTCCAGGATGGAGCCGGTTTCCTTGCGGTGGCGCATCAGGGCTGGGATATCCAGGCCGCGCGGATTATGGACCGCGCCCTCGATCTCGATGATGGAAATGATTCTGTAGCCGGCCTGCGAGAGCAGCTTGGCGGCCATGCCGCCGACATTGCCGAAACCCTGGATCACCACCCGCGTCGAGGCCGGCTCCATGCCGAAGCGCCTCAGGGCTTCGCCGATGACGAACAGGCAGCCGCGGCCGGTCGCTTCCGTGCGCCCGCGCGAGCCCCCCAAATCCAGCGGCTTGCCGGTGACCACCGCGGTGGTCGTCTGGCGCATGTGCATCGAGTAGGTGTCCATCATCCAGGCCATCACCTGCTCGTTGGTGTTCATGTCGGGCGCGGCCACGTCTGACTCCGGCCCGATCATGGGGATAAGCTCGGCGGTGTAACGGCGGGTGATGCGCTCCAGCTCAGACAGCGAAAGCAGGTCGGGGTCGCAGACCACGCCGCCCTTAGCGCCGCCGAAGGGGAGGTTGACCACCGCGCACTTCCAGGTCATCCAGGCGGCCAGGGCGCGCACCTCGTCCAGGGTCAGGTCGGGCGCAAAGCGGATGCCGCCCTTGGCCGGCCCGCGGACCATCGAATGCTGCACCCGGTAGCCGGTGAATACTTCCAGCCGCCCGTCGTCGAGCTGGACCGGGATGTATACGGTGATCTCCCTGGAGGGCGTGCGCAGCACCTTGCGCAGCCCGTCATCCAGGTTGAGCCGCCGGGCCGCCTCGTCGAAGCGCGCTTCGGCCGCCAGCCGGGGATTCAGCTCCTCTTCGATCGGCAGGGTGGTGGTTGCAGCCATGACTTGGGTCTCCGTCCAACATTATCCCACCGCCCGAGCGTGGCCCGGCCGGCGTCAACTGGTCACGCTCGGCGCCGCGCCTGCCCCACTGCATCCACCGCCGGCTCCAGTCTCGGCTTCACCGCCATATGCGCAATCCGATCCGATCCGGTCGGAATGCCCAACTTCCTTTCTCCACCGTTCGCCTTCGGTATTTTCACCGTGGGCGCCGGCGGTGGAAAGTAGCTGCCCGACGACATCCGATTCCAGATCTTGTACAGGTTCCCTTTCAGGTTCCTTTCGAAGTCCGCAATCGACGGCTCGTCGACCCCTGCCGCTCCTTGGTTCGCTTTCACTCGCTTATACGCCTCCCAGACCTCCTGCTTGGAAATACAGAACGGCTTGGCCTCACTCATCGGCTCCTCCAGGGCGCGCCGGTGCAGAAATGGGGTGTCGCCTTCGGCCGCGTCTTCGTTCGCACGAACGAACTCGCCGTCTGGCCGTATGTCACCCAGCGCCGCCAGAGCTTCGTGCGGCAGATGGCCACGCTGGAGGGCCTGGAGCAGATCTCGCCGGGCCGCAACCTGCAATTCATTCCCTACGGCATCTTCAGCCGGGCGCGGTTTCTGGACACCGAGGCGCCCGCCTGGCGCAGGGAAACCGCGACCCGCCCCGGGCTGGATACCAAGGCGGTGGTGCGCGACGTGCTCACCATCGACGTCGCCCCCAATCCCGACTTCAGCCAGGTGGAGTCCGACGAGCCGCAGGTTACCGTGAACCAGCGCTTCGAGGTCTTCTTCCCCGAGAAGCGGCCGTTCTTCATCGAGAACGCGGCCTTCTTCGACACGCCGATCAACACGCGCGGCCTGTACGAGCCGGCCAGCAGCCTCTTCTTCACCCGGCGCATCGGTGCGCGACGCAAGAGTGGTGAAGGGCGGTTAATCAAGCGCGCCGGGCCTCCCAGTAGTCCTCGAAACGCGCATTGAACTGACAGCAGCGCAGTGCCAGGATCGCGTTGGCCCCGCGCACTGTCCAGAACATGCCCGACTGCTTGCAGCGGGAACCGATTATGGTTTTGCAGCCCGCTTCGATGACACCGGAGCCCACGAACAGGTGCTGCCTGCGGAATGCGGGGTAGCGCATGCGCTTGGCATTGTTCTCAAAGTACCCGGCCTCGGTGCGGATCTTTTCGGCTAATTCTGAACTGGATGAATCGATAGAACGGAGTGCGGTCACCAGATCCTCGATCTTCCCTTCATCCAGCATGTCCTGGTGAATCATCATCCAGCGTCTCTTTTCGGCCTCTTGGTTCGGGTACAGTTTTCGTGCCAGGTCCCACAGGTGTTGGCGGGCGTGAAAGAGATCGACAATCTCAATCGCACCAGGGAAGTGTTGCGCGGCAATGTTCCAGATCCATTCGGCTCCATCGCCCATCACGACCTTCTTTGCCGCCCGGTTCCAACCGCGCTTCCAGGCTTCCAAATAGAGGCGCTTGCCAAATTCGGCTCTGAGCGAGAATTCGTAAGAAGTGCCATTTTACGCGGCTTTCCTGATCGTG
>JBBTDS010000294.1:0-1561 GCA_038060875.1 Acidobacteriota bacterium | reverse complement strand
CAACGCCTCCATCCCGGCCACTGGAGCGTCGTTCTAAAGTAGCCACACCCAAATGGATCTTGAAACGTCGCATGGTATATTCCTCCAGTGACTGGCCGCCGGCTCGGCCTCGCCCGTGATGGGCGGGGCACTCCGGCGGCTGTGCAGCCAATACATAAAGCGTCGTTTCCGCGCGCAGACCACAACCGGCCTGGGGAATTTGTTGAGCGGCGCACGCTCTGGTGCGGCCCTATAGTGAGGGCTCACAACTCCCGCGGCCCGGAATACACCCGCTGGAGCTGCGAGCCCTTGCCCTCCGGTATCGTTCCTCGAATGGTGGCTTGTGGGTCTGCTCTGACGCTGAGACGCGGATTCGCCGGGGGCGGATCGGGACGCGGGTGAAGAACGCCGACCCTACGCCGATGCCGAAGAGGAGGAGTAAGCGCTATGATCATGGATATGGGTACGCTCCGCATCACCGAAGCCGAACTCGCCCGCGATCTCCACGCCGTGCTGGCCAAGGTTCAGGAGGGCGTCGAGGTGATCGTGGAGCAGGATCATCGTCCCGTGGCGCTGATCAAGCCGCCCAAGCGCTCGGGACGGCCCATCTCCGCGTGCATCGCTTCCGCCAGGGCCAGCGGCTCGAAGGTGACGCTGGACGGTGGCTTCGGCAAAGATGTCGAAGAAGGGATTAGAGAGCGGAGCCAGCCATGGAATCCCCCCTCCTGGGACTAATCCTGGATTCCAGCGTAATCATCGCGGCCGAACGGAAGCGGCAGACAGTCGAGCAACTGCTGACGTTCATCGGGCGGACTTTCGGTGAGATCGCGATCGCCATCTCGGCGGTCACCCTCGCCGAACTCGTGCACGGCGTGGTTCGTGCCAATACGGCTGAGATCCGGGACCGCCGCCGCGCCTTTATCGATGAACTTAAGAAGCATGTTCCGGTGCACCCCGTGACCGACAGCACGGCCGAGATAGCGGGCCAACTCAGTGGGGAGCAGGCAGCCAAGGGCATCACGCTCCCGGCCGACGACCTGCTGATCGGTGCTTCGGCGATCGAGCAAGGCTACGCTGTGGCGACTCTCAATGCCCGCCACTTCCAGAAGATCCCCGGCCTCCAAGTCCTTCGCTTAAATTAAGCATCTTTACGCCGCAGTGCGGAATAGACCGACGGCGTGAGCTTGTTCAACGCCGACTGGTCATCCCAGCTCCAGTCGTGGAGCAGGCCGCTTCCGGCTGCAGGAAGAGCTGGAACTGCCCTGTTCCCAAGCGATTGCACCGGCCCGTGCGTGCGTCCTTTCCTGGCTGGATTCTCACCCGCCACTGGCAGCCTCTATCCCGCCGGCAGCGCCCCGATCCGCTGCACCATGGTCCCAAATAGCCGCCGCGTCAAATACCCCTCTGCCAGCAACAGCCCCAGCCGGTCCGGGGCTCGCAGCTCCAGCGGCTGCATTCCGGGCCGCGGGAGTTGCGAGCCCTCACTATAGAGTGGCAGCAGAGCGCTCGCCCCTCAAGAAAATCTCCCGGCCCGGTTGTGGTTTGCGTGCTGAAACGACGCTTTACCTATTGGCTGCACAGC
>JBBTDS010000293.1:7990-13954 GCA_038060875.1 Acidobacteriota bacterium | reverse complement strand
CAGCTCGCAGCGCTCCGGGTCCTTCTCCTGGCAGTCGGCCAGCTTGCCGGGCAGCCCGCCCGAATCGAGCGCCCCCTTGCGCCGTGTCAGCTCGCGCGCCTTGCGGGCAGCCTCGCGCGCTCGGGCCGCCTCGATCGCTTTGCCGACGATGCGGCGCATGACCCCGGGGTTCTTGTCGAAGTACTCGCTCAGCCGCTCGTTGACGAACTGCACCACATAGCCGCCGATGTCGCTGTTCAGCTTGCCCTTGGTCTGCCCCTCGAATTGCGGCTGCGGAAGCTTGACGCTGACCACCGCCGTGAGGCCCTCGCGCACGTCGTCGCCGGTCAGGTTCTCCTTGACGTCCTTGAACAGCCCCGCCTGCTGGCCGTAGGCGTTGATGGTGCGGGTCAGCGCGCTGCGGAAACCGCTCAAGTGCGCGCCGCCATCCACCGTGTTGATGTTGTTGGCGAAGCTAAAGACGTTGTCGGTGTAGCCGTCGTTGTATTGCAGAGCCGCTTCCATGGTGAGCAGGCCGCCGCCGGTGAGCTCGCGCGCGCCCTCGAAGTAGATGGGCCGGTCGTGCAGCGCCGTCTTGCCGCGGTTGAGGTGCTTGATGAACTCGGCGATGCCGCCGCTGTAATGAAACTCGTGGTACTTGGCCGGATCGCTGCGCTCGTCGGTCAGCGTGATCAGCAGGCCCTTGTTGAGGAAGGCCAGCTCGCGCAGCCGCTGCGAGAGCGTGTCGAAGTTGAACTCGGTGGCGTCCATGATGGTCGTGTCCGGCTTGAAGGTGACCTTGGTGCCGGTCTTGCGGCCCGCCTTGCCCTTGCGCGCCAGCGGCGCCCGCGGGGCGCCGCGCTCGTACTCCTGGTCCCAGGTGAAGCCGTCGCGCCAGATCTCCAGCTCCAGAGATTCCGACAGCGCGTTCACGACGCTGACGCCGACGCCATGCAGCCCGCCGGAAACCTTGTAGCTTCTGGTGTCGAACTTACCGCCGGCGTGCAGCTTGGTCATCACTACCTCGGCGGCCGAGACTTGTTCCTCCTGGTGGATGTCCACTGGGATCCCGCGGCCGTTGTCGATCACCGTCACCGAGTTGTCGATGTGGATAGTGACGCGGATCTCCGTGCAGTAGCCGGCCAGCGCCTCATCAACCGAGTTGTCCACCACCTCGTAGACCAGGTGGTGCAGCCCGCTCTCGCCGGTCGAGCCGATGTACATCGCCGGCCGCAGCCGCACCGCTTCCAGTCCCTCGAGGACCTTGATGCTGCTGGAATCGTACACTTCCGCAGTCCCGTTCTCCGGTTCTTTGTTGGCCATTGAGACCTCTCGTATGCTGCGCCTGGGGCAACTGCTCGGCGCCTAGATCCTCATCGGCATCAAGACGTATCGGTACTGACGGCCTTCACCACTATCGGCTGGCCGCAGTTCAGCCGCGCTGTGGGAGTCCCTGAAGCTGAGCAGGACCTTTTCCTCCGCGGTGGTGCGCAGGAAATCCAGCAGGTATTGGGCGTTGAAGCCAATATCAAGGCCGGCGCCCTCGTAGTCGGTTGGGATCGTCTCCTCGCTTTCCCCGGCTTCCGAGACGGAGGAGTGAAAATTCAGCTCACCTGAGGTGAGCTGGACACGCACCGCGTGCGAGCGCTCGTCGGCAAATTGGGAGACGCGCTCCACGGCGAGGCGAGCTTCCTCACGGTTCAGTATCGCTGAGTTACGGTAGTCCTTCGGGAGCACCCGGTCGTAATCCGGGAAGGTCCCAGTGAGCTTCCGGCTGATTAACAGCCGGCCACCGAGCTGAAAGAACAGGTGGTTCTCATCGCCAGCAAAGCGGATCAGTGCCGTAGGCTCGGCTTCCTGCGCAAGTTTCAGAATCTCACCCATCGCCTTTTTCGGTAGCAGGGCACGGTACGGTGTTGCTAGTCCTGGGATCTCGGCAGCGGTTTCAACGTGCGCCAAGCGATGACCGTCGGTAGCCACCATGACCGCTCCAGTATTCCTGAGCAAGAGCAACGCACCATTCAATGTAAAGCGCGATTCCTCCACCGAGATGGCGAAGATGGTCTTCGCAATCATTGACGTCAGAATACCCACCGGAATCTCAGCCAGTACCTCCGGCATCTGTGGAAGCTCTGGAAAGCTCTCTCTGGACATCCCGGCAATCCTGGTACGCGACCGGCCACAACTCAAGCTCGCCCAATGGTTCTCAAGGAACTTAAACGTGACATCCACATCTGGCAGCAGGCGAACGTAGTCAAGTAGCCGTCGGACCGGCAGTGTGCTGGCCCCCTCCTTAACAACCTTGGCCGGACAAGCACACCGAATACCCAACTCGAGGTCGGTTGCCGTCAGTTGAATATGGTCTCCACTCGCCTCCACCAACACATTAGAGAGAATCGGAATTGTCGTCCGCTTCTCGACCACTCCTTGGGACAGGCTGAGTTCCCGTACCAGATCAACCCTATTGATGCTGAACTCCATCTGGCGCTCCCTTACTGTTAATCCGCTTCCCTAAGATAACAAAATATAGAACCGTAGTCGTAGGGCCTGTGAAAATGTGGATTTCCCTCTAAATCATAGCAAATCCGGCTGGTTGTGCGCTTGGCAAGCTGAGGAGAGCCTGTGCATGACGTGTTGCCCCGTAAGGCTGGGCCGGACCATTCACAGGCTTTCACAACCACGGCTGGATTCACCCTGTGGAAATCTCAACAAGATCAATTTAATGAGTCGGTTAGGCTGTGAAGCAGCCTGTTCAAATCCGTATCTTTCTGGCGGTGCAGTTCGATCTTGCGAACCGAGTGCAGTACGGTAGTGTGGTGCTTGCCGCCAAAGGCTCGACCGATCTCAGGCAGGGATGCGGAGGTGAGTTCCTTGGCGAGGTACATCGCGATCTGGCGAGGAAAAACGATGTGCCGTGCGTTGGTCTTCTGCTTGAGCTGAATTGGCTGGAGGTCGAATTTTGCCGCTACCGCTTTAATGATCGTCTCGATGGTGATCCTGCGGCTATGGTTGTGCAGCATGTGCTTGAGCGTTTGCTGCGCCATCGGGAGGGTGATATTGGAGCCGGTCACCGATGAATAGGCAATCAAACGAATGAGGGCGCCTTCCAATTCACGCACATTGGACTTCGTCTTGGTGGCGATGAAGATCCGTACATCCTCTGGTAGCCTGACTCCCTCGGCTTCGGCCTTCTTGTCGAGAATGGCCATTTTGGTTTCCAGGTCAGGCGGCTGGATGTCAACCATCAGCCCCCATTCAAATCGGGAGCGAAGCCGGTCCACCAGTCCCAGGATCTCTTTCGGCGGCGAGTCGCTGGAGATGATGATCTGCTTCTGGTGCTCGTAGAGCTCGTTGAATGTGTGAAAGAACTCCTCCTGCGTGGCTTCCTTATTGCCGAGAATTTGAATGTCATCCACCAGCAGCGCATCAGCGCAACGATAGTTGCGGTGGAATACCGGCATGCGCTGGAGCTTGATGCCGGCAATCATTTCGTTCATGAAGCGCTCGCTGGAGGTGTAGACAATGCGCATGCTCGGGAAGTTGTTCAGCAGCGAACGGCCGATGGCATGCATGAGATGGGTCTTGCCCATGCCTACACCGCCGTAAATGAACAGCGGGTTGTACGTCTGGGCCGGGTTGGTGGCTACCGCTTTGGCGGCGGCGTGCGCGAACTGGTTGCAGGAGCCAACTACGAAGCTGTCGAACGTGAACCGGGGGTTGAGCTGATGCGTCAGCGTCTGGAAAGTGAGGTCTCGGGCCGGACCGGCGGCAGCGCTGTCACTGACCGGGGGCGGGCCCAACTCATACCGTACCAGCCGCAAGGGCAGCCTCAGCTCGCGTAAAGCGCCATGCACCAACTCGCCATATTCCTGTTCGACGTACTTCGCGGTTGCTTCGTCGGGCACCGACACCCAGAGCGTATCACCCTCGGCCTTCAGCAGCGCGGTGCCTCCGAACCAGTTGTGGAAGCTCTCTGCGCTCAGCTTCGACGCCAGATGCTGTCTGACGAGTTCCCAAGGGTCTGTGGCCACAGGCACGCAACCTCATCCTGGGATTTCCACACTGTTTCCACACGCTGTGGAAATCCCCTCAATCCCACGTCTGTTTCGGGGTAGAGCCGATTGCAGAAGAAGAATCTTCGGCCGCCAACTCCGGTCTCTCCGGAGTTGTGCGGAACGTCAGCATAGCACAGGTCGGCTGCCAGTAAACACTAAAAACTTGCGACAAAATCCGCTTTATTTTCAATCAGTTGCGGGCGGGGCACAAAACCATTTTGAGGCAGTCGTGTCACGGTAGAACGGCCTCGCGCGGGACAGGCGGCAAACCCTCGATTGGACATATCAGATCGAGGCGGAGGGAAGCCCGTCCTCCCCCGCCAATCCCTGATTGACAGGGCGATGCGGCCGGAGCGACAATACAATCAGAAGCGGGAGTAACTCAGTTGGTAGAGTGCGACCTTGCCAAGGTCGATGTCGCGGGTTCAAGTCCCGTCTCCCGCTCCAGCCTGTTTGCCGCCGGCCGCGTACAATAGCTCTTTCATGATCAGTCGAACCTCTTTGCTCTGTAGCGCACTTCTGTGCGTCTTTCCGGACTTCGCCGGCCCGGCAGCCTTCCCAGGCGCCGAAGGCTTCGGCGCTGGAACTGGCGGCGGCCGCGGCGGCAAGGTGATCATCGTCGCCAATCTGAATGACTCCGGCCCTGGCAGCCTGCGCGCCGCCTGCGAGGCTGACGGGCCACGCGTGGTTCTGTTCCGCGTCGCCGGCCTCATCGAGCTGGGGTCCCCCATCGCCATACGCCAGCCATTTCTGACCATCGCCGGCCAGAGCGCGCCGGGCGACGGCGTCTGCCTCCGCGGCTATGGGCTCTCAGTTGACACGCACGACGTCGTGATCCGCTTCCTGCGCAGCCGGCCAGGGGATATTGCGGGCAAGGAGGTTGACGCCATGGCCATCGGCGGCGCAAGCCGCAACGTGATTCTCGACCACTGCTCGGCCAGTTGGGGCGTTGATGAGGTCCTCTCGCCCAGCGGTGGGATCAGCGACATCACCGTCCAATGGTGCATCATATCCGAGGGCCTGAACCGCAGCGTGCATCACAAGGGCGCGCACGGCTACGGGTCGCTGGCCAGGGCGGTGGGCGGCGTGAGCTTCCACCACAATCTCTGGGCGCACAACACCGCGCGCAACCCCAGGCTCGGCGACAACTACGGCAAGCCGCCCTTCCCCACCTTCGACGTGCGCGCCAACGTGATGTACGACTACGGCTCGATGTGCAGCGGCATGACCGGCGATATCCTCAGCGTCAACTACGTGGGCAACTACATCAAGCCCGGCCCGAGCAGCAACCGTGCGCGCGCGCCGATCGTCTTTACCGACACTGCCGACGCGAAGTACTTCATCGCCGGCAACGTTGTCGAAGGCCGGCCCGAATGGACCGCCGACAACCGCGCGCTGTTCGACCGCACCGAGTCCCGCGGCCGCCGGCTGGTGACCGTTGTCCCCAGGCCATTCGATGCGCCGAAGGTAACCGAGGCCGGCGCCCGGGCCGCCTTGCTGGCGGTGCTGGAGAGTGCTGGGGCCAACCGTCCCGTCCGGGACGCGGTCGATGCCCGCATCGTGGCCGAAGTCCGGCGCGGCGCCGGCGCCATCATCGATTCGCAGTGGGAGGTCGGCGGCTGGCCGGTCTACCGCCCGGCCCGCCCTCCGGCGGACGCCGACCGCGACGGCATGCCGGATGAGTGGGAGAAAGCGCGCGGCCTCAATCCGCGCGACGCTGGTGACGCTGCCGGCGACCGCAACAATGACGGCTACACCAACCTCGAGGAGTACCTGAACGAGCGAGCCGCGAAGCCGCTGGGCAGGCCGCGTGCTATGCTGGCCCCGTGAAGCCCCGCGAGACTGTCAGCGTCTACCAGGCCAAGACCCATCTCGGCCGGTTGTTGGCTCGCGTCAGCCGGGGTGAAGAGTTCGTCATTGCCAAGGCGGG
>JBBTDS010000293.1:3297-7890 GCA_038060875.1 Acidobacteriota bacterium | reverse complement strand
GCCGGTTGTTGGCTCGCGTCAGCCGGGGTGAAGAGTTCGTCATTGCCAAGGCGGGCAAACCGATGGCCAGGTTGGCGCCCGTGCAGGATGAACCCGGTGAGCGGGTGCCTGGCCTCGATAAGGGCAAGATCTGGATGGCTCCCGACTTCGAGGCGCCGCTGCCAGACGAGATCCTGAACGAATTCTACAAATGAGGGCGCCCCCGGTGAGCCACACGTGGTGTGGTGGCTCGCGGCGTCACCTCCGATGCTTGGATCGCCCAATATGCGGTGGATACGCTCTGGTAGTGCGGCCCCGCCGGGCGTACAATAGCGGTCTCATGGCTACGAACCGACTGCTGTTGCTGACGCCGCTGGTGTACGGCCTCATGCCGAGTTGGGCCCAGGCGCCCGCACGGGTCTGGGAGGCGCCGCTGGTGATCCCGACCTACGAGCTCGGCCCGGCGGACCCGAATCCCGTGTTTCCATACGCCCGCGGGCGCCGCCCCATCTACCCCTACCCGGCCCTCAACTCGCTCACCGACCGGCGCGTCGAGAAGCCTTACAAGGCCGTCTACCTCGAGAACGAGTACCTGAAGGTCACCGTGCTGCCGGAGTTGGGCGGCCACCTCTACTCGATCTTCGACAAGACCGCCAACCGCGACGTGCTCTACACCAACCACGTGGTCAAGTACGGCATGGTGGCCATCCGCGGCGCCTGGGTTTCCGGCGGCATCGAGTGGAATTTCCCCGACGGCCACACCGTCACCACCGTCTCGCCCATCGACTACGCGATGCGCGCGGAAGCCGATGGCTCGGCCACCGTCACCGTCGGCGACACCGAGCGCATCCAGCGCATGCAGTGGGCGGTGACCGTGCGCCTGCGGCCGGCGCGCAAGGTGGTCGAGACCGAGGTGCGGCTGAACAACCGCCGCGAAGTTCCCGGCCGCTACTGGTTCTGGGCCACCGCGGCCGCCCAGGCCGCCGACGACATGCGCTTCGTCTACCCGATGCGCGAAGCCTATCCCCACGTCTTCTGGCCGGTGTTCAGCTTCCCTGTCCACAAGGGCGTGGATCTCGGCGCCTACCGCGCCGTGCCCAACGCGCTGTCGCTGTTCGCCCGCAACTCGCAGCGCGACTTCATGGGCGTCTACTACGAGAAGTCCGACTGGGGTGTGGTGCACGTCGCCGATCACCGCGAAGTGCCCGGCAAGAAGACCTGGACCTGGGGCACCGCCGACAGCGGCCAGATCTGGGTGGAGAAGCTCACCGAGCGCGACGGGCAGTACGTCGAGTTCCAGGCCGGCCGGTTCGAGACGCAGATGGAGCACGAGTTCCTCGCCCCCCACCGCGTCGAGCACTTCACGCTGCACTGGTATCCGGTGAACCGGCTGGGCGGCCCGTTTACCGAGGCGAATACCGAGGCCGCGCTTCGCGTGGCCCCGGAAGGCAACCGCGTGCGCGTCGCGGTGAACGTTAACGCCCGATTCGACGACGCTACGCTCACGCTCGAAGCGGACGGCGTCTCGGTCGGGAGCCGGCGCGTCAGTCTCTCGCCCACCGAGCCGTTCACTGCGACGTTCGACCTGCCGGCCAACGCCGCCGGCAGGCCGCTGGCGGTGCGCGTCGCGGGGAAGGACGGTCGCGAGCTGATCCGCTACCGCAGCGACACCCCGCTCGACGGCAACCCCGAGTTCAAGCCGGCCACGCGGCCGGTCGCCGACCCGCCCGCTTCGAGCAGCGCCGAGCAGGCCTGGGTCGAGGGACTCGCGGCCGACAAGAAGAGCAACGAGCTGGCGGCTCGCGCCGCTTACGAGCGAGCGCTCCAGCGCGACGCCGGATTCGCCCCCGCCCGCACGGCGCTCGGTCTCTCCTACTACCGCACCGGCGAGTACGACAAGGCCGCGGAGCATCTTACGCTGGCGCTCCGCCGCAATCCGGATGCCGCCGAGGCGCGTTACTACCTCGGCCTGGTGCGGCGCGCACAGGGCCGCGCGCGGGAGGCGGAACGCGAGTTGTGGTGGGCCGTCCGCGCCGGCTACCGCGAGCCGGTCGCCCGCTACGTGCTCGGCGAGCTGGCGCTGGCCGCCGGCGACGTGCCGCGGGCCCTCGGGCACCTTTCGCAGGCGGTGCTGCTCGATCCGCGCGACCTGAAGGCGCGCACCGTGCTGGCGATGGCCGAGCGTCTCGCCGGGCGCCTCGAGGACGCCCAGGCGCGCATCGATGGAGTCGTGCGCGAGATGCCGGTCGATTACCTCGCGCTCAGCGAGCAGCACCGCATTCTCCAGGCGCGCGGGCGCGACGCCGAAGCCCGCCGCGCGCAGGATGAGCTGTGGCGGCTGCTCGCGCGCGAGCCCGACTCGGTGCTCGAGCTGGCCTTCGATTACCGCGCCTGCGGGCGCGAGGCCGAGGCCGCCGCCGTGCTCGAAGAGGGCCTGAAGCGCCACCGCGATCACCCCATGCTGGCCTACACGCTGGGCGCGGCTCGGGGTAGTCAGACGCGGGGCGATGCGGCCTTCGTGTTCCCGCACCGCGTCGAGGAGATCGCAGTGCTTGAGGCGGCCCGCAAGGCCAACCCGAACGACGGCCGGGCCGCCTACTACCTCGGCAACGCGCTGGCCTCGAAGAACCGCGTCGCCGAGGCGGTGAGTGCCTGGCGCGATGCGGTGCGCCTGGATCCCTCGAACGCGGTGGCCCACCGCAATCTCGGCCAGGCGCAGGCTCGCGAGCCGGCCACCCGCGATGAGGCGGTGGCCGCCTACGAGCGCGCCATCCGGGCTGCCCCGGACGACCACCACCTCTATATCGAGCTGGACCGCGTGCTGGCTGCCATCCCGGCTGTCGAACGCCGCATCAAGCTGCTGGAGGGAGCGCCGGCCGCGGTGCGCGCTCGCGCCGCCGTGATCCAGGCGCTGGCCGGCGCCTATGTGGACGCCGAGCGCTTCGAGCAGGCCGCCCGCCTGCTCGAGGGGACGCAGTTTGTCTCCGGCGAGGGCGAGACCTCGGCGCTGGCGCTCTACCGCAAAGCCCACTGGGGCCTAGCTCGCGGCTACCAGAAGGCCGGGCAGCACGAGAAGGCGGCCGCCGAGATCCTGCTGGCCGCCGAGTACCGGCGCAACCTCGGCGTCGGCCGCCCGGCGATCGATTCCACCCTGCGCGAGTGGGTCGAGGCCGCGCGCGAGCTGGAGCTGGCCGGAAAGCGCGAGCAGGCCGAAGTGCTGTGGCGCAAGGCGGCGGCCGCGGTGGTCGAGCTGGCGAGCGAGCCGGGCGGCCGCGAGTCGGAGCTCGATCAGTACAAGGCGCAGGCCATCAAGCGCCTCGGAGGAAGGAAATGAATCGACGAAACCTGCTGAAAGCGGCCGGCGCAAGCCTGGGTCTCGGCGGCGCGGCCCGCGCGCAAGCGCCCGCCAAGGCCGATCTGCCGCTTGTCCAGTTCGAGCCCCGCAGCATGCTGCACGTGCCCGAGAGCAAGGTCCCGCGCGCCCGCTTCCCGGTGATCGACATCCACACGCATCTCTCCTGGTCGCCAGGTCTGGGCAAGGAAGGCCGGCCGGGGTTCCCGGCCAAGCCCGAGGAGCTGCTGGCGGTGATGGACCGGAAGAACCTCCGGATCATGGTGAACCTGACCGGCGGGCGTGGCGAGGTCCTCGACGAGGTCATCGGCTACTTGCACAAGCCGCACCCCGCGCGCTTCCTGGTCTTCACCGAGCCCTGGTGGAACAGGATCGCCGACCCGAATTATCCCAAGCTCCAGGCCGATGAGATCCACCGTGCGCACAAGGCCGGCGCCAGGGGTCTGAAGGTCCTGAAGACGCTCGGGCTGTATCTGCGCGAGAAGGTCACCACCGGCCCGCTCATCAAGGTGGATGATGCGCGCTTCGACCCGATGTGGGAGGCGGCCGGCGCGCTGAAGATGCCGGTGGCGATCCACACCTCCGATCCCGAGGCCTTCTTCCTGCCCATCGACCGCTTCAACGAGCGGTGGGAGGAGCTGCACGCGCACCCGGACTGGTCGTTCCACGGCAAGGACTTCCCGAGCAACCGCGAGTTGCTCGAGGCGCGCAACCGCGTGATGGCGCGGCATCCCCGCACGCAGTTCATCTGCCTGCACGTCTCCGACTCCGAAGACCTGCCCTTCGTTTCCCAGTGCATGGACCGGCACCCCAACATGCTGGTCGAGATCGGCGCCCGCATCGGCGAGTTAGGCCGCCAGCCCCGCACGGCGCGCAGGTTCTTCGAGAAGTATCAGGACCGCATCCTGTTCGGCACCGACGCAGTGCCGCAGGGCCACCAGTATCCGCAGCAGATCTTCTGCGACGAGCTCTACGAGATCTACTACCGGTTCCTGGAGACCGAGGACGAGTACTTCGACTACGCGCCGGCGCGCATCCCGCCCCAGGGCCGCTGGCGCATTTACGGCCTGGGCCTGCCCGAGCGCATCCTGCGCAAGGTCTACCACGACAACGCCGCCCGCCTGCTGGGCCTCTAACCGGGGACAGCCTGCGTGTTTCCGGGCGTGCGCGATTCTTATCCTGGAAACATGCAGGCTGTCCCCGGTTTAGGCTGTCCCCGGTTAGAGCCGCGCCCGCGGCGTGATGGGCCCCACCAGGGGCGC
>JBBTDS010000293.1:0-3197 GCA_038060875.1 Acidobacteriota bacterium | reverse complement strand
AGGCTGTCCCCGGTTAGAGCCGCGCCCGCGGCGTGATGGGCCCCACCAGGGGCGCGGCGTACTCCAGGAACGTCTGCAGCACGTCGTTCGCCTCCGGGTGGATCCATTCCAGCGGCAACCGGCGCTCGCTGTTGGCCACCTTCTCCAGGTCCACCAGGCCGGTGGTGGCGCGGTAAACCGGGCCAGGCTCACGCACGAGCGTCACCATCATGCCGGTGACGCCGCGGACGGCCGCCTCGACCGCCGCCTTACCGCATAGCCGGGCCTCCTGGCGATCGACCGCCGAGACGAACTCCGCGCTGGTGCGGCCGAGCAGGCCCGGCTTCTCGCTGCGCGCCCGCAGCTTGAGGTGTCTGGTGATCAACCGCGAGAGTGCGTGGGCCAGGTTGCCGGCCATTTGCCACCCGAAGCCGTCAGCGGCCACCAGATCGGCGCCGAACGGCTCGCCTTTGTCATCCTTCTGGCCTTCGCAGACGGCAATAGTGGCGTGCCCCAGGCGGCGGTAGACGGCCTCGACATCGGCCAGGAACTTTTCGGCGCTGATCGGGCGCTCGGGGAAGTAGATCAGGTGCGGTGGGTCGCCCGGCTCGCAGCGCGCCAGCGCGGTGGCCGCTGTCAGCCAACCCGCATTGCGCCCCATCACCTCGACCACGGTGATCCGGTCGGGCAACTCGCGGATGTCGGCCCCGATGTCGCGCACCGCGCAGGCGTAATACAGCGCCGCCGAGCCGTAGCCCGGGCAATGGTCGGTTTCCGCCAGATCGTTATCGATGGTCTTGGGAATCCCGACCACGCACATCTCATACCCGCGCTCGCTGGCCAGCCGCGCCACGTGAGCGGAGGTGTCCATCGAGTCGTTGCCGCCGGTGTAGAAGAAGTAGCGGACGTTGTGGGCGCGAAAGACGGCCAGGATGCGGTCGTAGTCCTCGGCGCCGACGCGCCGGCGGCAGGAACCCAGCGCCGAGCCCGGCGTGGCGCCGATGGCGGTCACCAGCGCCGGGGCCTGGCGGGCGAGATCCAGGAAGTCGTCGTTGAGCACGCCGAGGATGCCGTGCCGCGCCCCGTAGAGCGCGGTGATCCGCTCATGCCGCCGGCACTCCTCGATCACCCCGGCCAGGCTGGCGTTAATGACCTGTGTAGGGCCGCCCCCGTGAGCGACCACCGCTACTCCTTTCAGCATGTCCACTCACTCCTCAAAGGCTGCCGTACCGCCGACCCGCGTGACCGCGCGGGCGCCGGCCTCCACTCCGGCGCGCGCGCACTTATACAGCGATGCGCCGCGCGCCCACTCCGCCAGGAAGCCGGCGTTGAAGCTGTCCCCGGCGCCGGTCATCTCGACCGCCTTCACCCGCGCCGCCGGCATCTCGAAAGTCAGGTCGCCGCTGTGCACCAGCGCGCCACGCGCGCCCCGCTTGACGAGCACAATTTCCACCAGCCGGCCGAGATCTTCCGCTGCCCCCCGCACCGCGGGGCAACCGGTGAGGCGCAAGGCCTCCTCTTCGTTGGGAAAGAAGATGTCTGTTTGAGACAGCACCTCGCGGATGCCCGAGTCCCACCGCTCAGTCGGGTCCCAGTTCGGGTCGAGCGAAGTGGTCAGGTGCAGCCGGTGCGCGCGGCGGAACAGCGCCGCCGCGCCGACGTGCAGCTTCTTCTGCAAGAAGTAGGCGCCCACGTGCAGGTGGCTCGCTCGCTCCAGGTAGGCCGAGGGCACGTCGGGGGCGCGCAGCAACTCGATCGTCCCCGGGTAGGTGACGCCCGCGCGCCGCGCCCCGCGCGTGTGCCAGATGGTCAGGCCCGTTTTGGCGCCGCGCCGCCGCCGCAGGCAAGTCAGGTCCACGCCCGCCCAGCGCAGCCGCTCTTCGACGAACTGCCCGAAGAAATCGTCGCCGACCACGCCCACGAAGCCCACCCGCGCGCCCAGCCTTGCCAGGTTGAAGGCGGTGATCGAGCTTGACCCGCCCAACACGAGATCCATGTCCTTGGCGAGCTTTTCCTTGCCCAGCTCCAGCGGCGGGACCTCGCGCATCAGCAGATCGACGTTCGCCTCGCCGGCGACGATGATGTCGAGGGTCTTAGTCTTCATAGATCCGGACTCCCTCGACTACCCGGGTGATGACGCGCCCCGGGCTGGGGCTGTCCGGGTCCAGCCCGACGCGCAGGCTCAGGTGGTAGGCGAGCAACTGGGGGAAGACGATGTCGGCCGGCGTACGCAGGCAGTCGGGCAGGGCGGAGGCGCGGGTGGCCAGCACCTGGTCAAACAGGCCGCCGTCAACGCCGGGCGGCGCGATGGCGACGAGCCGGCCCAGTTTCTTGGCGCGCAGCTCCCGGACCAGGTCGAGCTCGTAGCGGCGCAGGGCTGGATCTGATGAAACAAAACATATGACTAATGTCTCGGCCTCGAGGAAGCTCATCGGGCCGTGCCGCAGCCCCAGGTAAGTCTCAGCCAGCGGCACGACCCTGCCGGCGGTCATCTCCAGGATTTTGAGCCAGGCTTCGCGGGCGGCGCCCGCGAGCGCCGGAGAAGCCAGCACCAGCACGCGCGCCGGCGGGTTCTGGGCCAGCAGGCGCGCCGCCGCCTCCAGCGCCGGCAGCGCCGCGCGGGCCTCGGCGCACATCAGCGGCAGGGCCGCGTCCATTTCTTCGGGCCGCGCCAGGCACAGCCCGGCCAGCACCAGGTTGGAGAAGGAGCTGGTCATCACCAGGCTGCGGTCGTTGGAGCGGGGATCGAGCAGGATGGCCTCCACGCCCGGCCAGCGGGCCAGCCTGCCTTCGGGGTTGCAGGTCAGCGCGATGTGCCGCGCGCCGGGCAGCTTCTCCACCACGGCGATGCTCTCCGGGCTGTCCCCCGAGCGGGCGAAGGAGACGACCGGGCCCGGGCCAGACAAGTAGCGGCGGGGGTCGAGAAACAGCTCGGTGGAGGGCACGGCGCGCGCACCGGGCCAGGCCGGCTCGACCGCCAGGGCGGCGAAGAACGACGTCCCCGCCCCGGTCAGCACGGCCCCTTCCGTCCCGCTGAGCGCCGTGCGCCGCACCCGCGCGGCCGTCTCCGGCCACGTCTCGGGCTGCTGGAAGATCTCGGCGTGGGTCAGGTGTCCGGGTTGGCTCGGGCTCATGGGCAGTAAGTCCAAGTATACTGTCCGACATGGGCTATCGACGATCCGCGATCCTGTTTCTGGTACTCTCCGTTTCGGCCTGGA
>JBBTDS010000292.1:5419-10426 GCA_038060875.1 Acidobacteriota bacterium | reverse complement strand
CTAAACTATCGCCTCAACGAATTCTCCGGGGCGGTGCTGCTGGCGCAATTGAGGAAGCTGGACGCGATCATCGCGGCGGTGCGCGCCAATGCGCGCCGCGTCTACGACGGCGTTCGCGACCTGCCCGGCCTGCGCCTGCGCCGCCTGCCCGACCCCGAGGGCGAGCTGGGCGCCGGCGTGTTCATCGGCTTCCGGACGCGCGAGCAGTGCGAGCGGTACAAGGAGGCCATGAAGGCCGAGGGCGTGCCGGCGCGCAACCCGGGCGGCTCGGTGATCCTGCCCACTGTGCCGCACATCGAGAACAAGGTGACGGTGACGCCGCGCTGGCCGTCGTTCGCCTCCGAGCGCGGGCGGTCCATCCGCTACGGCAAGGAGTGCTGCCCGCGGACCATCGACATCCTGGGCCGCTTTGCCGGTGTGCTGATGGATCCCAAGTTCAGCGAGCGCGACACCGCCGACGCGGTGGCGGCTATCCGCAAGGTGTACCCGGCGATCGCGCGCGGGTAGGGCTTAGCGGGCCGGAGAGGATTGCGAAAACCGGGAAAACCGGGGACAGCCTGCGTGTTTCCGGTTTCGTCACTTCCTCCTTCGCGCCGCCGCCTTGAGGATGTAGGCGGCCGCGTCGGGGGTCTGGCAGCCCGTCTGCCCGTGATCGACCACCACCTTCCCTATGCGGGCCGCGGCCGCCAGGGCCAGTTTCTGAAGACGCGCGTTACGCATGCCAATGGCGATCAGCGCGTTGTTCATGGCGTGGCGGGTGCGGTTTCCGGTCTGGTGGATCTTCGCTTCGATCGTCTCGAGATGCTTCTCGAAGTAAGTGTCGGCCAGGTCCCCCTCGCGCATGGCCAGGATGCCCAGCAGGTCCCAGCCCACCTGGGCGACAAAGTCGTGGGCCGATTTCATCCAGGCGTCCATCTTCTTCCTGGCCAGCGTAGAGCCGGCGGCGACGTGGCCGGCGAAGAGATCGGCGTGGACGTAGTATCCGATGTCCTTCACCCAGGCATCGAGCTCGCTGGAGCTCATCTTGCCGGGGTCGGCGATGAGCGTGGCCAGGCTGCGGGCGTCCGAGTTGCCGGTCCCCCAGAGTTGCTGCGCGAGCTGGTGGTCCGTCTTGATGCGCTTCTTGAGCTTGTCAAGGTTGGCGAAGCTCACGCCGAAGGTGTTCTCGCCGGCGCCATGGCGCGCGTAGACCTTGCGGTTCTGGGCCGTGCCCAAGGATTCGAGCGTCCGCATGGTGTCCTGAAGTGTCATATCGAGGTCCTATTTCGAGGTTGTGTAGCCTGTCACCGAAATTGATGTAGGAAGCGGCCGGTGTGGGAGGCGGGCGCGGCGGCGATCTGCTCAGGCGCGCCCTGGGCGACGATGTAGCCGCCGGCGTCGCCGCCCTCGGGGCCGAGGTCGATGATCCAGTCGGCGTTGCGGACGACTTCGAGGTTGTGCTCGACGACCAGCACGCTGGCGCCGTTGTGGATCAGCCGCTGGAAGGCGTCGAGCAGCCTGGCGATGTCGTCGAAGTGCAGCCCGGTGGTGGGCTCGTCGAAGATGTAGAGCGTGTGCTCGCAGCTCGCCTGCGCCAGGTGCGCGGCCAGCTTCACCCGCTGGGCCTCGCCCCCCGACAGCGTGGTGGCCGACTGGCCCAGCCGCAGGTAGCCGAGCCCGACCTGCGCCAGCACCTTCAGCTTGGAAACGAGCCGCGGCACGTCGGCGAAAAACGCGAGCGCCTCCTGGACGGTGAGCTGGAGCACTTCGTGGACGTTGAGGCCGCGGTGGCGGACCGCCAGGATGCTGCTCTTGTAACGCGTGCCCTTGCACTCCTCGCAGACCAGCTCGACGTCGGCCAGGAACTGCATCTCGACCGTTACCGTGCCGTCGCCCTGGCAGGTCTCGCACCGGCCCCCGGGGATATTGAAGGAGAAGTGACCGGCGGTGTAGCCGTAGCGGCTGGCGTCGGGAGTGGAGGCGAACAGCTCACGGATGAGGTCGAAAGCCTTGATGTAGGTGACGGGGTTGGAGCGGGGCGTGCGGCCGATGGGCGACTGGTCCACCAGCACCGCCTGGCTGATGCGCTCGGCGCCTTCCACGCGGCGGCAGGCCAGGCGGGCGCCGGCGCCTTCCCGCTCGGAATCGGTCTCCACCGGCCCGGCCTTGTGGCTGGCCTGGAGCGAACGGTAGATGACGTCGTGGACCAGGCTGGACTTGCCGGAGCCGGAGACGCCGGTGATGACCACCATCATGTCGAGCGGGATGGCCACGTCGATGTTCTTCAGGTTGTGCGCGCGCGCGCCGAGGAACCGGAGCTCGCGCTTCGGGTTGACGGCGCGGCGGCCGCGCGGCGGGGCGGTGCGCATGTCGCCGCGAAGGTAAGCGGCGGTGAGTGAGTTCGCCCCGTCGGCGATCAACTGGGGATAGGAGCCGGCGTAGATGACGCGGCCGCCGTTCTCGCCGGCGCCGGGGCCGAGATCGACGATGTGGTCGGCCGAGCGCATAACCTCGGCGTCGTGCTCGACCACCACGATGGTGTTGCCCAGGTCGCGCAGTTCCTCCAGGATGCGGATGAGGCGGCCGGTGTCGCGGCTGTGCAGGCCGATGGAGGGCTCGTCGAGCACATAGCAGGCCCCCACCAGTCGCGAGCCGAGGCAGGTGGCAAGCTGGATGCGCTGCGCTTCGCCGCCGGAGAGCGTCGAAGACAGGCGGTCCAGCGTCAGATAGTCGAGCCCGACGTCGTTGAGGAACCGCAACCGCTGGCGGATCTCCACCAGCAGGCGGCCGGCGATGGCCGTTTCCTCGGGCGTGAGCTCGATACGGTCGAAGAAATCCCTGGCGGCGGCGATGTTCATGCGCGCCACTTCGGCCAGCGTGCGCTCGCCGAGGCGGACGTATAGCGCTTCCTGGCGCAGCCGTGCGCCACGGCACTCGGGGCACTCGGTGTAGCCGCGGTAGCGGCTGAGGAAGACGCGCACGTGCAGCTTGTACTTCTTGGTTTCCAGATACCGGAAAAAGCCGCGCAGCCCGCCGTAGCGCTCCGAGCCGTTGATGACAAAGTCGCGCTCGGCGGCGGTGAGCTCGCCGAAGGGGACCGGGAGCCGCACCTTGCCGCGGGCGTGGCCGCACAGGTCGTCGTACCAGTCGGTGTAGCCGGGCTTGGTCCAGGGGTCGATGGCGCCGTTGTCGAGCGAGACCGACTTATCGGGGATCACCAGGTCGAGGTCGTAGTCGATGGTGTTGCCGAAGCCCTGGCAGCGCGGGCAGGCGCCGAAGGGGCTGTTGAAGCTGAACAGGCGCGGCTCGGGCCGCATGAACTCGCGCTCGCATGCCTTGCAGGCGAACTTCTCGCTGAAGCGCAGGCGCGGCGGCGGCTCCACTCCGGCGCGTTCCAGGATCACTTCACCCGCTTCGCGGTAGCAGGTCTCGACGGTATCCACCAGCCGCTGGTGCAGGTCCGGGCCCATGACGATGCGGTCCGCCAGCGCGAACAGCGGGCGCGCGAAGTCGATGTCGAGCAGCGATTCGGGGCTGGAGAACTCGAAGATGCGCCCCTGCTGGAACAGACGGTTGAAGCCCTTCTGGCGCAGCTCGAAGAGGCGATCGCGCAGCGCCTGGGTTTGGGGCGCCGCGGCCGACCCAGTCCCGACGGGAAACAGCGCGTACCAGCGCGAGCCGGCGGGCTCGGCCAGCATCCGCTGCGCCACCTGATCGACGGTGTCGGGCTGCACCCGGGCGCCGCAACCGGGGCAGAAGGTGCGGCCCGCCCGCGCGTACAGCAGCCGGAGGAAGTCGTAGAGTTCGGTGGCGGTGGCCACGGTGGAGCGCGGGCTGCGGGCGGTGTTCTTCTGGCGGATGGCCACCGGCGGATTGATGCCGGCGATCTCGTCCACCGCCGGCTTCTCCATGCGCTCCAGGAACTGGCGGGCGTAGGCGGAGAGCGATTCGACGTAGCGGCGCTGGCCCTCGGCGTAGATGGTGTCGAACACCAGCGAGGACTTGCCGGAGCCGGAGACGCCGGTGACCACGGTGAGCCGGTTGTGAGGGATCTCCAGCGAGATGTTCTTCAGGTTGTGAACCCGCGCTCCACGGATGATGATTGCGTCCTGCATCGCTGACCTCAAAGTGACTGCGCCACCACCCCCACAGCGCGGCCCGCCCCCGGGTTGCTATCATCTAAGTATATCGCGGACGGCGCGAGGGGACAGGGGCCATGCGACTTTCTGGGGGTCAGCCGCATCCAATAAGCGTCACGCCACTGATTTTCAAGGGGGCATCTCAAAAATTGCGACGACAGGTTCGTATTGTGAAGGCGGCGACTTTGTTTGCGGCCGTACCGCTGGTGCTGTATGCGTTCTCCGGAGGCCCGCCACCGCGGGTGAGCGGCGCTCCCGGCGAGGGTTTGTGCACGCAGTGTCACGCCGGCACGGCCAACTCCGGCCCCGGCAATGTTCAGGTGGTGTTTCCCGACGGCCTGACTTACACGCCGGGCGCGCGGCAGCAATGGACGGTGCGGGTGACCGACAGCACCGCCCGAAGGTACGGCTTCCAGCTAACCGTGCGCCTGGCGAGCAACGCCCAGGCCGGCGAGTTGAGCGCAACCGACGGCTCGACGCAAGTCATCCGCGACGCCGGGCTTCAGTTCATCGAGCACACGCAGGCGGGCGCACCGAACACGTTTACGTTTGCCTGGACGCCTCCGGCCAGCGACGTGGGCCCGGTGCGCGTCTACGTGGCCGGCAATGCCGCCAACGGCGATGGGACCAACAACGGAGACCGCATCTACAGCGCGAACTACACGCTGGCGCCGGCGGCCGCGCCGCAGCTTCCCACGATCGCGGCCCAGAACGGCGTGGTCAACGGCGCGAGCTTTCAGCCGGGCATAGCCGCCGGGGGCTGGATGACCGTCTTCGGGACGAACCTGGCTCCGGCCACCCGCGTCTGGCGCGGCGACGAGATCGTCGAGGGCAAGCTGCCGACCCAGTTGGACGGCGTCAGTGTCACCGTCAACAACAAGCCCGCGGC
>JBBTDS010000292.1:0-5319 GCA_038060875.1 Acidobacteriota bacterium | reverse complement strand
AACGTCCCGGCGACGGTGACGTTTTCCGGGCTGGCCGCCCAGGCGGCCGGCCTGTACCAGTTCAACGTTTTGGTGCCCGATGTCCCCGACGGCGATGTGCCGATCGTCGCCGAAATCGGGGGCGTCCGCACCCAGGATAATGCGTTTGTGACCGTCAAGAGGTGAATCACACAATGTCCAGACATTTCACGAAGTTTTCGCTGGTTCTCTGGCTGGCCGCTGCCAGCCCGGCTATTTATGGGCATGGCACCGGCCGCACTCCATTTCCGGGTGTCAACGACAACCCGGTGGTCGGCAACTTTGGGGCGCCCGTCAATTGCACCCGCTGCCACACGACGTTTGCGCCCGCTAACAGCGACCCGGCCGGCAGCGTCAGGCTTACGGTCGGGCCGTACACACCCGGAAGGACGCAGACGCTTCGCGTGACCGTTTCGCACCCGGAGGGGCAGCGCTGGGGCTTCCAACTGAGCGCCCATATCATCAACAACCCGACCCAGCCGGCCGGCATCCTCACGCCGAACGACGACGTCGCGGTGGTCTGTGGCACGGAGCCAACGCCGCCGGCGGCGCCCTGCCAGCCGGGCGTTCTCCAGTTTGCCAGCCACCGCAACGGCGACCCGGGCACCCGGCGCGGGCAGTCCGGCAGCGGCTCCTGGGAGTTTGAGTGGGCGCCGCCGACAACCGACGTGGGCGACGTCATCTTTTACGTGGCCGGCAACGCGGCCAACAACAACGGCAACAACCAGGGCGATCGCATCTACACCGCCTCGGCTCGCGTCCAGGTCACCGGCGCCTGCCCGATCACGCCGCGGCAGCCCTCGCTGCGCTCGGTGGTCAATGCCGCCTCCTTCGAGCCGGGCATGGGCTACAATTCGATGATCAGCATCTTCGGCCTCGGCTTCGCCGAACCCGGCGTCCAGCGCGCGGCGGGTCCGGGCGACTTCCGTGACGGCAAGTTCCCCGACGCTATGGCTTGTGTCGCCGTCGAGGTAGCCGGCCGGCGCGTGCCGGTGACCTTCGTCAAGACCGACCAGATCAACGCCCAGGCGCCCACGCTCGACCTTAACGGACCGGTGGAAGTCAGGGTCATCCTCAACCCCGGCTTGCCCAACGAGGTGCGGACCGTGCCCGCGACCGGCATCGCGATGCGGACCGTCTCGCCGGCCTTCTTCCTGTTCGGGACCAGCAAGAGCATCGCGGCGCAGCACAGCGATTTCTCGCTGCTGGCCGACCCGGCGGTAGTGCCCGGCGCCACGCCGGCGCGCCCAGGCGAGTCCGTGATCCTTTACGGAACCGGATTCGGAATCACCAATCCGGTCTACCAGGCCGGGGAACTCCCCGGCGGGCTGGCCCGGTTGCGGGACGCCTTCACGGTGACCATCGGCGGGGTAACCCTGCGGCCGGAGGACATCGCCTACGCGGGCCTGTCGCCGGGATCGATCAGCGGCCTGTACCAGCTCAACCTGCGCATTCCCGACTCGGCGCCGGACGGCAACGTTCCGGTCGAGATCCGCGTCGGAGGAGTGGCCAGCCAAGCGGGGACTACCATCCCTGTCAAACGCTGAAGCCTGAAACCACCGGGCGGCGCTACAATGGATAGCGCACATGAGCGCCGCCCGATTTTTGCCGGCAGCGCTGGCCTTCGGGCCGCTGATCTGGGCCGAAGGCAGTGGGACCCGAGAGGCGCCGTCCTACTCGGCGGCGAGCATAGTCAACGCGGCCAGTAACGTGGCCGGCTCCCTGGCGCCGTACATGGTGGCGACCATTTACGGAGCCGGACTGGCCCACTCGACCAGGGCGTTAAGGCCGGAGGACATCCGCGCCAACGCCCTGCCGCGTATGCTGGACGGCGTCCGCGTGTTCGTCAACAACACCCAGGCGGAGCTTTACTTCGTTTCGCCCAGCCAGATCAACTTCGTCGTTCCGCACGAGGCCGGGCCCAATCCCAACGACACTACGCCCGTTCCCTGGCCGATGGATGTGACGGTGTGGACAGAAGTGGACGGCGTGATGGGGCCGAAGGCAACGGTGAAGTTGCGGGAAGCCGCGCCGGGGCTGTTCCAGCAAGATGCCGGGACCGTGATTGCCACCCACGCCGACTGGTCGCTGATCACCACCGCTCGGCCGGCCCGCCCGGGGGAGGACATCGTGCTGTTCGCCACCGGGCTGGGAAGGACGGCGCCGCCAGTGCGCCAGCAGCAACTCCCGCAGGGCGCCGCCAGCATAGAAAAGCAGCAGCAGTTTCAGGTCTGGCTGGCGGGGCAGCCGCTCGACGCCGGACGGGTCGCCTACGTCGGAATCACGCCCGGCTACGCGGGGCTGTATCAGATCAACCTCAGGCTGCCGGAGAAGCTGGAGAGTGACCCCGAGGTGCGGATCTCGGTGGCCGGTGAAACCAGCCCGGCCGGCTTGCGACTGCCTTGCACACCGGGCAACTGAGGGCCGCAACGTGCACCTGGCGGCGCGCGTTTAATACAATAGGGGTAGCCATATGTGGTTCGGCGTAGTTGCGGTGATCGCGGTTGGTGTGCTCGCCGCCCAGGATCCGGGCTGGCGACAGGTTGACGAGGCCAAACCGGGGCAGTTCGTCGTTGAGCCCGGAACGCGGGTGCCGCTGAACTTGATTAACAGCGTGAGCACCAAGCACTCGGCCGAGGGCGACCGCGTCTACCTGGAGACCGTCTTCCCCATCCTTATCAACGGGCGGGTGGTGATCCCGCCAGGCAGCTACGTGGCCGGCACCATCACCCAGGTCAAGCGCCCGGGCCGCGTGAAAGGCCGCGGCGAGCTGTATCTCCGGTTCGACTCGTTGACGCTGCCCAACGGCGTGACCCGCGACTTCCGCGCCCGCATCGGCAGCCTCGACGGGCGCTCCAACGAGGAACTGGACCGCAGCGAAGGCAAGGTGCGCAGCGAGGGCAACAAGGGCGGCGACGCGCGCACGGTTGGTGAGGCGACCGCGGCCGGCGCTTCGGTCGGCGTCATTGCCGGCGGGGCCGCCGGTGGCCGTTACGGCGCCGGCGCCGGTATCGGCGCGGTTGCCGGCGCCACCGCCGGCATGCTCGGCGTGCTGCTGTCGCGCGGGCCCGACGCGGTGCTCGCCAAGGGTGCCACCATCGAGATGGTGCTGGACCGGCCGGTGACCTTTACGGAAGAGGAATTGGACTTCAGCAACGCCGCCTGGCGCCCGGCACGCACCGATTCCGGCGGCGGCCCCGTGCCACGCGAGCGCCGCCAGCCGCTGCCGATACCTGGCCGCCGCTGGCCGCTCTGACCGGCCTTCTCCACGGGCACGCCGCTTACTCTGCCGCTTTCGTGTGCTCGCCGAGGAAGTCCAGGAAGGTGCGGTACCACAGGACGCTGTTCTGCGGCTTCTGTATCCAGTGGCCTTCGTCGGGGTAGAGCAACAGCTTAGAAGGCACCTTCTGGAGCTGCAAACCGGTGTAGAGTTGCAGGCCCTGGCCGTAGGGCACGCGGTAGTCCATCTCGCCGTGGATGACCAGGGTGGGCGTGCGAAACTCCTTCACGTAGTGGCTGGGCGAGAGCGTGGCGTAAAGCTCGGGGTTCTCCCACGGCGCGCCCAGGAACTCCCAGGTCGGAAACCACAGCTCCTCGGTCTCGCCGAACATGCTGCGCAGGTCAAACACGCCGGCGTGGGAGACCAGCGCCTTGAAGCGCTGCGTATGCCCGAGGATCCAGTTGACCATGTATCCGCCGTAAGAGCCGCCGGCGGCGGCCATCCGGTCGGCATCGACGTAGGGCAACCCAGCCGCGTGGTCCACCACCGCCATCAGGTCGTCGTAGACCTTGCCGCCCCAGTCGGCGTTAATCTCATCAATGAACTTTTGCCCGTAACCAGTTGACCCCCTGGGATTTGGCATCACAACCACATAGCCGGCTCCAGCGAACACCTGCGGATTCCAGCGATACCCCCAGTTCTCCTCCCAGGCCCCCTGCGGTCCGCCGTGAATCAGGAACAACACCGGATACTTCGTGCCTTGGCGGAAGCCCGCTGGTTTGAGCATGAAGCTGTGCACCCGCGCCTTGTCGGGCGCCTCAACCCAGAACTCTTCCAGCGGGGAGAGCTGGTAGTTGCTGAGGAAGACATCGTTGATCCGCGTGAGCGGTTCGGGTGAGCCGCCGGCCGAGGAGGCGCGCAGCAGCCTGGCCGGCTGGGTCGCGGTCTGCCCGGTGTAGATCATGGTCTTGCCGTCCGGCGTGAACTGAATGTCGCTGGCGTAGCCTGGGCCGCTGATGATAGTGCGAGCGCTGCCGCCCGCCACCGGCTGCATCTGGACGGTCTGCCGGCCGCGGTCCTCGATGGTGTAGAACAGGCGGGTGGAATCCGGCGACCAAGCGAAGCCGGTGACCCACCGGTCGAGGCCGTCAGTCAGGTTGATCAGTTTTCCCGAGGCCCGGTCCAGCACCATCAGCCGCCAGCGGTCGCTCTCGTAGCCGGCCCGCAGTTGGGCGCGGAAGGCGAGATACTTCCCGTCGGGCGAATAGGCGGGCGAGTTGTCGGCCGCCGGGTTGGTGGTGATCTTGGTTGCCTCCCCGCCGGTGATCGGGATGACGTAGAGATCGGAGTTGGTGCTCACGGCCGGCTCGGGATCGGCATTCATCACGAGGCAGACCTCGGCGCCGTCGGGAGAAACGGCATAATCGTCGGGGCCGCCCAGCGAGAAGGGCGGGACGTCGCGCGTGCCGGGCGTCAGGTCAATGGTCTTGCCGCCCGCCACCGGCGCCGCCAGCAAGTGGCTGCGGCGCTCGGACTGCCAGCGATCCCAGTGCCGGTATAAGAGCGCCGTGTAACGGCGCGCCTTGACCTTGGAGATCTTCTCCTCGTCGAGCTTCTTCTGGTTGCAGGCCGCATCGGCTTCGCACTCGGGGAAGACCTCGCTGGTGAACAGCAGGTTCTTGCCGTCGGGGGAGAACAGCACCCCGCCGGCCTCGGTTGGGAAGCTGGTCACCTGCCGGGCGTTGGAACCATCGGGATTCATGAGCCAGACCTGAGCGGAGCCGCCGCGGTCGGAGATGAAGGCGATCGAGCGGGAGTCCGGCGCCCAGCGCGGGCGGTCGTTGAGGTTGCCGGCCTGGCTGATCCGCAGCGGCGAACCGCCGGCGACGGGCACTACGTAAATGTGTCTGGGCTTGCGGTTGTTTTCGAGATCTATGCTCTGGGCCGTGAAGGCGACCGTCTTGCCGTCCGGCGAAACCTGCGGGTCGCCTATGCGCTCCAGCGTCAGCAGCGCATGAACGTCAAACGGCTGCGCCGCCGCCAGAAGAGTAAGCAGGACTGCGAACATATCCAGAATTGTA
>JBBTDS010000291.1:5816-17571 GCA_038060875.1 Acidobacteriota bacterium | reverse complement strand
CCCAACTCCGTTTAGCCCGGCAAAACCGGGGACGGTTCCGTCTGTCCCCGGTTTTCCGCCTTGACCAGCCCGTCGAATCTCCGCAACCGCCCGAGCAGCGGCCCGAGCAGCTCCAGCCGCAGCGCGTTGGGGCCGTCGGAGCGCGCGCGCTCAGGCGCTTCATGCACCTCGACGAACAGCGCGTCGATGCCGACCGCGACCGCGGCCCGCGCCAGCGGCTCGATGAATTGCGCCTGACCGCCGGAGGCGCCGCCGGCCGCGCCCGGAAGCTGCACGCTATGGGTGGCGTCGAAGACCACCGGATATCCGAAGCCGCGCAGGATCGCCAGCGCCCGCATGTCCACCACCAGGTTGTTGTAGCCGAAAGAGGAGCCGCGCTCGGTCAGCAGGATCCTGGTGTTCCCGGTCGAGGCGACCTTCTCGGCGGCCAGCCGGAAATCCTGCGGGGCCACGAACTGTCCTTTCTTCAGGTTCACGATCCGCCCGGTGCGGCCCGCCTCGACCAGCAGATCGGTCTGGCGGCACAGGAAGGCCGGGATCTGGATGATGTCGGCCACTTCGGCCGCCGCGGCGGCCTGGGCCGGCTCGTGAATGTCGGTCAGGATCGCGCAGCCCTCGGCTTTCACCCCGGCCAGAATGCGCAGGCCCTCCTCGATCCCCGGCCCGCGGTAAGCGGAGACGCTGGTGCGGTTGGCCTTGTCGAACGACGCCTTGAAGACAAACGGCCCGGCCACGCGGCCGATCTCGCGGGCCAGAAAATGGACGTGCTCCTCGCTCTCGATGACGCAGGGACCGGCGATCAGCGCCAGCGGGGAGCCGCCGCCGAACCTGATGGCCTGGCCGCGGGGCGTTGTCAGCTCAACCATGCCGTTTCCGCCACGCCTTCCTGCGCGCCGGGGAGCCGGATCTTGCGGTTCTCGTAAGAGGCGCCCAGGAAGGCGCGGAACAACGGGTGCGGCTCCAGCGGCTTGGACTTGAACTCGGGATGGAACTGGCAGCCCAGGTACCAGGGATGGTCGGGCAACTCGCAGATCTCCACGTATACGCCGTCCGGCGTTTGCCCGGCAAGCCGCAGGCCGTGGGCCGTCAAGATCTCTTCGTACTCGCGGTTGAACTCGAAGCGGTGGCGGTGGCGCTCGCTGATCTCGCGCGCGCCGTATGCGCGGTGGGCGAAGCTGCCTTCGGCGAGCTGGCAGGTGTAAGCGCCCAGGCGCATGGTGCCGCCCAGCTCGTCCACGCCTTTCAGCTCCCGCAGCTTGTAGATGACGCGGTCCGGGGTGGCCGGCGCGAACTCGGTGGAGTCGGCCTGCTCGAGCCCGCAGACGTGGCGGGCGAACTCCACCACCAGAAGCTGCATCCCCAGGCAGATGCCGAAGTAGGGCGTCCCGCGCTCGCGGGCAAAGCGGATGGCCTCAATCATCCCCTCGATGCCGCGCTCGCCGAAGCCGCCAGGCACCAGGATGCCGTCGTAGTCGGCCAGTTGTTCGGCCGCTCCCGGCATCACCAGCCCGTTCGAATCGATCCAGTGGCAGTTCACCTTGAGGTTGTGGGCCAGCCCGCCGTGCAGCAGCGCCTCTTTCAGGCTCTTGTAGGAGTCCTCGTAGGCGGTGTATTTGCCCACCAGCGCGATGTCCACTTCATCGGCCGGGTTCTTCAGCCGGGCCACCATCGTGCTCCAGCGGCCGAGGTTGCGCGGGGGGGCCTCCAGTTTCATCAGCCGCAGGGCGATCTCATCGACGCCCTGCTCGGCGAACAGCAGCGGCACCTCGTAGACCGATTCGGCGTCGCGGGCGCTGATCACCGCGTCGGCGTCCACGTCGCAGAACAGCGCGATTTTCTCCCGCAGCTCGCGCGGCAGCGCCTGTTCGGCGCGGCACAACAGGATGTCGGGCTGGATGCCGATGGCGCGCAGCTCCTTCACGCTGTGCTGGGTGGGCTTGGTCTTCAGCTCGCCGGCGGCGGCAATGAACGGCACCAGCGTGACATGCACGTACACCGTGTTCTCGCGGCCCAGCTCGTGGCGCAACTGGCGGATCGCCTCCAGAAACGGCAGCGACTCGATGTCGCCCACCGTGCCGCCGATCTCGGTGATGACCACGTCCACGTCCTGGGCCACGCGCCGGATGGCCGCCTTGATCTCGTTGGTGACGTGCGGAATCACCTGCACCGTCTTGCCCAGATAGTCGCCGCGGCGCTCTTTGGAGATGATCTGCTCGTAGATGCGGCCCGAGGTGATGTTGTTGGCCTGGGTCAGCGGCGCGTGGGTGAAGCGCTCGTAGTGCCCCAGGTCGAGGTCGGTTTCGGCCCCGTCGTCGGTGACGAAGACTTCGCCGTGCTGGAAGGGGCTCATGGTGCCTGGGTCCACGTTCAGGTAGGGGTCGCATTTCTGAAGTGTCACCCGCAGCCCGCGGCTCTCCAGCAGGCAGCCGAGCGAGGAGGCCGCGATCCCCTTGCCGAGTGAGGAAACCACCCCGCCGGTCACGAAGATGTACTTAGCCATGTGAGTTAGTTGGGCGCGAGGCCGCCAGCAGGCTCGCCACCCGCTCCAGGTCCTCCGGTGTATCCACCCCGAGCGACTCGTACTCGGTCTCCACTACCCGGATCTTGTAGCCGTTCTCCAGCGCCCGGAGTTGCTCCAGCCGTTCCGCCTGCTCCAGCGGTCCCACCGGAAGCTGCGAGTAACCGAGCAGGAAGCCGCGCCGGTAAACGTAGAGCCCGATGTGCTTGTACGACAGGCATTCCTGCCTGTCCTGGCCGTCCCGCACGTAGGGGATGCGGGACCGGGAAAAGTAGATCGCGTTGCCGAAGCGGTCGGTCACCACCTTGACCACATTGGGATTGACCAGTTCGCGGTGGTCCTCAATCCGCTTCTTCAAGGTGCACATGGGAACGTCTTCCGCCTCCAGCAGCCCGAGCACGGCGGTGTCGATGGCGCCGGGCTCGATCAGCGGCTCGTCGCCCTGTATGTTCACTACCAGCTCGGCGGTGTCGGCCGCGGCGGCCTCGGCCGCCCGGTCGGTCCCGGAAGCGTGGTCGGCTCGGGTCATGCGCACCGGCGCCCCGAAGCGCCGCGCCGTGACCGCAATGCGCTCGTCATCGGTGGCCACCAGAACCTGGGAAAGGTAGCGCGCCCGGCTGGCGCGCTCGAAGACGTGCTGGACGAGCGGCTTGCCGGCCAGGATGGCCAGCGGCTTGCCGGGATAGCGGGACGACGCGAACCGGGCGGGGATAACACCCAGAATTCGACGCGGCACAAATGATGATACCACGAAGCGGCATGTTATACTTGAGGTGGCGGCGGGCAGGTCTGGGAGCGAGGCCATGATTGCGAGAGCGCGTGCCAGGTTGGCAGTGTGGGGCGTCGCCGCTGCCTTGGTGGCGGCTGCCCAGGAGCCCCGCGTCACCATCACGCCGCGCCCCAAGCCGCCAGCCGCCTCCGACGAAGCCAGCCCGCGCTCGGCCAACATCCGCGTCGCCACCGAGCTGGTGCTCATCCCCGTCACCGTGACCGACCCGCTGAACCGTTTCGTGACCGGTCTGGACAGAGAGCACTTCAAGCTTTTCGAGGACAAGGTCGAGCAGAAGATCAGCCACTTCGCCAGCGAGGACGCGCCGCTGTCGGTCGGCTTCGTCTTCGATTGCAGCGGCAGCATGGGCAGCAAGCTGCAAAAGTCGCGCGAGGCGGTCGGCCAGTTCCTGAAGACCTCCAACCCCGAGGACGAGTTCTTCCTGGTGCTGTTCAACGAGCGGCCGGAGATGGTGCTGGGCTTCACCCGCGAGAGCGAGGAGGTCCAGAACCGGCTCACCTTTACCCAGTCGCGGGGGCGGACCGCCCTGCTGGACGCGGTCTACCTGGCCCTGCACGAGATGAAGAAGGGACGCAACCCGCGCAAGGCGGTGCTGATCATCTCCGACGGCGGCGACAACAGCAGCCGCTACACCGAGAGCGAGATCAAGAACCTGGTGCGCGAGGCCGACGTGCAGATTTACGGCATCGGCATCTTCGAGCCGGTGGCCGCGCGCGGGCGCACCGCCGAGGAGCTTTCGGGCCCCAGCCTGCTGAGCGAGATGGCCGAGCAGACCGGCGGCCGGGCGTTTCCGGTCGAGAACCTCAACGACCTGCCGGACATCGCCGCCAAGATCGGCATCGAGCTGCGTAATCAATACGTGCTCGGCTACTCGCCCAGCAATCGACTAAAGGACGGAAAGTACCGCCGCGTACAGGTGAGGCTGGTGCAGCCGAAAGGCCTGCCCCCGTTGCGCATCTTCTGGCGGCTCGGTTATTATGCCCCTACGCAATAGCATGCTGGCCTGGCCCGCTCTGGCCCTGCTGACGATCGCCGCCGCCCCGCTCCGCGCCCAGGAGCAAGCGGGGGCGGTCTTCCGCGCCGACACCCGCCTGGTCGTGTTGCACGCCAGCGTGGTGGACAGGGACGGCAGGCTGGTCACCAACCTGCCGCGGAAGGCGTTCCGAGTCTTCGAGGACGGCGTCGAGCAGCAGATCAAGATCTTCCGCCGCGAAGACGTGCCGGTGTCGCTGGGGATCGTGGTCGACAACAGCGGCAGCATGCGCGACAAGCGCCTTAAGGTCGAGTCGGCGTCCATGGCGCTGGTGAAGGCTTCCAACCCCCAGGACGAGGTCTTCATCGTCAACTTCAACGACGACGCGTTCCTGGATGTGGAGTTCACCAGCGACGTCAAGAAAATGGAGGAGGGCCTGGCCCGCATCGACTCGCGCGGCGGCACGGCCATGCGCGACGCCATCGATCTCTCCATCGACCATCTGAAAGACAAGGCCAAGCGGGACAAGAAGGTCATCATGGTGGTGACCGACGGCAACGACAACACCAGCGAGATCACGCTGGAGAAGCTGGTCCAGCGGGCGCAGCAGAGCGAGGTGCTCATCTACGCCATCGGCCTGCTCAGCGAGGAGGAGAAGCGCGAGGCCAAGCGGGCCCAGCGCGCGCTCGACGCGCTGACCGAGGCCACCGGCGGCCAGGCCTATTATCCGAAGGAAGTGGACGAGGTGGGCAAGATCTCGCTCCAGGTCGCCCACGACATCCGCAACCAGTACATCATCACCTATTCCCCCGCCAACCAGGCCATGGACGGCAGCTTCCGCCAGATCCGCGTGGCCGCCAGCGGGCCGAACCGGCCCACCGTCCGGACACGGACCGGCTATTACGCGACTCCGCAGGGCGCCCAGCAGGCCAGCGCCCCGCCGGGCCGCTCTTCGCTGAAACAGTAAATGATCGGCACGGCTGCCCTGCATG
The DNA here is from genome assembly GCA_038060875.1 of Acidobacteriota bacterium. GTDB lineage: Bacteria > Acidobacteriota > Terriglobia > Bryobacterales > Bryobacteraceae > JBBTDS01. Next base: position 12,298 of record JBBTDS010000291.1, on the reverse strand, counting down.
CGGGCAGCCGCGTGGGTGAGCTGTTACTTCTTCTTCGCTGGCTTCTTGGCAGCCTTCTTGGGCATCTTGCAGGCCATGGTCGATCCTCCCATTGTTAGATATCGAAAAACTGCTTCGATGCGTTCAGTGTAGTAATTCGGGGACAGGCTACGCAACCTCGAAATTGGCTATGATACGCCCGATGAGACGAAGAGTTTGCTGGCCGGCGGTTCTGCTCGTGTTGCTGACGGGCTGCGGCGGGCCCAAGCCGAGCGAGACCACGCCCGAGCCGGCGCCGGATTCCTTTCGCGTGCGCTTCGAGACCAGCAAAGGCGACTTTGTCGTCGAGGTGACCAAAGCGTGGGCGCCGGAGGGCGCGGAGCGTTTCTACCGGCTGGTCCGCAACCGCTTCTATGACCAGGCGCGCTTCTTCCGCGTGGTGCGGGGATTCATGGCGCAGTTCGGGATCAACGGGGACCCTGAAGTTTCCCGGCGCTGGCACGGGATGATCATCGCCGACGACCCGGTGAAGCAGAGCAACACGCGGGGCTTCGTCACCTTCGCCCACGCCGGCCCGAACACGCGCACCACCCAGGTCTTCGTCAACCTGGTTGACAACATCCGCCTCGACAAGCTGGGCTTCGCGCCCTTCGGCCAGGTCGTCAGCGGCATGGAGGTCGTGGATCGCCTCTACAGCGCTTATGGCGACGGCCCGCCGCGCGGCAGCGGCCCGCGGCAGGAACTGATCCAAACCCAGGGGAACGCTTACCTGGAGCGCGAGTTCCCGCGGCTGGATTACATCGTGCGCGCGCGCGTGGAAGCGCCGAAGTGAAGCTCAGGCGCGGACGAGATCCACGCCGTCGGCGGCCAGCCTCTTCTGTAGCTCCTTCACGTTAAGCTCGCGCGGCGCCTTGCCGCTGGCCGCTGACACGGCCGCGGCCAGCCCGGCGGCGTGCCCGGTGGCCATGCAGTTGCCCATGCTCTTGCCGGAGGCGGCCCCGACGTGGCTCGCCGAGATCGCGCGGCCGGCGGCCAGCAGCCCATCCACCTTTGCCGGCACCAGCGCGCGGTAAGGCACGTCGTGCACCTTCATCTTCTCGTAGCGCACGAAGCCGATGTCCAGAAAGCCGCTGCGCCAGGCGATGACGTCCTCGAAGCGGGCGCCGTTCTTGGCGTCGGCTTCGCTCAGTGTGTAGAGCCCTTTCACGCGGCGCGTCTCGCGCACGCCGATCTGCGGCCCGGCCACGGCCAACTGCGCCCTGGCGAAGGCGGGCCCGCCGAACTCGCGCAGCGCCTGCGCGATCTGGATCGCCTGGCGGCGGCTGTAGCGCTCCGCCTCGGTGAGGTCCTCCAGCCTGGTGCCGTCGAGCACGCCGCGCAGCTTGGTGCCGGCGTGGTTCATGGTCACGCAGTTGTTGAGCGGGAAGCGCGAGACGCTCATGCTTTCCGGCAGCAGCGGGTACTTCTCCCGGCCCTGTTCGATGATGCGGCGCATGCCGCCGCCCCGCGCGAAGTCCATTGCCGCCGGCACATCGACGTTGGCGATGATCAGGTTCAGCGTCATCGGCGAGAGGAACCCGTCGCCTTCGCGCCCCTTCATCGTCTCCGCCCCGGCGAAACAGGCCACGTCGGCGTCGCCGGTGGCATCGACCACCGCCTTGGCCCGAACCTTCACCAGTCCGTCTTTGCTCGAGACCACCACGCCGGCCGTGCGCCCGCGCTCCAACAGCGCGTCCACCACCCGGCAGTGGAGCAGGTAGCGGCAGCCGGCGGCGTCCAGCACGTCGAGCACGGCCACCTTCAGGTACTCTACGTTGCACACCAGCGCGTGCTCGGCGAAGCGCATCGCCTCATCGCCGAAGCTCAACAGACGCTGGATCAGCGCCTCGTGCACCGGGCCGCGCGGGCGGTTCTCCGGGCGCATCTGGTTGATGGTCATGCCGAGGCTGTAGGCGGCCACCCCGCCGAAGAAGGCGTGGCGCTCCAGCAGCAGCGTTTTCGCTCCGGCGCGCGCGGCGCCGAGCGCGGCCCCGATGCCGGCTGGCCCGCCGCCGGCCACCAGTACATCCACGTCGGCCAGCACCGGGACGGTCCGCCTCACCTGCGAGCTGGCCAGGCTGGCGCCGGCCCCAGCCGCCGCCAGAAAAGTCCTGCGAGGAAGTCTTGCCATAGTCGGACACGATACAACCGCGCGGTGTCCTGCGTCAACCCCGGGCGGCCGGCGGCTCAAACCAACGGCACTTTGCCCCAGCGGCGGATGCGCTCGTCGGCGGTGACCAGCCTCAGCCCGTGGCAGCGGGCAGTGGCGACGATCATCTGATCGGCGGGGTCGTTGTGGAAATCCCTGCCGAGCCGGATGCTCTCGGCGACGATGCGCGCCGTCAGCGGCAGGATCTTGATCAACGGGTGCGTCTCGACCTCCTCGAGCCAGAGTTCCAGCGGCGCCGGGATCTCCAGCCGGCCGCGCTCGAACATCTTGGCCAGCTCCCACAGCGAGATGGCGCTTAAGGCAACGGCTCGCCGCGGCCATCGAGCTGCTCCAATAGGGCCCGGTCCGGACGTTGGTGCGCCGGCTGGGTTCCAGCCGCTCAGCGCCTGTTCTCCCATTCCTCGCCAACGCCGAAGTAGACGATGTCGCCCTTCACCTTGACGAGGCCCTTCCAGGTTCCGCGGAGAGGCTTTCGCACCGGAGACACCGGAAGCACTCTCGCGATGGGCCGACCCCGCTTGGTGATGAGGAAGCTGCTGCCGCGCTCAGCCACCTCGTCGAGAAGGCGCAGACACTTGGCTTTGAATTCACTGGCCCCAACCGTCGATTCCCCCATGCCTACAGCTTAGCCCGGCTGACCAGCCGCCGCACACCCTCGTCAAATGCCGCCCGCGCGGTCAGCAGGCTCGCCACCAGGTAGGCCTCGGATTCGAAGTCGTAGAAGTAGCCGGGCTGGACCAGCACATCTTCGTGCTCCACGAGCTCCAGGCACCATTCCTCCTCGCTGCGGGTGCGGGGCACGCGCAGGATCGCGTACCAGCCGCCTTCGGGCTCCAGCAGTTGGCAGGCCGGCGCCGAGGTCAGGGCGCGGCGAAGCGCGTCGAGGTTCTCGCGCACGCGCCGCGCGATCTGGTCCCGCACCGCGGCCCCGGCGGCCAGCAGCCGGGGCAGGGCGCACTGGACCGGCGTGCCGACCGAGAGGTAGGTGTCGGCGACCAACTCCAGCCGCTCCATCGCCTGCGCGCGCGCCGCCGCCGGCCCGGCGGTGACGATCCAGCCCAGCTTCATCTGCGGCAGCCCGGCGATCTTGGAAAGCCCGCTCAGGCAGAACGCCAGCACGCCCTCGACGCCGGCCAGTGTCGTGACCCGTTCAGCGTCCGGCCCGAAGGCGTAATCGGAGAAGACCTCGTCGGAGATGATGGCCAGGCTTCTCTCCCGGCAGAATGCCACCAGCCCTTCGAGTTCCCGCTTCTTGAGGAACGACCCGGTGGGGTTGTTGGGATTGACCAGGATCACCGCCCGGCTGCGGTCGGTCGAGGCGCGCGCGAGCGCCTCCAAATCGAGCGACCAGCGGCCGTCGTAGACCAGCGGGTAGGGAATCAACTTGACCGATTCCAGCGCCGCCAGGAAGTCGAATAGCGGATAGGAAGGGCGAGGCACGAGAACCTGGTCGCCGGGATCGGCCAGCACTTTGAACAGATACGCGTACGCCTCGCTGGTGCTGGCGGTGAGCAGGATGCGCTCGGGTTCGACCGCCTGGCCGCGCCCGGCGTAATAGGCAGCCACCGCCTCCCGCGCCTCGATCGATCCGGCCGGCGCGGGATCGTAGCGGAGGCTGCGCGGGTCGGAGAGGGCAGCCAGGACCTCGGCGCCGGGATACGCGAATCCGGCGCGAGTTGGATTGGACTCGGTCAGGTCGAGGATCGCGCGCCCGGCCCGCCGCCTGGCCTGGAGCGCCGCGGCCAGCCGGTTGGGACGCGAATCCCAGCCGAGGCGGGAAGAGAACATCATGGGGGCGGCAAGCTGAAGCTTGCGCTACTCAGCCCGCGGCCGCCGCCCGCACTTCGTCGAGCTTCGGCTTCATCACCTCGACCAGCTCCTTGACCGAGCCGGCGCTCTTGCGCAGGGCGGCCAGCTCGTCCTCGGTCAGCTTCAGCTCGAACACCTTCTCGATGCCGCCGGCGCCGAGCTTGACCGGCACGCCGACGAACAGCCCGCTGATGCCGTACTCGCCCTCCAGCAGGGCCGAGCAGGGGAGGATGCGCTTGCGGTCGAGCAGGATCGCCTCCACCATCTCCACCGCCGCCGCCGCCGGCGCGTAGTAGGCGCTGCCGGTTTTCAGATACCGGACGATCTCGGCGCCGCCGTCGCGGGTGCGCTTCACGATCCGTTCCAGCGTGGCCGCGTCCATCAGCTCACTGAGCGGAATGCCGCCGACGCTGGCGAAGCGCACCAGCGGAACCATGGTGTCGCCGTGGCCGCCCAGCACCAGCGCCGCAATGTCCTTGGCCGATACGCCCAGCTCCTGAGCGACGAAGGTGCGGAAGCGGGTGGTGTCGAGGATGCCGGCCATGCCCATCACGCGGTTCTTGGGGAAACCGCTGATGGCATGAGCCACGTGGCACATGGCGTCCAGCGGGTTGGTGACCACGATCAGGATGGCGTTGGGCGAGTGCTTGACCGCCTGCCCGGCGGTCGCCTTGACGATGTCATAGTTGGCCCACAACAGGTCGTCGCGGCTCATGCCGGGCTTGCGTGGGAAACCGGCGGTGAACACGACGATGTCGGAGTTGGCGGTGGCCGCGTAGTCGTTGCCCCCGGTCACCTGGACATCCACCGCCTCGATCGGCCGGGACTGGAGTATGTCCAGGGCCTTGCCGGTCGGCACGCCCTCCAGAATGTCCACCACCACCACGTCGGCCAGCCCGAGGTCGGCCAGGCGAATCGCACAACTGGCGCCGACGTTGCCGGCCCCGACGACAGTAACCTTTTTTCTCATTTATTGCCTCCGTTCAGGCCGACGCCCCTTTGGCTCCCATGTTCTCAGCGATGGCGTCGGCAAACTCGCTGGTCTTTACCTTCACCGCGCCTTCCATCAGGCGATGCAAGTCGTAAGTTACGCGCTTCTGCCGGATGGTCTCGGTGATGCCTTTCTCGATCAGCGCCGAGACCTCCTTCCAGCCCATGTACTGAAACATCATCGAACCGCTGAGGATGAGGCTGGCGGGGTTGATCACGTCCAGCCCGGCGTACTTGGGGGCCGTGCCGTGGGTGGCTTCGAAGACGCCGTGCTCGTCGCCGATGTTGCCGCCCGGCGCCATTCCCAGCCCGCCTACCTGGGCGGCGCAGGCGTCCGACAGGTAGTCGCCGTTCAGGTTCGGCGTGGCCAGCACGTCGTACTCGTCCGGCCGCAGCAGCACCTGCTGGAACATCGAGTCGGCGATGCGGTCCTTGATGATGATCTGGCCCGGCCCCACGCCGGCGCCCGCTTCGGCTTCGGGCACGCACACGCCGGCGAACTCTTCCCTGGCCAGCTCGTAGCCCCAGTCGCGGAAGGCCCCCTCGGTGAACTTCATGATGTTGCCCTTGTGCACCAGGGTCACGCTGCGCCGCCCGTTCTCCAGCGCGTACCTGATGGCGCGGCGGACCAGCCGCTTCGAGCCGGTGACGCTGATGGGCTTGATGCCGATGCCGGAGTCGGAGCGGATCTTGGTCCCCATCTCCGTGTTCAGCCAGTTGATCACCTTCTGGACCTCGGGCGTCCCCTGCTTCCACTCGATGCCGGCGTAAACGTCCTCGGTGTTCTCGCGGAAGATCACTACGTCCAGCAGCTCCGGCCGCTTCACCGGCGAGGGAACGCCGGGATAGTAGCGGACCGGCCGCCAGCAGACGTAGAGGTTGAGCAGTTGCCGCAGCGAGACGTTCAGGCTGCGGATGCCGCCGCCCACCGGGGTGGTGAGCGGGCCCTTGATGGCGATGTGAAACCGCTGGATCGCCTCCAGGGTCCCCTGCGGCAGCCAGCTCTCGAACATCTTGAAGGCCTTCTCGCCGGCGAAGATCTCGTACCAGGCGATGCGCCGCTGGCCGCCGTAGGCCTGCTGGACAGCCGCGTCAAAGACCCGGCGGGCGGCCCGCCAGATGTCCGGCCCCGTCCCGTCGCCCTCGATGAAGGGGATGATCGGACGGTCCGGGATGACGAACCGGCCGCCCTGGACCTGAATGGGTTCGCCCTCGGCCGGGATCGGATTATTGTTGTAGGACTCCATGCTGACTCCCGTGACTTGGTATGCCCCGCCTCGCTGGCAGCCGCTCCGGCGGCCCGCGGTTCGGGCGAATCAGACCGCGCCGTCTGGATTCGGACTTCACTATACCAGTTTGGCGCCGGCGGGGCAAGGCCCACCACGAGATAATAAGATCCATTAGTCTGTTGCGCCCGGCCCCCGATTTGGATTATTGTTTGTGATGGGATGAGGCAAGGCGGTTCGGCCGCCTTTTTGTCCCGGGACACGCCGCC
>JBBTDS010000291.1:4394-5716 GCA_038060875.1 Acidobacteriota bacterium | reverse complement strand
GAAAGGCAACACGATGGGGAACGACACTCTGACCATCACTGACAACCGCACGAATACGACCTTCACGATTCCGATCACCCACGGGGCCATTCGCGCGATGGACCTGCGACAGATCAAGACCGGCCCCGAAGACTTCGGGCTGATGACCTATGACCCGGCCTTCATGAACACCGCCTCGTGCCGCAGCACGATCACCTACATCGACGGGGACCGCGGCATCCTCCGCTACCGGGGCTATCCGATCGAGCAGCTTGCCGGGAATTGCAGCTTCCTCGAGGTCGCCTACCTGACCCTGAACGGCGAGCTGCCGACCCAGCCGGAGCTGGAGGCGTTCACCGGCAGCATCACCTGCCACACCATGGTGCCGGAGAACATCAAGCGGCTGATGGACTCCTTCAACTACGACGCGCATCCGATGAGCATGCTGGCCTGCGGGATCGCCGCGCTGTCCAACTTCTACCCCGAGGCCAAGAAAGTCAGGAACCGCGAGAGCCGCCAGGCGCAGATCGTGCGGCTGATCGCCAAGGTGCCCACCGTGGGGGCCTATGCTTACCGCCGCCGCCTCGGCCTGCCTTACGTCGCGCCCGACAACTCGCTGAGCTACCCCGGGAACTTCATGAACATGCTGTGGAAGATGACCGAGCCGAAGTACGAGCCCAACCCGGTGCTCCAGCGCGCGCTCGACATCCTCTTCATCCTGCACGCCGATCACGAGCAGAATTGCAGCGCCAACGCCATGCGCTCGGTCGGCAGCTCCGAGGCGGATCCCTACATGTCGGCGGCCGCGGCCATCGGCGCCCTGTTCGGCCCGCTGCACGGCGGCGCCAACGAGCAGGTTCTGGTGATGCTGGATCAGATCGGCTCGGTGGACAACATCCCCACTTACGTGGAGAAGGTCAAGGCCGGCCAGTTCAAGCTGATGGGCTTCGGGCACCGGATCTACAAGAACTACGATCCGCGGGCCAAGATCATCAAGCAGGCCGCCGATGAAGTCTTCAAGGTCACCGGGCGGAACCCCAAGCTGGACGTCGCCATCGAGCTGGAGCGGATCGCCCTCTCCGACGAGTACTTCGTCAAGCGCAAGCTCTACCCGAACGTCGACTTCTACTCGGGCATCATCTACCAGGCCATGGGCTTCACCCCCGACATGTTCACCGTGCTGTTCGCCATTCCGCGCATGGCCGGCTGGCTGGCCCAGTGGCAGGAGCTGATCGAGGATCCCGAGCAGAAGATCGCCCGCCCGCGGCAGCTTTTCCTCGGCCACGACCAACGCGACTTCGTCCCCATCGACAAACGCGTCAAGGCCGCCGCCGCCGGCTAGC
>JBBTDS010000291.1:0-4294 GCA_038060875.1 Acidobacteriota bacterium | reverse complement strand
GCCTGTTGCCTGCGGGGGCGGCCCCGGCGCTATACTTGGTAGCCATGCGGGCGGCTGTTTTCATAGTGCTGCTCAGCCTGCCCCTGTGGGGCCAGTACGACTCGCGGGTCGCCGAAATCGAGGCGGCGCGGCAGAAGAAGGCGCAACAGCTCAAGCCCGATGAGCTGTCCCGCTTGGAACGCATCCTGGGGGGCGTCAGGGACAAGAAGGTCCTGGAGAGGCTGACGGCGGGCATCGCAGGCTTTCGTGTGAAGCTGGGCGGGCTGACCACCGGTTCGGGTTTCGCGCTGGGGCCGGAGTACCTGCGCCGCGACCTGGCCGACGGCGCCGTCATAGTTCGTGGCTCGGCGCGGGCGTCGGCGAAGAAATTCCAGTTGTTCGACCTTCAGCTCAGCCTGCCGAAACTGGCCCGCGAGCGGCTGTTCCTGGACCTCTACTCCGTCCACCGCAACTACCCCCGCATCGACTACTACGGCCCGGGGCCGGATTCGGCCAAGACCGGCCGCAGCGCCTTCCGGCTGGAGGACACCGCCTACGACGCCACCGCCGGCGTCAAGCCGCTTCGGCGCTTGAGGCTGGGCGGCACGCTGGGCTACCTTCAGGTCAACGTGGGGCCGGGCGCCGACCGCCGCTTCGTCTCCACCGACCGCATCTTCGGGCCGGCCGGCACGCCGGGCATTGACCGCCAAACCGATTTTCTCCGCGGCGGCGTCTTTGCCCAGTTCGACTGGCGCGATCATCCCGGCGGTCCCCGCCGCGGCGGCAACTACGTCGTTCACTATTCCGCCTACTCGGACCGCGACCTCGGCCTGCACTCCTTCCGCAAGCTCGACCTGGAAGTGCAGCAGTACGTCGGCTTCTTCAATGAGCGGCGCGTGATTGCCCTGCGCGGGAAGTCTGTCCTGACCTACCCCGGCAAGGGCCAGCGCGTCCCGTTCTACTTACAGCCGGCGCTGGGCGGCTCCGACGATCTGCGCGGCTTCCGCCCCTTCCGCTTCTACGACGACAACCTGATCGTGTTCAACGGCGAGTACCGCTGGGAAACTTTCAGCGGTCTCGACATGGCGCTGTTCGCCGACGCGGGCAAGGTCTTTCACCGCCGGGCCCAGTGGAACCTTAAGGACCTGGAAGGGACGGTGGGCTTCGGGCTTCGCTTCAACGTGCAGAACAGCGTGTTCATGCGCATCGACGTGGGCTTCAGCCACGAGGGCTATCAGGTATGGGTGAAGTTCAACAACGTCTTCTAGGCGCGCTGGCCGCCGCCGTGCTGGCTGCCCTGCCGGCCTCCGCCCGCAAGTTCTACGCCGACGACCCGATACAGAAAGAGCCCAAGCCGGTCCGGGTGGAGAAGGCCCACTTCCGCAAGCTGAGCGACTACTTCGACTTCTTCCTGAACACCTTCTCGCAGCCGGGCGAGGAGCAGACCAGGCGGCGGCTGATCCCCGCGCAAGGCGTGAACACGCTTGGCGAGGTCCCCGACGGCGCCTGGTACGTAAACCGGCACGGCCGGACGCCGATGAGCATGGAAGAACTCGTCCGCGGCCCCGAAACCGGCAACCCGCCCTCGATGGCCGGCCCTTGGACTGTCCGGACAGTCAAGACCGAGGGGATCACGCCGGGCTTGACCATTCGGGATGCGCGCGGCAAGAAGTACTGGCTGAAGTTCGACCCGCTCACCAACCCCGGGATGGCCACCACCGCCGACGTCATCGGGACCACCTTCTTTCATGCCCTGGGCTATCACGTGCCCGAATACTACCTGGTCCGCTTCGACCGCCGCCAGCTTCTGATCACGGAGAAATCCGTCATCGCCGACGCGATGGGAAAGGAGCGGAGGCTGGCCGGGCGCGACGTGGACGAGGTCCTGCTCGACGTGCCGCGGGACAAGGACAACAAGTACCTGGCGGTGGCCAGCCTCGCCGTCCCGGGCGAGGGACTGGGCCAGTTCCGCTATTACGGCACGCGCAGCGATGACCCGAACGACGTGGTCCCGCATGAGCACCGGCGCGACCTGCGCGGCCTGTTCGTTTTCTGCGCCTGGCTGGGGCACAAGGATTCCAAGTCCCTCAACACTTACGACAGCCTGGTCGAGGAGGCGGGTGTTCGGTACATCAAGCACTACCTGATGGACTTCGGCTCGATCCTGGGCAGCGCGGCCGTGCGGCCCACCAGCCCCCGTGAGGGCAACGAGCACCTGTTTGCCGTTAGGCCCGCCGTCATCCAGTTCGTGAGCCTCGGGCTGTACGCGCCGCGCTGGGCGCGAGCGCATTTCCCCCACCTGCCGGCGGTCGGCCGGTTCGAATACGAGGTCTTCGAACCCGAGAAGTACAAAACCAACTACCCCAATCCGGGCTTCGAAAACCGCCTGCCGGATGACACCTTCTGGGCGGCGCGGCAGGTCATGATGTTCAGCGCTGAGCAGATTCGCGCCATCGTCAAGAAGGGCGAGTTCAGCGACCCGAAGGCCGGCGACTGGCTGGCCACCTGCCTGATCAAGCGGCGGGACAAGATCGGGCGAGCCTACTTCGCCAAGGTCCTGCCGCTGGATCGCATCCAGGTGAGAGACGGCCGGCTGGAGTTCGAGGACCTCGCGGTGAAGTACGAATTCCACCCGCCGCGCCAGTACAGCATCCAGTGGTCGCAATTCGACAACGAGGCCGAGAGCAGAACGCCGATTCCCGGTCAGACCGGCTTGGCCGTTCCGCCGGAGACCGGGGAATACTTCGCCGCCGAGGTCCGCGCCGAGGATCCGAAGAAGACCGTCATCGCCTACTTCCGAAGAAAGGACGGCCGTATCGAGCTGGCCGGCTTGGACCGCACGTGGTGATCAGGAACCTCGCGCTGGTCCTGGTGCTTGTCCTGCCTCTCGGGGCGCAGAAGTTCTACCGCGATGATCCCATCTGGAAAGAGCCACGGCCCGTCCGTGTCGAGAAGGCCCACTTCCGCAAGCTGAGCGACTACTACGACTTTTTCCTGAACACCTTCTCGCGGCCGGGCGAGGAGCAGCCCAAGGGGCGGCGAATCCCCGCCCAAGGCGTCAACACGCTGGGCGAGGTCCTCGACGGCGCCTGGTACGTGAACCGGCACGGGCGCGCGCGCCTGAGCCTGGAGGAGCTTCTGCGCGGCCCCGAGACGGGCAACCCGCCCTCCACCGCCGGGCCGTGGAAGGTGCTGAAAGCCAAGACCGAGGGCATCACGCCCGGTCTGGTCATTGAGGATCCGCGCGGCCAGCGCTACTGGCTGAAGTTCGACCCGCTGACCAACCCCGAGATGGCCACCGCCGCCGACGTCATCGGCATGACGTTCTTCCACGCGCTCGGCTACCACGTGCCCGAGTACTACCTGGTGCGCTTCGACCGCCGGCGGTTGCTGATCACCCCCAAGTCCACCTTCACCGACGCGCTGGGGAAGCGCCGGGCGATGTCGGCGCGCGATGTGGACGAGGTCCTGCTTGACGTGCCGCGCGATAAAGAAGGCCGCTACCGCGCGGTGGCCAGCCGGGCCGTCCCGGGTCAGGAACTGGGCCCGTTCCGTTACCACGGCACGCGGAGCGACGACCCCAACGACGTGGTCCCCCACGAGCACCGGCGGGACTTGCGCGGCCTCTACGTCTTCTGCGCCTGGCTCGGCCACGACGACTCCCGCGCCATCAACACCTACGACAGCCTGGTGGAAGAGAACGGCCTGCGCTACATCAAACATTACTTGATGGATTTCGGCTCCATCCTAGGCAGTGCAAGCACTAAGGCCAACTCGGCGCGCTCCGGCAACGAGCGTCTGTTTGCCGCGAAGCCGGCGGCCATCGAGTTTCTGACCCTGGGCCTCTACGTGCCCCGCTGGGCCCGCGCGGAGTTCCCGGACCTGCCCTCGCTCGGCCGGTTGGAGCACGAGATTTTCGACCCCGAGAAGTATAAGACCGAGTACCGCAATCCCGCCTTCGAGAACCGCCTGCCAGACGACACCTTCTGGGCGGCCAGGCAGGTAATGGCCTTCACCGACGACGAGATCCGCGCCATCGTCAAGAAGGGACAGTACAGCGACCCGAGGGCCGCGGACTGGCTGGCCACCTGCCTCATCAAGCGCCGCGACAAGATCGGGCGCACCTACTTCGCCAAGGTGCTCCCGCTGGCTCGCATTCGGCTGAGGGATGAGCGGCTCGAGTTTGACGACCTGGCGGTGAAGTACGGCTTCCATCCGCCGCGGCAGTACACGATCCAGTGGTCGCGGTCCGAATACCGCGCCGCCGAAATCCGCGCCGAAGATCAGAAGCAGACCGTGGTCGCCTGGTTCCGCG
>JBBTDS010000290.1:7191-16863 GCA_038060875.1 Acidobacteriota bacterium | reverse complement strand
ATCACGACCTTGTAGACCCGGCCCGGCTTCATCAACTCGGGCTTCTCGAAGCCGTTGCGGTAGCGGGTGCGGATCTGACGGTCGGTCAGGATGAGCGCGTAGCCGTCGGGATGGACATCCACCAGCTTGGCGGTGTAATCGGTATCGGGCGCGTCGGAGGAGATCCAAAGCGTGGCGCGGATCTTGCCGGTGACCTCGAGCGGCCGCTCCAGCGGCGCGGTCGAGAAGCTGAGCACGTCGGGCCGTTCCGTAAGCGGACTGGAATCGGCGCAGCCCGTGATCTTGGGCGAACAGACCTGGTTCTGCGCGCATCCCCCATAGCGGCCGCCGATGGTCGGCACCGGGTTATCGGGATCGAACACGAAGGAGGAGGGCTTGGCGCGCGGCGGCGGCGAAGCGCTCAGCGTCCCGCCCGGGTGAAGGTAGTAGTTCGAGGGCCGCGTTTCCGGCGGCGGCCACGCCGCCGAGCTGCGCCACTCGCCGCCGTGATGGAACCGTCCTCCCTGGCCGCGCGAGCCGTCGCCGCCACCCATGCGGAAGATGCGCACCGGCTCCGGGCTGACGAGCCGCAGCGGCTGCCCCTTCAGCCAGTGATCGAACCAGTCCAGAGCCAGCTCGCGCTGGTTCACTGCGGCGGCCGCGCCGAAGGAGACGTCGCCGCACTCGCTCGCGCCCACCCCGTGCGGCCACGGTCCCATCACCAGCTTCTTCGGCGTCTTCTGAATCCGCGCCAGCGCCATGAAGTTGTCCAGCACGCCCTCGCCGAAATAGTCGTACCAGCCGCTCATGAACAGGATCGGCACGTCTTTCATCTCGCGATGGTAGCCGGCGGTGTAAAAGCCTCGCTGTCGCCAGGACGCGTCGAACACCGGGTGGTCATAAAAGTCCTGGTACATCTTGAGGTGAGCGGGGAGGAGGCGGAAGGCCTCCTGGCGCTGGCGGGGGTGAAGCGCCAGCCAGGGAGCGACCTTCTTGCGGATCTCCTGAAGCGCCGCGGCGGCGGCCGGATCGCGCGCCGCCTGCTGGCTGGTCGCGGCCGAGTTCAGCAGCCACATCGGCCAACCCAGATTAGGCGCGCCGCCCGGATACGCATATTCCTGGTAGAAATTGGCGCCCCCCACCAGCGCGAACATCGCCGCCAGGTGCGGCGGGCGGTACATGGCGGCGTGGTATTGGTCCCAGGCCAGGTAGGAGCCGCCGATGGTCCCGACCTTGCCGTCCGACCACGGCTGGGCCGCCACCCATTCGATAGCGTCGTAGCCGTCCTGCCCCTCGTTGATGAACGCGTAGAAGTCGCCCTCGGAGGCGAACCGGCCGCGGCAATCCTGAACCACGACCACGTAGCCGCGCTGCGCGAAGAAAGCGCCGTCCTTGGACTGGCCACTCTTGTCGTACGGCGTGCGGTAGACGAGCGCCGGGAATTTGCCGCCGGCGGGTTGGCCGGCGTGGGCCGGACGGTAAACGTCGGTGGCCAGCCGCACGCCGTCGCGCATGGCGACCATCACGGTCGAGACCGCGTGCGAATCGAATGGCGGCTGGGCCGCGCCGAGCGTCGCCACCAGCAAAGCAGGCAAAGTGATGGTCATGAGTCAAGATGATGGCACAAGTAGGACCCTCTTGGGCGTGCGCGACCTAAGAACTGGTTAAGACGCCAGGCTGAGCCGCGACCGCAGGGAGCGGTTGTCATTCTCACGCCGATCCGAAGCCGGTTTCCGCCGCGAGCCGCAGGCTGTCTTAGAGGAGACCGAGCCCTGAGGGTGACCGCTCCCTACGGTCGCGGCTCGGCATGGGGTCCGTGCCGTCCACCACTTTCGTGTCACGCACCCCCGCCGGTGCCCCCGAAATGCTGTACAATTAACAAGATGGTCTGGAGACGGCTCATCGTCGTGGAGCCGCGCCGGACTGGCTCGAAGGCAGTTGAATCCACAGAGTTGAGAAGGAACGGTATGCGCGGCCTGTTTGACATCACAGCAAGACTCGCGTTCTGCCTGCTGGCGGCCGGCTGGTTGTTGGCCGCACAGCAGAAGCCGCAGCAGACGCAGCCTCCATCGATGGAACCTTTGAAAGAGACGGGGACGGACCCGGCAACGTCCGCCCCGGCGCCGGTCGATCCCAAGTTGTTTGTCATCGGACCGGAAGATATCCTGATGATCCGGGTGTGGCGCGAACCGGAGCACTCCGGGCTGGTCACGGTGCGTCCGGACGGAATGATCACCCTTCCGCTGGTAGGGGACATCCGGACCGGGGGCATGACCCCGGAGAAGCTGGATGCCGAAATCACGCGGGCGCTCTCGAAGTACATCACCGCTCCCGACGTTCTCGTATCGGTGCAGAGCGTACGCAGCCGGCGGTACTATGTCAGCGGCGAGGTCAACCGGCCGTCCGCTTTCCCGCTGGTGGTGCGGACGACGGTGTTGGAAGCGCTCACGCTGGCCGGCGGCTTCCGCGAGTGGGCCAACAAGAAGGACATCCTCATCATCCGCGGCGGCAACCGCTTGAAGTTCAACTACAAGGACGTCGTCCGCGGGAAGAAACCGGATGTGCCACTGGAGAGCGGCGATCACATCGTCGTCCCCTGAAGCCGGGCGGGAGCGGCTGAGGGTGCGTGCCTGGAGCCGCGCAGGTGAGAAAACTGACAATCGTGCCGATATGCAATAAGTAAACGTATGCAGCCAACCCAAGATCTGCTGACGGTTTCCCGGCGGCCGCTGGACCTGGAGGATTACATCGACATTGTCCGGCGGCACAAGTCCTGGCTCATCGGGCCCGTTTTCGCGGCCCTGGTCGTCGCGGTGGTGGTGGCCTTCCTGTGGCCGGACACCTTCGTTTCGGAAGCCTCCATTCAGGTGGTCCCGCCCCAGGTGCCGGACAAGCTGGTGCCCACCATCGTGGGCGTGGACATGTCGCAGCGCATAAACACGATGGCCCAGGCGATCCTGAGCCGGCCGACGCTTACCAATATCATCCAGAGCTACGGCCTGTACCGGTCCGAGCTGCGGCGCAGCCCGATGGAGGACGTCATCGAGCACATGCGCGGCCGCGCTATCCGCCTCAGCCCGGTGCAGGCGGTCCAGAATCCCGGCCGCGCCAACCAGATCTCCGCCTTCCGCCTCTCGTTCGAGTACGACAACCGGATGCTGGCCCAGAAGGTCACCCAGGATCTGGTCAGCCGTTTCGTGGCCGAGAACATCCGCAGCCGCTCCACCCAGTCGGTGCAGACGACCGAGTTCCTCAGGGAACAACTGGATTCGGCCCGCAAGGAACTCGGGGCCTTGGAGAACAAGCTGACCGAGTTCCGCCAACGCAACGCCGGCCGGCTGCCCGACGAGTTGCAGAGCAACCTCCAGTCGATCCGCTCGTATGAGACTCAATTGGCCGGGGCCAACGACGCCGTCAGCCGGATCGGTCAGGAGAAGCTGCTGCTGGAAGCTCAGATCCGGCTGGTCAAGGACCAGGCCGATTCGATGACCTCCGGCGCCGATACGCTGTCCGCCACCGTCAAGAACGACCGCCTGATCCAGGTGGATCGCGAGATCCTCGGCCTGGAAACGCTGCTGTCGGGGATGCTGGAGCGGTACCGCGACACCCATCCCGATGTGAAGCGGGTCCAGTCCCAGCTCGGCGTGTTGAGGAAGACGCGAGACGGGCTGCTGGCGCAGCAGGAGGAAGCCAAGCCGGACCCGGCGATTGAGCATAATCGCACCAGCGTTAAGACACGAGTGCTGCGCGACGCCGACGCGACGATCAGCCGGCTGCAAAGCCAGATCCAGGCCAAAGACCTGGATCTGGAGCGGCGCGGCAAAGAACAGGACCAGCTCAAGCGTCTGCTCAACCAGTACCAGGCTCGGATTGAGGCCAGCCCGGTGATGCAGCAGGAGTATGCGCAGTTGACTCGCGACCACGAGTTGGCTAAGGCGCGCTATGAGGACATGAACCGCAAGGCCTCCATGTCGCAGATGGCCACGCAACTGGAAAGCCAGCAGCAGGGCGAGAAGCTGGAATTGCTGGAGCCGGCCTCGCTGCCGGAGACGCCGGCCAAGCCCAACCGGCTGATGATGGTCGGCATCGGCGTGAGCCTGGGGGTCATGCTGGGCGTGTTCACCGTGGGTGTGCGCGAGATGAAGGACACCTCGCTGAAGAGCCTGAAGGACGCGCGGGCCTACACCAACCTGCCGGTGCTGGGAACCGTCCCGCTGCTGGAGAACGATCTGGTGGTCCGCCGCAAGCGCCGGCTGGTCTGGCTGGCCTGGTCGGCCGCCAGCATGCTGGGGATCCTGGCGATGACCACCTCCGTACTCTACTACTACTCCGGCCGCACATAGCCACCGAGGGAGATACCATGAGCCGAGTCCACGATGCACTGCGCCGCGCCGAACAGATGGGAACGCTGCCGTCCACTTCCGAGGCGCCTCCGGTCCTGGAGACCCAGGGTGAAGCGCTCGCCGGCGGTTTCCTGGAGCTGGTGCAGGAGGTTCCTTTCACGCCCGCGCCTGAGGCCCTGCTGATCAACACCAACCGCCCGCAGGATGCGCCTAACGAGGAGTTCCGCAGCCTGCGCACTCGCTTGAACCATCTCCAGAGTCTTCAGCCCATTCACACCGTGGTGGTCACCAGCCCGTCCCCGGCCGAAGGCAAGTCGTTCGCGGCCGCCAACCTGGCCCTGGCCGAAGCGCAACTGGCCGGCAACTACACCCTGCTGGCCGACTTTGATTTCCGCCGCCCGGTGCTGCACCACCTGTTCCAGATCGAGCGCAGCCCGGGCGCGACTGATTATCTGTTGGGCAACGCCCCGCTGGAAGCCATCATCAGGCGGGTGGCCGGCACCAACCTTTTTCTGATGCCCGCCGGTGTGGCGGTCAAGAATCCGCTGGAGCTGCTCAACCTCCGCCAGGCCAAGTCGCTGCTGATCGAGTTGCCCAAGCTGTTCAACTGGGTGATCCTCGACAGCCCGCCGCTGCTGTTCTCCGCCGACGCCAACCTGTTGGGGACACTTACCGACGGCACCGTCCTGGTGGTGCGGATCGGCCACACCACCATCGACACGGTGCGGCGGGCCATGCAGTCGCTGTGCGAGAACAACGTGCTTGGCGTGATCGTCAACGGCGCCCGCGCCGGCGAGTTGTATAGCAAGTACACCTACTACTACTCAAGTTACGGCTATCGCGAGGCGGAGCAGGAAGCCGAAGCGAAGACGGAGTCCAAGTCGCAGTAGCCGGCGATGCCCCGCTACCTGCCGTTCGTTCGCCTGCTGGTCGGGATTGAGGCCGGCGTGCTGGGCGGACTGGCGACGGTGGGCTGGTTGCTGCTGAGTTCGGCGCTGCTGCACCATTCCGCCTGGACGGTGCCCAACCTGCTGGGCAGCCTGCTGGACCAGAATGCCGGGCCGCGGGCCGGATTCGGCGCCGCCACCCTGGCCGGCCTGGCGCTGCAACTGTTTTCCACCGGCGTGGCCGGGCTGCTGTTCAGCCTGCTGGCGGGCGGCATCCGCAGCCGCCGCCGCGTGATGATCCTCGGCGTTCTGGTTGGCCTGGTCTGGTTCTACTTCTTCCAGGCGGTGGCGTTCCGGAAACTAGGGGCGCTGGCCTGGGTCTACACCCCCCCGCGGTTGCTGCTGGCCGGGCACGTGATCTTCGGCCTCGTGCTCGGCTGTTACCCCTGGCTGCTGGCGGCCGGCGTGCGGCCACTGCCGGCCAGTAGGTCCCGCTGGCCGAACGGCCCGCCGGAGAGTGACGGCCCCACCGGCCCCGGCGGCCCGATTTTCAGCTAGAATAGAGAATTCGGTTCTGTGCCCTCGTTGTAACCGGATCAACATCCCTTACGTCTCACCTGGGGCGCAGAGTGGAGAGGAACTGAGTATTCATGAGGTTCGACAGGCGCCTGCGCCTGGGCGTAGCGATACTTTACGCGTGCCTTGTTGCCGCCGCGCCGGCGCAGCAGCAGCCGCCGCTCCCCCAACCGAAAAAGCCAAGTCCTTTTGAGCCGGTCCCGCGGGTGCCCGAGCAGCCCAAGCCGGCCCCGGAGCAGGCCAAGCCGCAACTGGAGGCGCCCAAGCCGGCCGCCGAACCTCCCAAGCCCGCGGCCGCCGCCGAAGTAGTGGACGCCATCGAGTTCCGCGGCGCCCGCCGCGTTCCCCAGGACACGTTGCGGGCGATGATCTTCACCCGCCGCGGCGACCGCTTCGACGAGGACGCGCTGCGCCGCGATTTCATGGCCCTGTGGAACACCGGCCGCTTCGACGACATCCGGCTGGAGGTCGAGCCCGGAACCACCGGGCTGATCGTCCGCTTCGTGGTGGTCGAACGGCAGGTGGTCCGCTCCATCAAGTACGAAGGCATCAAGTCGGTCACCGTCTCGGAGATTCTGGACCGCTTCAAGGAGCGCCGCGTCGGCCTCTCGGTGGAATCGCAGTACGATCCCAACAAGGTGCAGCGCGCCGTCACCGTGCTCAGGGACTTCCTGGCCGAACGGGGGCGGCAGTTCGCCGCCGTCGAGCCCGAGGTGCGGCGCATCCCGCCCTCCTCGCTGGAAGTTGTTTTCCAGGTCAAGGAAGGCCCCAAGGTGAAGGTGGGCGGGATCGACATCCAGGGCAACCAGTTCTTCAGCGACCGCGCCGTGCGCCGGGCCATGAAGAACCTCCGCCCCATCGGCGTCCCTTACTCGCTGGTCCTGGAGAACATGTTCGCCAAGAGCTACGACCTCACCAAGCTGGAGGAGGATAAGGAGCGCATCCGCGACTGGTACCAGCAGCGAGGCTATTTCACCGCCCGGGCGCTGGATCACCAGGTCGCCATGCGCGACGTCGGCGGCGGCAAGTTCCGCGTCCCGCTGTTTTACATGAACCGGCGCGGCAAGCGCGCCGACCTGGCGGTGCCGGTGGAAGAGGGCCAGCTTTACCGCGTCAACAAGTTCAACCTGGTCGGCGTGAAGCTGTTCCGCGCCGCCTCCGACCGGCTCACCCGCGAGCTGTTCCAGATGGGCCCGGGCGACATCTTCTCCACCGCCAAGTTCCGCAAGGGCATGGACAACATGCGCAAGCTCTACGGGGAGTTCGGTTACATCGACTTCGTCCCCGAGCCCAACTTCGAGCCCAACCCGGCCGCCGGCAAGCTCGACATCACCATCACCGCCGACGAGGGCAAGCAGTTCTTCGTGCGCCGCCTCGACTTCACCGGCAACACCACCACCCGCGACAAGGTCATCCGCCGCGAGTTGCTCATCGACGAGGGCGACATCTTTAACATCCGGCTGTGGGAGGTGAGCATCCTGCGGCTGAACCAGCTCGGCTACTTCGAGCAGCTCAAGGAGAACGAGGCGGCCGACATCAAGCGCGACACCCGCACCGGCACGGTGGACATCGCGCTGAAGGTCAAGGAGCGCGGCAAGAACTCGGTCGGCATGACCGGCGGCGTCTCCGGGATCGCCGGCACCTTCATCGGCTTCAACTACGCCACCAACAACTTCCTCGGGCTGGGCGAGACGCTGTCGATCGACACCCAGTTGGGCGACCGCCTGCGCAACATCACCTTCGGCTTTACCGAACCGTACTTCCTCGACCGCCCCATCCAGCTCGGCTTCACCATCTTCACCCAGCGGTTCAGCTTCGACCAGGGGCGCGAGGTATCGCTGTTCACCGGCCGCAACCTGCTCCCCTTCTTCGAAGCCATGGGGAAAGACAACCTCATGAACTACATCTCCAACGGGCGCGGCTTCACCGTCTTCACCAGCTACCCCCTGCGGAGGTCCTTCGCCCGCGTCGGCCTCACTTACGGCTACAGCGACTCCCGATACACGGTGCTCAGCACCGCCGCCAAGACGTATTTCGACTACATCAATTTCCAGGGGCTGGGCGGGCCCAACTCCCTGACCGGCATCCGCACCAGCCAGATCATCCCCTCTTATACCTACAACACCGTGAACCACCCCATCACCCCGACCGGCGGCAAGAGCATCGCCCTCTCGGGCGGCTTCGCCGGCTCATGGCTGGGCGGCAACGTCAACATGGTCTCCCCCACGGTGGATATCAAGTATTTCCGCCCGGCGCTGAAGAAGAGCCACGTTCTCGGCGTCCACTTGCTGGGCGCCTTCGTCAGCGGTTTCGGCGGCAAGGTGGCCCCGCCCTTCAACCGCTGGTACATCGGCGGCGAGCAGGACGTCCGCGGCTTCGACATCTGGGGCGTCAGCCCGATCGCCTTTATCCCCAGCGAAACCACCATCAACGTGCTCAACGACGACGGTTCGGCGCGGCAACAGAAGGTGATCGTGGACGGCCAGGAGCAGTTCGCGCCGGTCACCCAGCGCATTCCGATTTACCAGATGATCTTCCCCGGCGGCGACGCCCAGGCCATCGGCAATTTCGAATACCGCATCCCCATCGTCGGCCCGGTCATTCTGGCCGGCTTCTTCGACGCCGGCATCAACAAGCTGCTGCGGCCGAGCCAGCTCACGCTGAACCCCGACCGGCTTAAGGCGCTGAACGGGATGTTCCCGCAGGCCGGCTTCGACGGCCGCGCCAGAATCGCCGAGGGAACCCAGCGCATCCGCACCTCGACCGGCGTCGAGCTCCAGGTGCTCCTGCCGGTGGTCAACGCGCCCTTCCGCATCTACTGGGCTTACAACCCGACCATCGTGCGCCGTTTCCTGCAACCGCCCATCGTCGCCGACCGCTCCTTCTTCCCCAACCAGGCCACTTTCATCAACTCGGTGGCGACCTTCGGCCAGGCCTTCCCCTTCTATGAGCAGAAGCGTACCTTCCGCTTCACCATCGGTCGCACGTTCTAAGTGGGACCGGCTTCAGCCGGTCTTCTCCGTGCTATCATGCAATTATCCCAACAGGAGTCTACTTCGTGAACAAACAGCTATTGAAGACGCCGGCGCTGGCGCTGGGTCTCGTCAGTCTCGCCTACGGGCAGGCGCAGCCCGCCAAGGTGGGCATCACTAACTTCCGGGCCGCCATCGTCAACACCAGGGACGGCCAGAAGGCCTTCGAGGAGCTGCAAAACAGGTTCGATCCCCGGCGTAAAGAGTTGGAGAAGAAGCAGGGCGAGATTGCCGCCCTTCAAGAGAAGCTGCGTCAGGGCGCCAACACGCTCAGCGAGGAGGTCCGGCAGAAGCTGATGCGCGACATAGATGCCAGAACGCGGACGCTCAATCGCGACACCGAGGACGCGCAATCGGAGTTCGACCAGGAGCAGCAGAAGGTCTTCGAGGAACTGGGCGGCAGGATGATCCAGGTGATCGACAAGTACGCCCGTGACAACGTCTACACGTTGGTCCTCGATGTCAGTTCGCTGCCGCAGCTCGCGGTGCTTTACGCGGCCAACGGCATCGACATCACCAAGGACATCGTGGATCTATACGACCGGAACGCGCCGCCGGCGGCCCCTCCCGGCGCCGCTCGGCCGTCGTCCTCCCCGGCCTCCAGGCCCACTGCCCCCGTTATCAAGCCGGCTACCCCGGCGCCTAAGCCCGGGACCATCAAGTAGCGGCCCCGGGCCCAGGCCCAACTCGCCAACCCCCTCCGTCGGCCTTCAAATTGCCACAGGCCGAAATCCCCGTCGGCCAATCCGCGTTCTCCCAGCCGGATCTGACCTTTACCGTTTGGATGCCGGCAGAGACGGCGGGGATGCAGGAAAAGAGGTAGGATAAGCCTCCCGGCTTGTCCACCTTCGCGGC
>JBBTDS010000290.1:0-7091 GCA_038060875.1 Acidobacteriota bacterium | reverse complement strand
AAGCCTCCCGGCTTGTCCACCTTCGCGGCCGGCTACCGCGATTCCTGAAAAACCAGCTTCCCGTCCCGCACCAGGTACCGGTAATCCACGTGCACGGTGGCGTCGGGGAAGAAGAACCGGCGCGGGTTCCCGCCCGCTCCCTCGTCGCCCCCCAGGCTGAGCCAGACCCCGCCGGCGCCGCAGCCGGGCTGCGGGTTGAAGCCGACGGCGAACTCCCAGAACCGTCGCGCCGCCTCGACCGCCTCCAGCCCCGCTTCGGCCTTCGCCCGCGTCTGGCGCCCGTTGTCGATTTGCAGCACGACCTTTTTCGCCACCGTCCCGCCGAAGCGGGCTTCCGGGATGACGATGTTGCCGCTGGCGGACTCGTTGACCGGCGCGAGGCGCAACACCCCGGCGGGCAGATCGACCTCGCCGCCGCCGGCGGGCGCCGATCGCGCGCCCATGCGGAACATGAAATCGGTGCCGGCCGGGGTGTGGATGCGAACCGTCCCCAGCCGCAGCAGCTTGAGGGCGCGCTGCTGGGCGGCCCGGATGCGCCCGCGCTGCGCATCGGCCGGCCTGCTGAAGCAGTCGGGGGCGAACTGCGCCGGCGCCGCCAGCGCCACCAACAGACACGCCGCCAGCTTCATCGCAGCCGCCGCTCCAGCAGGACGAGTTTCATCCGGCCCGCTCCACCGTCACCGGCCCGAACTTCTCCAGCGGCTTGAGAATCTTCGCGCCGTCGCCCACCACCACGATGGCCGCCTGCGCGGGATTCATGTATCTCGCGGCCGCGGCGCGAATCTCCTCCGGCGCGGCCGCCCACACCCGCGCCGTGTACTGCTCCACGTACTCCAGCGGCAGCCCCATCAGCTTGACCACGCTCAACTGGTTGGCCAGCGCTTCCTGCGTCTCCAGCCGGATGACAAACACCCCGCTCAGGAAATTCCGCGCCGTTGACAGCTCTTCCTCCGAGACGCCGTCGCGGCCGATGAGGCTCATCTCGGCGAGCACGGCCTCCAGGGCGGCGTCCACCACCTCGTTGCGGACCTGCGTGACCACCTCCAGCGAGCCGGTGTCCTTCAGCGGATGCACCGCGCTGTGGGCGTCGTAGGCGTAGCCCCGCTGTTCGCGAATGTTCGCGAACAGACGCGAGCTGGCGCCGCCGCCGAGAATGGTGTTGCCCACCAGCAGGGGAAAATAGTCGGGGCTGGCGCGATTCGCCGCCAGCCGCCCCAGACGAATGTCGGCCTGCACCGACCCGGGCCGGTCGATCAGCGTAATCGAGCGGCTGGGCTCCGGGAAGCGGGCGGCCGGCGGCGCGGGCGGCTGCCGCGGCTCCCAGCCGCCGAACGCCTCCTCGATCGTCTCCAGGACCTGCGCCGGCGGCGGCAGCGCGCCGGTCAGGATCAGCACCGCGCCGGCTGGCGTAAGGTGGCCGCGGCCGAAGCCGGCCAGCAGGCCGCGCTCCAGCCGGTCGATCGATTCCAGCGTCGGCGACTGGTGGGCGTACGGATGCGGCGCCAGCACGACCTCGGTCAGCTTCTCGTCCGCCAGGTACTCGGCCCGCGCTCGCTGCGCCAGCAGTTCCTGCCTGCGGTTCTGCTTGCGCAACTGGACTTCCTCTTCGGGGAACACGGCGTTCCGCGCCGCGTCGGCCATCAGATCCAGCAGCCGGCCGAGATTCTCCGCCAGCGCATCGCCCGCCACCACCAGAGTGTCGGCCCCCGCCCCGGCGCGCACCGACCCGCCGATGGCGGCCGCCTCCTCGGCCATCTCCCGCGCCGTGCGGCGCGTGGTGCCCTCGGTCAGCAGGGCGGCCGTGCTCTCGGCGAGTCCGTACAGTCCGGCCGGGTCGTGTTTTGACCCGGCGGGAAAGCCCAGCCTCGCGCTCACCAGCGGGCATCGCCGGTCCTCGACCAGCAGCGCCTCCAGCCCGTTGGCCAGCTTCGTCTCCACCACCGGCGGAAGCCTGTAGCGCGGCAGCTCCGGCGTCGGCGGCGGCTGGCGGCGGTCGATCATCCCTCGCCCCCGCCCGGCGCAATCTCAAGCACGCTCCGCCTCTGCGTCGCCAGGTACTGTCCGGCGGCGGCCTGGATCTCCCCCGGCTCGACGTCAAGAAAAGCGCCGATCTCGGTGTTCACCAGCTCCGGCTGGCCGTCCAGCAGCTCGTACTGGCCCAGCAGCATGGCCCGCGCGCGCGAGCTCTCCAGTTGCCGCATGCGGGCCGCGCGCAGCCACGTCCGGGCGCGCGCCAGTTCCTCCTCCGCCACGCCCTGGTCCCGAACGGCGCCGATCTCCTCTTCCACCTGCCGGACCACCTCGCCGGCGCTCACCTGCGGGTGGTGCAGCAGAAACATCGCGTACTGGCCCGGATCGCGGTAGTCGCTCGGGCCGGCGAACGGCCAGCCCAGGTTGGCCTCGTACTGGATCACCGACTTCCTCCCCTTCACCAGCCGCTGGTAGAAGCGCGAGCTCTCGCCGGCGGTCAGCACGATATCCAGCATCGCCAGCCTGTAATAGCCGGGCGTCCGTCGCGCCGGGCCCGGGTAGCCCACCACCACCGCCGGCACCTGGGCCAGCGGGTCGCGGTGCGTTTCCTCGCGCGGCTCGGCTTGAACCGGCTCGCTGAGATCGGGCCGCCGCGGCTGCGCCTGCGGCTCGATGTCCGAGAAATACGCTTCGATCAGCCTCCTGGCTTCCGCAGCCTGGAAATCTCCGGCGATCGCCAGCACCGCGTTGTTCGGGGCGTAGTAGGTTTTGAAGAACTGCGTGACGTCGTCCACGGTCGCCGCCTCCAGGTCCGCGAAGGAGCCGATCAAGGAGTGCGAGTTGGCCCAGTTGCGGAAGGCGAGTTCGGGCCAGCGCTCCAGGATGGCGATGGCGTAAGGCCGGTTGTCGAACGCCAGCCGCCGCTCCTGCTTGACCGCCTCCTTCTGATTGGCCAGGTTGGCTTCGTTGATGCTCAGCCCGCGCATGCGGTCCGCTTCCAGCCACAGGCCCACCGCCAGCTTGTTGCTGGGCAGGACCTCGAAGTAATCGGTGTAGTCCGGGTGGGTGGAGCCGTTCAGCGAGCCGCCGTTGGATTCCACCAGCTTGAAGTGCGTCCCCTTGGGAGCGTTGGCCGAGCCCTGAAACATCATGTGCTCGAACAGGTGGGCAAAGCCGGTGCGCCCCCGCTGCTCTGACCGCGCCCCCACGCCATAGATGACGTAGATGGCGGCCACCGGCCTCGAATGGTCGCGGGAAAAAACCACCCGCAGGCCGTTGCCCAGCTCGTACTTCTCCACGGAAAGGAACTCGGAGGCGGGAATCGGCACGTCATCTATTAGGATACCGTGCGGGGCACCCGTGGGGCAGGCGCGTGGGGCAGACGATCGTTTTTTGTCGTCTGCCACCCGCAGCCACCCGTGGGGCAGGCCCTTTCGCCTGCCAACCGGCTCTTTCACGCCTTCTTTGCCGTTCTCGAGGCCGCGCCCAGCGATCCCAGTTGGCCCATGATCGTCTCCACCGGCTCCGCCAGCCGCCGTACGTCTTCGGCCCGCAGTCCGGACGTCTCCGAAAGCAGCCCCCCGTCGGCGGCCGCCAGGATGTACCAGAAGCGCAGCCGCTGTTTCCACAGCGCGAACACCGGCCCGTGCCGTCCTCCCGAACGCGAGCGCAGCAACAGCTTCCCCACTGCCCGCAGGTTCTCGAAATCCCGGCCGAGGCTGCGGAAATACGGCCGCATCTGCCGCCGCCGTTCCGCCAGCACTCCTTCGGCGATCTCCGGGCGAAAGCCGGGCTGTACGGCCAGGAACTCGTAATCCGCCGCCGGGAAGAACCGCTCCATCGGCCGGTACTGTTGCGGCGTCACCCGGCTCCAGGGAATCGGGACCGCCTGCGCGCGCCGCACGGCCACGGTCGCGCGCCGCGCCACCACCACGGCGACCACCAGCAGCGACAGGACCGCCGCCCACGCCAGCAGCATCATAGACCAGTTCTCTCCATTCTCTTCCTAATTATTCAGCATATTAGACAATACCGGAAGAAACAAGACTGATCCTGGGAGTAAATCAATTAATAACCTTGGTTATTACATTATTATTAGCCTTGGCGACGCGCCGCCGGCAAGCGGGCCCGGCGGCCGGCGCCCTCGAAAAATAGGTACAAAAAAATGGAATTCTGTTCTATTATAGTTTACTAGGAGTTTTGGCGGTGACTTCGATGACTGCATTGCAGTTGCACTGTCAGGCGGCTGAGATCGGCTGGCGCTTTTATAGCCATCTGGCCGAAGCCGCGTTTCACGCCGGCCAGATCGAGCTCGCCTCCGAGTTGCTGGCGAAGGCGCTCGCGCTGGCCGAAGATCTCGGCAACGGCGACCCGCGGCTGGCCAGGACGCTGAACCGCATGGGCGTCCTCCGCTGCCAGCAGGAGCGCTACGCCGAGGCGGCCAACCTGTTCCGCCGCGCCACCGCCGTCTTGAGCCGGGCCACCGGGGATTGCGCGCGCGATCTGGGCGCGGTGTTCTCCAACCTCGCCTCCACATACAGAATGCTGGGACTCACGCAGCCGGCCCTGGTGGCCTGCCGGCGCGCCCTCAGCGTGCTGGACCCGAGCGGAGAGAGCGACGACTTGAGCGTCGCCTGGAACCTGGACCTGCTCGGCGAGATCTGCGGCGCCGAGGCCGAGGATTGGGCGGCGCTGTCCGCCTTTCGCCGCGCGCTGGCCATCAAGGAGCGCATGCTCGGAACCAGCCACTGGGACACGTCCGTCACCCTCAGAAAGATGGGCGAGTGGTATTTCAGGCACGGCCGCTTCAACGAGGCCGCCCCGCTGCTGTGGCGCTTCATCGAAATCCAGGGCGACATCATCGGCCGCACCGACATCTCGCTGGCCGGGGTCTACAGCCGGCTGGGCGAACTGTACACCCGCCAGGGTAAGTGCCGCGCCGCCGAGCTGCTGCTCCGCTATTCCCTGGCCCTGTTCAACGAGACCGCCGAGCCTCCGGACTCCTGGGTCGTCCAGACGCTGCAAAAGCTCGCCGAGGCCTACCGCGGCCTGGGCCGCTTCGCCGAGGCCGAAGCGGTGGCCGCCCTGGCCCGCCGCATCGCCGAAGCCTGGGACCAGGGCAAGACGCCGCACTTCGAGTGGCCGGGCATGATCCCGCCCACCCCGACCGCTCCCGCCCCGCGCCCCGAGCTGGGCTGGATCGAGTTCTCCCCAGGCCAGTAGGGGTCGGGCATGCCCGACCCGCCGTCTTCCTTCACCCCCGCCTGATCGCCGCCCTAAACCCGTCCAGCGCCAGCGTGTTGACGATGTCGCCCGCTTCCAGCCAGCCCCGACGCGCCATCATGACCCCGTAGCGCATGTTCAGCAGGTGCTTGGGGTGGTGCGCGTCGGTGGCGATGACGAACTTCGCGCCCCGCGCCTTGGCCGCGCGCAGCAGCGTGTCGTGCAGGTCCAGCCGCTCCGGGCTGGCGTTGATCTCCAGGAAGACGCCGCGCCGCGCGGCTTCGCTAGCCACGCGCTCGAAGTCGAACTGGAACGGATCGCGGGCCAGCAGCAGCCGCCCCGTCGGGTGCCCCAGCACGCGAAGCTGAGTACACTCCAGCGCCCGCAGCAGCCGGTCGGTCATCTCGGCGGCCTCCAGGTTCATATAGCTGTGTACGCTGCCGATCACCAGGTCCAGCTCGGCCAGCGCGTCGGCGGCCAGGTCCATCGAGCCGTCGCGGCGGATGTCGCACTCGATCCCCGAGAAGACGTGGATGCCCAGCTCGCCGCGGGCGTTGACCTCCCGCACCTGCCGGGCGAAGGCGACCACGCGCGCTTCGTCCAGCCCGTTGGCCATGGCCAGCGCTTTGGAATGATCGGTGAGGGCGGCGTACTCGTAGCCGCATGCGCGGGCCGCCGCGGCCATCTCGGCCAGGGTGGCGCGCCCGTCGCTCTCGGTGGTGTGCATGTGCAGATCGCCGCGGATCTCGGAAAGCTCCACCAGCCGCGGCAGCCGGCCCCCGGCCGCCTGTTCGATCTCGCCCTGGTTCTCGCGCAGCTCGGGCGGAATCCAGGCCAGCCCCAGCTTCCGGTAAATCTCCTCCTCGGTCTCGCCGGCCGCTTTCGTTTCATCGTCGAGGCGGAACAGGCCGTACTCGTTGAGCGTGTAGCCGAGCTTGAGGCAGCGGCCCCGCAGGGCGACGTTGTGCTCCTTGCTGCCGGTGAAGTACTGGAGGCCCGCGCCGTAACTGTCCGCCGCGAGCGCGCGCACGTCCACCTGGATGGCCTGGGCGCCGATCTTGGCGCTGGCCTTGTTGGTTCCCCGCCCCAGCATCTCCACCACCTCGGGCCAGGCGGCGAAGCGCTCCAGCGCCGCGGCCGCGTTCGGCCCGCTCACCAGCAGGTCCAGGTCGCCGACCGTCTCCTTGCCCCGCCGCAGGCTCCCCGCCGGCGTGATGCGCTCGATCCCCGGCGTCTCCGACAGATACCCGACCAGGCTGCGGGCGACCTCGTCGGCGAAGTCCAGCAGGAACCGCCCGGCGCTCTGCCGGTAGCGCACGATCGAACGCAGGATCTTCTCCTCCAGCTTGGCGCCCAGCCGCGGCAGCACGCGCAGCTTCTGTTCCTGGCAGATGCGCTCCAGGTCGTCCACCGTGCTGACGCGGTAGTGCTCCCACAGCACGGCGATGGTCTTCGGCCCCAGCCCCTGGATCTTGAGCAGCTCCAGCGCCGTCGGCGGATACTTCTCCAGCAGCTTGTCGCGGCGCTCGAACGACCCGCGCCGGCGGATCTCCTCCAGCGCCGCCGCCAGCCCTTTGCCGATCCCAGGAATATCGGTGACCTTCCGGCTGGGATCGGCAAGCATCTCCGCCACCCGCTCCGGGTAGTTCTCAATCGCCGCCGCGCCGTTGCGGTAACTGCGAATGCGAAACGGGTCCTCGCCGGCGATCTCCATCAGGTCGGCGGTCTCGCCCAGCAGCCGCGCGATTGCCCTGTTGTCCATCTCCCCATTGTAAATGGGGACAGCCTGCATGTTTCCTAGTTTCGACCCACGCCCGCACACGGGCGACAACGACGATCAAACCGGCACAGCGCGGCTTCGCCGCAAAGTGAGTACGTGTAGAATGGGCGTTCTCCAT
>JBBTDS010000289.1:1597-12036 GCA_038060875.1 Acidobacteriota bacterium | reverse complement strand
CCCCCACCTGAAACCGGACATTTCACGCGGGGGATATGTCAGGAGGTCTGGAATCCGAAGTCCGGTTCCCGCACGCGCCGCGCGCTCGATCAGGTACCATAATCCTCATGATCCGGCGCGTAGCTACTATCACTTTGGCCTTGCTGCCGCTTGCCGGCAGCGCCCAGGAGAAACTGGTTCCGCTGTTCAACGGCAAGACGCTTGACGGCTGGGGGGTCTGCAACGGTTCCGCCCCTTACAAGGTCGAGGAACGGACTATCGTTGGGACGACCGCCGAAGGCAGCCCAAACAGCTTCCTTTGCACCAAGAGGGAGTACGGCGACTTCATTCTCGAATTCGAGACGAAAACCGATCCCGCACTGAACTCCGGCGTCCAGATTCGCAGCCACCGTTACGCCGCCGACGCTACCGTGCAGACGTTCAACGGCAAGCGGATGGTGGAGCGGAAGCACCCGGCCGGGCGCGTGCACGGCTACCAGGTCGAGGTCTCGAACGAAAAGGCCGGCAACTCCGGCGGCATCTACGACGAGGCCCGCCGCGGCTGGATCGCCAGCATCGCCGCCGATCCGGCGGCCAGCAAGGCCTTCAAGGATAACCAGTGGAACCACTATCGCGTCGTGGCCCGCGGCGACTCGATCAAGACCTGGGTCAACGGCGTCGCCTGCGCCGACCTGGTGGACCCGCTCGACCAGACCGGCTTCATCGCGCTTCAGGTCCACGCTTACAAGGGCGAAAAACCGGTCCAGGTCCGCTGGCGCAACATCCGGATTCAGGACCTCGGCCGTCACGCCTGGAAGCCGGTGTGGGATGGCAAGACGCTGGATGGCTGGACCCGCTCCGGCGGCGGAACGTGGACCATTGAAAGCGGCGCCATTCACGCCGCCAGCGCGGCCGGCGATGCGCGCACCGCTTTCCTCATCAGCGACGGCGCTTACAAGGATGTCACCGCCCGCCTGAAATTCAAGATCGTGAAGGGCAACAGCGGCTTCTTCGTGCGCGCCGACCAGAAGACCCTGGCCGGCTACGAAGCCGACATTGACGAGGCCAAAGCCACCGGCGGGCTTTACGAAGTCGGCGGCCGCCGCTGGGTGACGGCGCCGGAGGACAACGCGGTGGTCAAGAAAGACGACTGGAACGAGATGACCGTCTCGGTCCACGGCCGCCGCGTCGTCATCCATGTCAACGGTTTCAAGACCGTGGATCTCCCCAATGACATCCAGGGCCGCCTGGAGGGCCACCTGGCGCTCCAAGCCCACGGCAAGCGCGAGACCGAGGTGTGGTTCAAGGATATTGAGGTGCTGGAACCGGTGGCAAAGTGACTCGTTACATCAATCCTGGTGGCGGGGACCAACAGGACGTGCCCCGCGGCTTAAGCGTTCAGCCGGAGCTGCCACCGGGCGTTTTCCAGGCTCGGGTTGACGACAAGGGGCGACTAAAGCTCCCTGCGCTTCTGCGGGAGGCCCTAGCGGGAGACCCCGGCGGAAGCCACTTCATCACGTCGTTTGATCTCACAACGGCCAGGATCTATCCACTTGCCGTCTGGCGCGAGAACGTACGAATTCTCGAGGGTCTGCACTCCGATCACCAAGCCGCGCAAGACCTATTGTTTAGCGCGAATTATCTTGGCTGCCTCACCGAGGTTGACAGCCAGGGTCGAATCCTCCTGCCTGCCGAGCTGCGGCGTAGTCTGGCGATTGTAAGCGGCCCCGTACGGTTGATGGGGCATCGCGACTTTGTGGAAGTCTTCCCTGAGGCGGTCTATGAGGCGCGACTGGAAGCTGCCAAGAGCGGTCTGGAGGAGAAGGTCGCTCTCCTCGAGCGGGAGTTGGGACAGGAAGAACTCCTCCCTGAGTTGAGATTACTGTACATCGAGGCAAAGCCCCTAGAAGCAGAAGTGCACGAAGTCAGGCCAGTCATTGTTGACTTCACCGACGAGGTACTGCGGTGGTTGGCCCGGCACCCGGATGACTTGCATGACCTTTCTCCCCGCAAGTTCGAGGAGCTGGTGGCAAGAATCCTGAAGGACTCCGGCTTCTCTGTGGAGCTGACCCAACTGACGAGGGACCGGGGCATGGACATCCTGGCCCACATCAAGAACCGGATACTCTCAATCTTGGTGCTCGTCGAATGTAAACGTTATGCCCCTGAGAGACCTGTCGGCGTCGGAGTGGTTCGGGAAGTCTACGGCGTACAGAAGATGCATTATGCCAACAAGAGCCTGATCGTCACCACCTCGCACTTCACGAAACCGGCTATCGAGGAGCACCGGCGGATCGAGTCGGAAACGGAACTGAAAGACTACGAGGATCTGAAGCTCTGGCTTGGCAGGTACCTCGTTGGACGAAGCTGATGACACCTGCCGCGACCGGGAAACCAACAGTCTGCTGCAAGGAGGACCCGCATTGAACCGACGCGAATTCATCAAGACATCGGCATCGTTCATCGGCGCGTCCGCGCTGGCGCCCGGCGCGGCGCAGCGCAAACCTAACGTGATCTTCATCGCCAGCGACGACCACGGCTACGCCGAAATCGGAGTGCAAGGCTGCAAGGACGTGCCCACTCCGAACATCGACTCGATCGCCCGCAGCGGCGTGCGCTTCACCGACGGCTACGTTTCCTGCCCCGTTTGCAGCCCCACCCGGGCGGGCTGGACCACCGGCCGCTACCAGCAGCGCTTCGGCCACGAGTTCAATCCCGGCCCGGCCGAGGAGGCCGACCGGCATTTCGGCCTGCCGCTCACCGAGGTCACGCTGGCCAACCGCATGAAGCAGCTTGGCTACTCCACCGGCATGGTCGGCAAGTGGCACCTCGGCTATCGGCCCGAGTTCCACCCGCTCAAGCGCGGCTTCGACGAGTACTTCGGCTTTCTCGGCGGCGCGCATCCTTACCTGCTCGGGGCCGGTCCGAGACCGGATGCAATCCTGCGCGGCGCCGAGCCGGCGAAGGAGTCCGAATACCTCACCGACGCCTTCGCCCGCGAGGCGGTGGCCTACATCGATCGCCGCCGCAAGGATCCCTTCTTCCTCTACCTCGCCTTCAACGCGGTGCACAACCCGGCTCAGGCCACCGAGAAATACCTGGCGCGCTTCAGCTCGATTCAGGACCAGCGCCGCCGCACCTTCGCCGCCATGCTGTCGGCTTTGGACGATAGTGTCGGCCGCGTGCTCTCGAAGCTGCGCGAAACCGGGCTGGAAGACAACACGCTGATCTTCTTCGTCGGCGACAACGGCGGCCCCACGCCCAACACCACCTCGCGCAACGACCCGCTGCGCGGTTACAAGGGCCAGGTGCTCGAAGGCGGCATCCGCGTGCCGTTCCTGATGCAGTGGAAGGGCCGCCTGCGGGCCGGCTCGGTGTACCGGCAGCCGGTGATCGCGCTGGACGTACTGCCCACCGCCGTGACCGCGGGGGGCGGGGATGTTTCCAAGGCCGGCCTGGATGGCGTGGACCTGCTGCCGTATGTGACCGGCCAGAAGCAGGGATCGCCGCACCAGGCGCTCTACTGGCGCTTCGGCCCGCAGTCGGCCATTCGCAAGGGCGATTGGAAAACGCTGCGGCTCCCCGACGGCGCGGCGCAGCTCTACAACCTGGCCGAGGACGTCGGCGAGAGCAGGGACCTGGCCACCACCCAGCCCGCCAGGCTCAAGGAACTCCAGACCGACTACGACGCCTGGAATCGGCAGCTTGCCGCGCCGCGCTGGTCACGCAACGACCGCCCCGCCAAGGGCGGCAAGAAGGCGCGCCGGCGGAGATGACCGATGCCCCAACTATCCCGGCGCGCGCTGCTGGCCGGCCTCGCAGGTTCATTGCCGGCCACCACGGCGCGGCCCAACATCTTGTTCGTCATGGTGGACGAGATGCGCTGGGACGCGCTGGGCTGCGCCAATCACCCGGTGGTCCGCACACCCACGCTTGATCGACTGGCCCGCGAAGGCGTCCGATTCAGCAGCGCCTACACCGTTTCGCCCGTCTGCTCGCCGGCGCGCGCTTCGGCCTTCACCGGGCGCTACGCGCATGTCCACGGCGTAACGGGCAACGGCATCCCGGCGCACAACGGCGAGATCTTCCTCCCCTCGATCGTGAAGCACTACGGCTACCATACGGCCATCGCGGGCAAGCTGCACTACACGCCGGCGCGCTTCGACTACGGCTTCGATCAGTTCTGGAGCTTCAGCGCCGAGGGTCCCACTCCCGATCTCGGTTACAACGCGTACCTCAAGAAGAAACACGGCTCGCCGGGGAAGTGGCCCATCGTGCCGGGCACCTGCCCCTGGCCCGACGACCCGCTGGGCCGCGACGTCGGCCTCTTCAAGCACCCGCGCGAGGATTTCGAAACCGAGTGGATCACCGCGCGCTCCATCGAGTACCTGCGCAGCCGCAAGGACCAGCCGCAGCCGTGGTTCCTGTTCACCAGCTTCCTGAAGCCTCATTCGCCCTCGGTCGAGCCCGAGCCGTTCTTCAGCATGTACGACCCGAAGGTCATGCCGATTCCCAAGCTGCCGCCGAACGCGCGCGAGATGCGGGCGGCGCAGCGCGACCGCGCCCGGCGCCACTGGGTGGACGACGAGCGCATGATGCGCGTGATGAGCGCGCTCTACTACGGCGCCATCACGCACGTCGATGAGCAGGTGGGCCGCGTCCTGACCGAACTCGACAAGCTTGGCATGGCCGCCAACACGCTGGTCCTGTTCACCGCCGACCATGGCAACATGCTCGGCGACCGCGGGCGCTGGTTCAAGGGCATCCAATATGAGGGCTCGGCGCGCGTGCCGTTGCTGTGGAGGGACCCGCGGGTCTCGCCCGAAAACAGCGGAGGCGTAGTGGAGAAGGTCGTCGAGAACACCGACCTGCTGCCATCCATTCTCGAGACAGCCGGCATCCCTGCGCCTGCGGGCGTGCAGGGCCGCAGCTTGCTCAACCTGGCCCGCGGCAAGGACCCCAACTGGAAGGACCGCTGCTACTCGCAGCTTCGCAGCGCGATGGTGGTCGATGGCCGCTGGAAGTTCATCGACAACAGCCTGGACTGCACCGGAACGCGCGAGCTCTACGACCTGAAGAACGACCCGAAAGAGGAGCGCGACCTGGCCGCCGACCCCAAGAACCGCGACCGCCTGGAGCAGTGTTGCCGCCAACTGACCGCGTGGCGGGCCGACCGGCCGGCGCCAATCAGGATCGCCGGCATGGCGACGCCGGCCTACGCACAGATTCCGGAGACGGAGCGGCGCGAAGCTATCCGCAGCGCGCCGGACAACCTCGAACGTCCCCGCCGCAAGCGCTGACCGCGGCAATTTCGGGGACAGGCTACACAACCTCGAAATTCGACCGCGCGGCGGCTGCCCACCCGCTACTCCCGGCTGGTCAGGTACGCGAACCGCACCACGAACAGCGCCGGCACGGTGGCCGCGGCCGGAATGACGCCAACCACCGGAGCAACGAACAGCGCCAGCACAAACAGCAGGCCGGCCTTCTTGGTCACGCCGATCAGCGTCCCGACGTTGTCGAATAGCACGACGAAGTAGAAGACGAAGACGATCTCCAGCAACCCGACCGCCACCGCAGCGCCGATGTCCAGCTTCAGCGCGGCGGCCGACATCTCCTGCCAGGAAAGCGGCTGCGGCCGCCAGTGCGCCAGCCCGAAGACGCCGCCCAGCGCGGTGGTGGCGAGGATGCCACCAGCATCGCCGCGCGCACGCGCCAGGCCATCAGCGCCGAGATCACCAGCAGCCCGAAGAGAGCCAGCAGCGTGTTGGGCTCGCGGGGGTTCCCCAGCGCCACGGTGGTATGCGGGTTGGGCACTACGATGCCGGCCGCCACCGAGGCGTGCAGCTCCACCGGCACCGCGGCCACAATACGCTGCTGCACGCCGGCCAGCGTCTCGGTCCTCCAGTTCGTGCCGAGCGCCTGGAAGTGGAAGTAATCCTCAAGCCGCTTGATAAAAACCGCACCTCACCTGGAATATACTCTATGGAAACGTATGCGCACGAATCGCACTTCCGCCACGCTCTGGGCCGCCATTGCACTCGCCCTGCCGGTCTCGGCACAGCCGAAGCCCCGCGGTCCGGAGAAGCCGTTTTGGGCGCTGAAATCCGTCGAAGCCGGAAAGTACTCGCCGCCGCACCGGCCCCTGACGCGTGTGGCCGACCTCAAGGCCAGGCACAAGGGCGAATCGAACTGGCGCGAGGTGGTGGTCGATGACGAGCAGCACCGCGGCGAGTACGTCTTCTCCGCTCCCGGCGCCAAGGTGACGCCGCGCTTGCACCCCGACACCCGCGCGTGGTGGATCGTGCTGGAGGGGCAGATCCGCTTCGAGATCGAAGGCCAGCAGCCATTGGTGGCCACCCGCGGCTCGATGGTGCAGGCGCCGATGCAGACCATCTACTCAATGGAGACGGCGGGCGACCAGCCTTCGCTGCGCTTCGAGGTGAATATCGCCGGGGCCAAAACCTTCTACCCGGCGGAAGTGGAACCGCCCAGCCTGCCCGGCTTCCGCTGGATCAGGGCGCTGATGAACCGCACACCCGGCCCATACGACGGCGGCAACCAGCCCCACATCAACCTCCATGAACTGGCGGCGCAGCCCGAGCACCACGGGCGCAACTTCACGCACCGCTTCGTCAACGACGACCGCGGCGTGGCCAACGTCATCTACGGCTGGGAGAAGAACCTGCCGCCGCTCAACCCGAACGACCGCGGCCACTATCACCCCGAGTGCGCCGAGTTCTGGCTGATCCTGGCGGGCAAGGTCCGCTACCCCATCGAGAACGTCGGCGTCGTCATCGCCGAGGAGGGTGACGTGGTGTACGTGCCGATCTTCACCTTCCACGCGCCCCGCTTCCACGGCCCGGAAGCCTCCTGCCGGCTGGCGATGAACGGCTATCCCAACATCGCCCACGTCCGCGAGGCGGCCGAGCCTCACTAACGGGTGGGTAGCGTCCCCGCGTTGGCACGAGCAGGCAGCGCGACCCCATATCCTCTTGCCCTCGTATAAGATGCGCTCCGCTCAGCCGCCCGCAGCGGTCAGGGGCGCGCACCGTTTGCGCGGCGAAACGTACCCTTGACGGCGAGTACGGCTGGGCCAGCATCCCGTAATAATGTAAAATGCCGGAAGAGCACTGGATTCCAGGCTTGACCGCGCGACAAAGACGTCGCATAATTCTACGTAGCACGCGGTTTCCAGGCAAGTGCATGGGGAGGCCGTAATAGAGAAGAGGGAGGGGATCTCAGTCAACCCACCAGCAAGAAGCAGGGGGGATGACTCGGTATCCGATGGGCAGGCGGAGACGCCGCTGACGTCGATTCCGGTCGCCTCCCGCCCCGCGGGGGCCACTCGTTCGGGGCCAAGTCCTCGAACGAGCGTAGAAACCAGAACGTTTCAAACAAAGGAGACTCTATGACACCAACCTTTCGGCGAAAATCAGACGCTCGTGTCGTTTATGCGGCCGTCCTGGTGACGACGTTACTGCTCGTTGGTCTTCCGGCCGGAGTGGCCCAGGAGATTCCTCCCATGGTCCCGCCGCCGGAGATTCGGGACATGGTTGAGAAAATGGGGGGAGGGGCATCAAGTGTTCTGGCTCAGACCTATGGGATCACCGAGATCGCCGGCAAGTCGCTCCAAAGCGGCAGCCCTCCCGGCAACGCTAATGCCAAGAAGCTCATGGACGTAGCGGTTAGTGCTCACCCGACGAAACACGAGAATGAGCCGACCGTTGCGGCCAGTCCCAAGAACAAGAAGAAGCTGGTGGCGGGCAGCCACTGGTTCGGTCTGCCGGCTCCAACCACCAACCGGTGCCGCGCCTTTACCAGCTCCGACAGCGGCGCAACCTGGTCGGCTGGCTTCAACATGCCGCAACTTACGGCGGCGAGCTCTTGCAGCGACCCGGTTGTGGCTTATGCGCCGGATGGAAGCCGGGTTTATTACTCCTACATGGATATCAAGTCCACGTTTGACTTTACCGGTTTTCCGGCTTTCTTTACGCGGACGGAGGACTTCGACATCCTTGTCAGCCGCTCGGTGGATGACGGTGCGACCTGGACAGGGCCGGTCATCGCTCTGAACGGCGACCCCTATACAATTACCTTCACTCCGTGTCCGTCCCCGCCCTTCCCGCCGGGGTCTTACTGCGGGGTCCTTACCGAGCCAGGGTTTGCGTATGACAAAAACTGGGTCGGCGCCCACTCGGACAGGAGCGAGAGCGCCTGGGCTTACGTCACTGCAACGCGATTCAACGTCGGCTCCCCGATTCCTCCGAACTCCATCGCTTTCGCCCGTTCGGGTGACCAAGGGGCGACCTGGAGCGCCCCTCTGATTCTGGACAGCGGCAGTGCAGGGCTTCCGTTTGTCCTTGTTCAGGGCTCCAGGCCGGCAGGTGGGGTCGGAGGGGAAGTGCTGGTCGCCTGGTTCCACTCGGGCAGCGACGGCTGGCTGATTGGTTCGTTTAACATACGCACCGCTCGATCCTCAGACCATGGCGCCAGCTTCAGCACTCCGGTCAACGCCGCGACCGACAGTTATGAGCTGCCGTTCTGGCTTGGCCCGTTCACGTTCTACAAGCGCTGGTGGGGGGCCATGTTCCCTGACGTTGAGATCGGTCCAGGCGGAAGAGCTCACATCGTCTACACTCACGACCCCGTAGCCGGTTCATTGACTCCTGAGGATGGTGATGTACGATACATCACGAGCGCGGGGCCGCCCTATGGGTCATGGTCCTCGCCCATAACGGTAAACGATGACGGCATGGCCAGGGCCCAGGGTTATGCGGCTCTGAAGACACAGTACGGATCGGAATTGTTCGACGACTCTACCGTCCACGTGATCTTCGAGGATACCCGGCTAGCCCCTGAGCTTCCGACCTCGGACCCGGCGGACTGCTTCACCGCGCCCCTGGGGCCGTGCGATTCGCCCAACCTGTACTACGACATCTTCTACGCGCGGAAGCCCCCGGGACAGGCTCTGTTCTTCTCGAACTTCCGTGTCTCGGAGGCGTCGTCGATCCAAGACTTCAGCTTCACCGGCGACTACAACGATCTGGCGGCAAACAACACACTACTGTTTGCCATCTGGACCGATCGCCGGGACAAGACGAGCATGTTCGATTTTGAGGACGACGTATTCGGAAGTCGGATCATCGCCGGCGGAGCGGCGCCGTAATCCCAGAGCAGTAAGTTGGCAGGGCGGCGGCCCCAGCGCCGCCGCCGCACTCACGGCCCGGAAGCCTCCTGCCGGCTGGCGATGAACGGCTATCCCAACATCGCCCACGTCCGCGAAGCGCGGGAGCCGCGCTAGCGGGGTTCACCCGCTCTCTTCCATGATCTGCTTCAACGCCGCCTGGGCGGCATTCTGACCCGCGCTCTTCTTGGAGCAGCCCTCGCCCTGGGCCAGCCAGCGGTCGCCGACGCGGACCTCGACCGTGAAGCGGCGGGAATGGGCCGGCCCGTCTTCCCGCGCCACGCTGTAGCGCGGCGACGGCAGGTTCAGGGCACGGGCGCTTTCCTGCAAAGCGCCCTTGAAGTTGGTGAACGGCGCCTCGCCGCCCTCGGCCGCGTCGCCGCCTTCGAAGACATTCCGGACGGCGAAGGCGCGGGCCGCACCGATGCCGCCATCCAGGTGAACGGCTGCAATCAGCG
This sequence comes from Acidobacteriota bacterium, assembly GCA_038060875.1. GTDB lineage: Bacteria > Acidobacteriota > Terriglobia > Bryobacterales > Bryobacteraceae > JBBTDS01. The sequence goes on along the minus strand of JBBTDS010000289.1, from coordinate 2,412 downwards.
CCTCCATGGCATCGGCCAGCAGCCCTTTCTTCGCGCGGCCCCCGCTCAGCTCTTCGCCGCGGCCCAGCAGGAGGTACCGGCCGAGGTCCAGCCGTTCGGCCACTTCATACAGGTGCGTGGCGCTGACCAGGTAGTTCTTGATAATCGACAGCCGCCCTTCCCGATACGCGGGATAGCGCTCGATGAGGTACTCGCTGGTGAGAAAGCCCAGCACTGCGTCGCCCAGAAACTCCAGCCGTTCGTTGTCGGCAACTACCGTGGGGTCGGTCTCGTAAGCGTGGGAGGCGTGAGTGAGCGCGCGGCGCAGCAGGTCCCGGTTGTTGAAGGCGTAACCGATGGCCGCCTCGATCTCCCCCAGGTCCGCGAGCATGCGAACGCCAGCGTCAGGGCTTCTTGGCTTCGGGCTGCGGCGCTGCCGGCGGCGCGGCCGGAGCGGCCTGGGCCGACGGCGCCGGCGCCGTCGGCTTGGCGGCGCCGCCCTTGGCCTGGAAGGCGCGGGCGCGCTCGGCCTGGGCGAACTGCTTGATGGTCGGGTGCACCTCGGCGCCAGCCATCACCTTGTCGAGCACGGCGATCGCATCATCGTGCTTGCCGGCCAAGTTGTAGATCGCGCCCAGCCGCACCATCGTGGCCGGGTCCGGATTGGCCGCCGTCTCAACCGCCAGCTTGAATTCGGTGATGGCGGCATCGTACTTCTTGCGGGCCAGTCCGGCCAGCGCCAGCGCCTCATGAGCCTGGGAGGCGAAATCCCTCTTGGCGCCGTCCCACTGCTCATCGGTAATGTCCGGGCGCGGCTTGGGCAGGACCTTGAGGAT
>JBBTDS010000289.1:0-1497 GCA_038060875.1 Acidobacteriota bacterium | reverse complement strand
CTCGGAGGCGCCGGCCACCGCCAGCGCAGCCCGGTACTGCTCCTCCGCCTGCGGCCGTTCGCCCGCTGCTTCGGCCAGCCTGGCCAGATACACGTGCGCCCACGCCTTCACCTGCGCATCCGGCGAGGACTCCAGCGTCCGCTGGAACAGCTTCTGGGCCAGCTCGGGATCCTTCTGAAGGGCGGCGATGCGCGCCAGGCCATAGTACGACCGCGCGTGCAGCGGCTTCTCATCCGTCTCTCGCAGCACTCTCAGGAAGCCTTCCCTGGCCTTCTCCAGCTCGCGGCCGTTGTAAAGCTGCTCGGCCTCCTCCAGGAGCTTCTGCGATCCGGCCAGCTCCGGCTTCTTCTCGGGCGGAACCGTCTTCGCCTTGCGCACGGCCCGCTGCTGCGCGAACTCCACCTTATCCAGCCGCTGCTGTTCCCTCTTCAGGTCGATGGCGTTGGCGAGCTCCGGGAAGTAGAAGCGCATCGCCTGCTCCTGCTTTTCGTAGCCCGGCAGCGATTCGGCAAAATGCGGCGTCAGGATGTAGCCTTCCCGCAGCGCCTGCTCCACCAGCGCCTGCCTGCCCGAGTACCGGGGCGCCAGCCGCGCCTCGACCGCCTTGACCAGGCACTCGGTCGCCAGCAGCAGGAAATCCTGCTTGAAGGACTCTTCCAGCAGCCGCGCGCCCAGCGCGTAGTCGATGAGCGCCTTCTTCTTGTTCACCGCCTCGGAGTGCCTCATGAGGACAGGGTCGAGCAGGTAATGCAGGTAGGCATGCCGCACGTCGGCAGTCTGCGGCTCCGGCGAAGGAGTTACGACGACGAAGTAATCGTCGGCGTAACTGCGCGTGTGAATCTGGTTGGGCGCGCCCAGCAGGTCCACATAGACCTGAAACCGCCGCCCCAGCGAACCGCTGGTCGGGTTGCGCAGGTAGGCGTTCACTTCAAGCACGGCGCGGCTGACCGGCTCGTGGTATCGGGCGATGGCCCGCTCGTAGGCCGGCTGCGCCTTCCGCCATAGCTCCTCCAGGTTGGCCTCGCGGTGGAAGCGCGCCAGCAGCTTCTCGAAACCCTGGAGCGGGAACACGTCCGGCGGAAGCTGGTTGACCGGGAACCGGTACTTGAAGTCCGGCGGGTCCTCCACGCTGAGGGCAAAGGAGACGTACTGGCTGAGCTCCGCCGGCCAGTCCTTCTGCCGGTGCTCGGCGAAAAACTGTCTCAGCGCGGCCAGGCTCGGGACCTGCCGCGCCGTTAGTTCCTTGCGCACCATCTCCCGCAGCGGATTGTTGGCCGGCGAATCGAGATCGGCGTCGTAGCCGGCGGCGTTGATCGCCGCCAGCACGCTGAACAACGACGGGCTGGCATCCAACTGGCCCTGTTCGGCCGCCGCCAGTGAGACCGCGGTCATCAGCAGCAGCGCTGGGAGGACTCGGCGAGACACCTGTTACCAGTGTAACGCAGCCTAGGAGTCTGTCGGAGTGAAATCTTTCTGAACGCGCAAAGCGCGGCCTCA
>JBBTDS010000288.1:20730-21904 GCA_038060875.1 Acidobacteriota bacterium | reverse complement strand
TGTCGCGAATCGCTGCCCCCAGCAGTTCGAACCGTTTGTGACTTTCCTCGCAAGCCTTTAGCCCTACGCAAGCGGCCGCGACGGTGACTACTGCGTGGTCAGCTCTGGAATCACCGGCTGACCACCACCGCCAGGGCGGCGATGGCGGCCGTCTCGGCGCGGAGGATCAGCGGGCCGAGCGAGACGGCCGTCCAGCCGGCGGCCAGCGCGGCGGCGCGTTCGGCGTCGGTCCAGCCGCCTTCGGGGCCCACCAGCAGCGCGACCGCGGAAACGGGGAAATGGGTTACTGTCCCGGTTTTGTCGAGGAAGAGGCGATGGGCGGAGGGGTCGGCCAGGGCCTCGGCGAAGGGGATGGGCGGGGCGATCTCCGGCAGGCGGGCCCGGTGCGCCTGCTGGCTCGCCTCGCGCGCGATGCGCCGCCAGCGCTCCAGCCGCTTGACGGCCGCCTGATCGAGGCCTTTCTCCGTGCGCTCGGCGGCCACCGGGACGATCCGCCCGGCGCCAAGCTCGGTGGCCTTCTCCACCAGCCACTCGAAGCGGTCGAACTTGAACAACGCGGCGTAGAGCGTCACGCGCCGCGGCGGCTCTTCGGCGGGCAGCTTATCGAGGACGCGGAACACCACCTGGTCCTTGCCGAAATCCTCGATCTCGGCCAGGTAGACGGAGTGGTTGTCGGAGAGCTCGAAGCGCTGGCCGCGCTCGGCGCGCAAGACCTTGCGGAGGTGGTGGACCTCGTCGCCGGCGAGCAGGGCGCGGCCGTGATGAACTGCGTCCACGAAAAACCGGCGGCGGGCCATGTAGAATAGGGTAGCTTGATGATCGCTCACCTGCGCGGCACGCTGCTGGAGAAACACCCGAACCAGGCCATCGTGGACGCCGGCGGCGTCGGCTACGACGTCACCGTCCCCATCTCGACCTTCTCAGCCCTGCCGGAGCCGGGCCGCGAGGTGCGGCTCCGCATCCACACGCACATGCGGGAGGATTCGCTCTCGCTCTACGGCTTCCTCTCCGAAGACGAGAAGACGCTGTTCGAACGGCTGATCACGGTGAGCGGCATCGGGCCGAAACTGGCCATTACGGTGCTCTCCGGGCTGGCCATCGGCGAGCTTTACGCGGCCATCCGCGCCGGGGCGGTGGAGCAGTTGATCCGCATCCCGGGCGTGGGCCGCAAGAC
>JBBTDS010000288.1:18932-20630 GCA_038060875.1 Acidobacteriota bacterium | reverse complement strand
ATCGTTTCCGCGGCGCCGCGTGAGGACGAGCTGCAATTCGAGGCCAGCCTGCGCCCGCGCCGGCTGGCAGAGTTCACCGGCCAGTCGAAGCTCAAGGAGAACCTGGCCATCGCCATCGAGGCGGCCCGCCAGCGCGGCGATGCGATGGATCACGTGCTGCTCTACGGCCCGCCCGGCCTTGGCAAGACCACGCTGGCCGGCATCATCTCGGCCGAGCTGGGAGTGGTATTCGAGCAGACCGCCGGGCCCATCCTGCAAAAGAAGCTCGATCTGACCGGCATCCTCAGCCACATCCGCGCGCGCCAGGTCTTCTTCATCGACGAGATCCACCGCCTGATGCCCGACGTCGAGGAGATGCTGTACGCGGCGCTGGAAGACTTCCGGGTGGACATTCTGGTCGGCGCCGGCCCCGGCGCGCGGACGCACTCGCTGCCCATCCCCCAGTTCACCGCCATCGGCGCCACCACGCGGCAGGGGCTGATCAGCGGGCCGTTGCGCGGGCGCTTCGGGCTGGTGCTGCGGCTGAACCACTACACGGTGGAGGAGCTGAAGCAGATCGTGGCGCGCTCGGCCGGGCTGCTTCAGGTGGCCATCGATGGCCAGGGCTCCGAGGAGATCGCCCGGCGCAGCCGCGGCACGCCGCGCATCGCCAACCGGCTGCTGCGGCGCGTCCGCGATTACGCGCAGGTGCGGGCCGACGGCGCCATCACCGCCGAGATCTCGCGCACGGCGCTCGACCTGCTGGAAGTGGACCAGTTCGGACTCGACGAGATCGACCAGAAGATCATGCTGACGATCCTGGAGAAGTACAGCGGGGGGCCGGTGGGGCTGAACACCGTCGCCGCCTCGATCGACGAGGAGCCGGACACCATCGAGGAGGTTTACGAGCCCTACCTGATCCAGCTCGGTTTCATCGACCGCACGCCGCGGGGCCGCGTCGGCACCGACCGCGCCTTCGATTACTTCGGCATCAAGCGCAAATTGCGCGACGGCCCTCAAGCCGCGCTGTTCTGAACGGCCGTGAAGCGCGTCTACCTCTCGCTCGGCTCGAACCTCGGCGACCGCGAGCAGATGCTCCGGCAGGCCGTCGCGCTGTTGGAGGCGCCCGACTTCCATGTGCTGCGCGTCACCTCCGTTTACGAGACCGAGCCGGTGGACCGGCTCGCGCAGCCGTGGTTCCTCAACCTGGTGCTGGAGGCGGAGACCAGCCTGTTGCCGAAGCTGCTGCTGGCGCGCGTACAAAAAGTCGAGCGGCGGCTTGGCCGCCGGCGGGGCGTGAGCAAAGGGCCGCGCACCATCGACATCGACATCCTGCTCTACGGCCAGTCGGTGGTCGGGACCACGGAACTGACGATCCCGCACCCGCGCATGAGCGAACGCCGCTTTGTGCTCGAGCCGCTGGCCGAACTGGCGCCGGAGCTGCGGCATCCGCTGAGCCGCCGTTCGGTCGGCGAGCTGCTGCCGGCCACCGCGGGCCAGGCGGTACGGAAGGCGCGGGAGAGATGACGCGCCTCGCCGCCGTTGGACTTGCCCTCGCCAGCCTGCTGCCGGCCGCCACCGGGGTGAAGTGCTTCACCGTCTTCGAGCTCACGCTGGGCGCGGCCTCGCCGGGCGCCAACCCCTATGTCGATGGCCCCTCGGTGAGCGCCACTTTCCGGGGCATGAGCGGGCCGGCCAGGGGCAAGACCTATGTGGTGA
>JBBTDS010000288.1:4851-18832 GCA_038060875.1 Acidobacteriota bacterium | reverse complement strand
TTCCTGCCGGTCGGCGACTCGCAGTTCTCCTTCTCCGAGGAGTTCACCTTCGAGGAGTGGAAACAGTGGATCGACGTGCTGCGCGACCACGGCTTCAACAGCTTTCACGGCTGCGTGTGGCTGGGCAAGTACGACCGCGCCGGCATCGCACCGTTCCAGGACCGCGATCCCAAGACCGACCAGCTCAACCTGGAGTTCTTCCGGCGCCTGGACCGCATGGTCGAGCACGCCAACGGCCGCGGCATCCTGATGGGCCTCTTCCTGGGCGGCTTCCCGGAGAACACTCGCTGGTACGAGCTGTTCGGCACGCGCGAGCGCAACAACCGCTGGTTCCGGTATGCGGTGGGGCGCTACGCGGCCTACAACGTGCGCTGGGGGCTCTACGGCGAGGTGAACGAGAAGGCGCCGCCGTGGGGCGGAACCTGGCAGGAGGCGGCGGCGCATTCGGCCCGGCTGGTCAAGGAGGCCGACCCCTACCGCCATCCGCTGGGGAGCCATCACACCAGCGTCGATACGAGCACCGCCGGGAGCCCCGACATCGACTACATCGAGGTGCAGGCCAAGCGGACCGAGACGCAGTACGAGACGGCGCTGGCTTGCCGCCAGTGGGGCAAGCCGGTTTGGTTCGAAGAATACTGGTACGAGCCGCCGGAATACGACAACGACGTGGTGCTGGGTATCCGCAACACGCACCGCAACTTCGTCGCGGCGATGGCGCTGCCGACCATCGGCAGCCTGATGCGCGCCCACGCGAGTTCCGTGAGCTTCCCGCCCGCCCGCGCGCTCGCATCGGGCAAGAGCCTCGCCGAGTATCTGAAGGAGCAGGACGGCGGCATCCGCCGGATGAAGTACTTCGCCGATTTCTACCGCGGGCTCGACCTGGCGGCCTTCTCGCCGGCGCCGCAGCTTGTGGATCGCGGCCAGTGCGGCCGCTTCGGCGCGACTTACGCCGTGTTCCTGGCCGGCGGCGGCGGCATGACGCTGGACCTGACGCAGGCATCGGGCGACTTTACCGCCAGAGCACTGGACATCACTACCGGGTCGGTGAGGGACCTCGGCGCGGTTGCCGGCGGCACACCGCAGCGCATCGACACCGGCGCGGCCGGCGATGTCGCCGTGGTGGTGTCACCGGCGGCGCCGAGGCCACGCTCAGCTCGGGTTGCTGCCCCGGTGGTCTTTCACCGTTGACGCACAACAAAGTACGGCTGATTCGAGAGGTCTGCCCCGCACCCCGGCCACAGCCGCGCCGCGTCCGGCGCTTCGCGCAGCTCGAAGAAGTACTGGAGCGGGAAGGGCGAAGCCGTGTACTCGGCGGGGATGACCGCGCGGTATCCGTTCCCGCGCGCCTCCATCTGCTCAGCGCGCCAGCGCTCCGCCTGGTTGACCCGCCGGTAGTGCAGCCGGACCGCGGTCGCACGTCGGCCCTTTTCGAGCGATAGCTCGACAGCCAGCGGTTCTCCCGGGCGGAATCGGGCAGGTGGCGTGTGGCGACAGGAAAGGGACCCACGCCGGGGCCGGCCCCAAGCTTCCTTGATAACCAATCGAACGCGTTCCTGCTGGGCCTCGCCGGGCTTTGCCCGCTCCAGCCGTTCGGCCATATCGGCGATGTCCTCGTCGATGGCGGGCAGCCGGTCCAGCCAGTGGCCGCGCAGGTGTGGCCGCTCGCCGATGGTGATGTCGGGCTTGTAGACGTCCTTGGCCCGGTTGGCAAGTTCGACCCACGCGGCTCGGGCGTTGCGGTACGCCTTCAGCGCCTCCGCCAATGCGGTGCGGTCGCCGCTGCGCTCGTAGATCGCGTACAGAACGCCGCTTCGGAGCTTGGCGCCGAAAAAGCGGCCCAGCCCCGCCTGAATGGCGACGTCGATGGCCAGCCTCCGGAACTCGGGACTCCCCTTCCCGGCGGCCTGCGCCTCCGCCCGCGCGAGGTGGTTTGCAGCGGCATTCGCCCAGTCCTCCAGCCATTGCGCAACCTCAACAGGCGAATACTTGCCGCTGCGCTCCCCCTTGAGCAGCTCGTCCGCGAAATCGTTGATGCGTGAGAAGAGCTGCGGGTCGAGCGGACTGACATTTCCGAACACCCTGGGAGACGGGCTGTCGCCGTAAGGGTGCCGCCGGTTCGGATCGACGATCGGCTGGTTTGTGTAAACCTCGGGCCAGTAAGTGTTGTTTCCCGCCGAAGCGCCGTGGGCGGTAGTCACGACCGGCAGGATGCGGCTGGCGTTGGCCAGTGCGGCTTCGGCGTCCGGCGCCCCCGCCTGGAACTGCTTCCGCAGATACCGGCGCCAGACATCCGGTTCGGCGTCGGGGCTGTAAAGGAGGCGCCCCCAGACCCGGAAGGAGTAAACGTACTTCTCCCAGTCCCACCGCGGCCGGAGAGAGGCATCGGCATAGGCGCAGCGATCGCCGGCGATGCCCGATCCCCGGCGGCCTTTGAAGGAAAGCGGCTCCATGATCTCCACGCCGTCGCTGCCGCAGAAACTGAAGGCGCGTCCGTAGGCCGCAGCCATGACCGGATCGCCCCACAGCAGAAGCCGCTGCGTACCCGGCCAGATGCGGTGCAGAACGCCCCACCGGCGGTCTTCTCTCAGCAGGTCGGCATATCCGTAACGAGTGAAGCTGCGGGAACCGGCGCTGAGCTTCATCAGTCCGGTCGCCTCGCGGCCGGGCCAGGGCCGTTCGAGTTCGCGGATGTCGGCCTGGTGGTAGGGCATTCCCAGGTGTTCCGCCCAATACTTCGGCGAAACCTTCAAGGGCATGCCGGTGGCCACCCCGAGATCGAGCATCGTCTGATCCATTCCCTTCGAATGCATGTCGATCTCGACCTTGCGGCCGCAGGTGGCCACGCCCTCGAAGACCGTCTTCCAGAAGTCGTAGCTGCCCTCCTCGACACCGCTCTCGCCGTGGACGCGGAAGGTGACGCCGGTGATGGCGGGGCACGCCCGGAGCAGCGCCCGCACGGCGTCGCGGCAATACGGGCCATGGGTCTGGCGCGTCAGTCCCTCGATGGAGTAGTTGGGACGGGGGCTGTCGATCCACTGGTAGCCATGCATCCAGATGCCGAGTTGAAACTCGAGGCCGCGGGCCACGGTCTGCTCGCTGATGTACTTCAGCATCTCGAGGTTGCGGTCGCGTTCGGCGTCCGCCAGTTGCGGGACACGCACGCTGTAACCCGGGACGGAGAGCAGAAACGGATAAGCGAAGAGAAAATAACCGTCGGTTACGTTGCGCAGGAAGTCGTAGCCGATGCCGAAGCTGAGATGGAAGCGGTTGAACCGTTGCGCCGCCAGCATGGTGAGATAGCGGGGCCACATCTCGCGGTCGTTGTACCAGGGCTTGTCCTCGACATCGCTCGAAAACAGGCGGGCCACGCTGCGGACGGTGTTGGCCGGCCGCTCGACGATCGGTTTTCGCGCCTCCAGCGCAGCGAGCGGCTCGTGGCCGTGGCGTACGCGGTCCGCCAGTTCCAGCAGCGCGTAACTGAGCCCTCGCGGATCGGCGCCGCAGGCCAGCAGCACGGGCTTGCCGCCGGCCTTCGACGGCGCCAACGCCAGCGACTCCGCCGTGTCCGGCACGGAAACGCCCGCGGCCTTGAGGGCCTCGCGAGCGAGCGGCGCCCTGCGGCCCGCGGCCAGGATGCACAAGGCGCCGGGCGGCGCGTCGCCGATCCGCCGCCGCACGGAGACCGTGCAGCCCGCGGCGGTGAGAGCTTCTTCCAGCTCTTTCGCGGCCCACCGCGCGGGCGCGGCGGCAGCTACCGGATCGGAAGGATCGACCATGATCGCGACCTCCTTCCCGGCCGCTGCCTGCCCGGCCACAGCCGACGCCGCGCCGGTGCGCTTCAGGAACTCCCTGCGGTTGATGGCAGGTCCATCACTCATCCCGTCTCTCCTCAAAACGTCAGCCGCAAGCCCAACTGCATCGTGCGCATGCCGCCGGCGCCGGTGATCCGGCCGAAGGTGCTTGGGGTGGAAATGCTCGTACCCGGCGATCCCAGGTTGACGTGATTCAGGGCGTTGAACATGTCGGTGCGGAACTGCATCCGCATGTTCTCCCGAACGCGGAAGTTCTTGGCCAGCGAAAAGTCCGTTTGCCAGGATCCCGGACCGCGGACCAGGCTGGTGCCGGTATTACCAGGCCGGATGGCGACGCCCGAGACTGCCGGCACCGCGGCAAAAGCGGCCAGGTTCAGGTACTGGACGTCGCAGTGCACGCCCGGGCGGCAACCGCTGACGATTTCGCGGCTCTTCCAGTCATCGAATACCATGTCGCCGCCCGCGTAGTCGGCGCGGCAGCTCCAGTTGTTTGAGCAGCTTTGGGTGATCCTCAGGGGGAGGCCGGTCCTGGTGCTGATGAAGCCGGATACCTGCCAGCCGCCCAGAACGGCCCGGAGGGGCGCGCTCCAACTGCTCAGACCTGGAAATTCGTAAATCCAGTCCGCGACGACGCGGTGCGTGACGTCGTAGTCCGGGTGCCCTCGTTCGATCTGGAGGTTGAAAAAGTCCTGGACGTTCGTCTCGGCGTCGGAGTGGTAATAGGTGCCGACATCGGCTCCCCCGTAGGCCATCGTCTTGCCCCAGGTGTAGTGCACGTCAAAGGAGAAGCTCCTGGAGAACCGCTTCCGCAGCGAAGTTTGTAGTGAATTGTAGCCGCTGTTCTCGGAATTATCCACGTAGTAGCCGCCCGGAATCAGCGTGGGGTTGGGCCGGATGCCGGTGAAACGATCAGGCAGATTGAAGCGCCGGTGCAGCGGAAACTTCACCCCGCGGACTCCGACGTAGCCGGTCTCCCACATCAACTGGGGCGCGATCTGGCGCTGGATGTTGAGCTGGAAGTTCATAGTGTAGGGGTTTTGAAAGCCGGGGTCGAACAAGCTGAAGACCAGCTCCCTGCCGCTCACCTGCACGTCCTTGGTGGCAATGGGCAGCGTGTCTTCGTTGTACATGGGGTAGCGAATGCCCAAGCGCTGGCCTTCGGCCCGGCTCCAGCTCAGCCGGAAAGGTACGATCGGGTTGGCCACGCTCTGCCGGAGCACGGCGCTGGGTGGCGCGGCGAACAGCGTGCCGAAACCGCCCCGAACCACGGTCTTGCCAGCCTCGTCGAGCTTGTAGGCGAAACCGAAGCGAGGCCCGATGTTGACCCAGCCATCGTTCTTGGTCGGCTCATCGAACGGGCGTACGGCCCCGAACTTGAACAGCGGCCATTCGCCCGGCGCCGGCGGCTCGAGGTTCTTGATCCGCACGTCCACGGGGCCGGTCGGCGTCACGAGGCAGTTGGAGTAAAAGTCGTAGCGTACTCCCAGGTTCAGGGTCAGCCTCTGATTCACCCGCCAGTCGTCTTGAGCGAAGAAGCCGATCTCGTACGTGCGTGACTTGTGGGGCCCATGCTGACCGTAGGAAATGATAGTGGTGCCCGGGATGTTGGCCCGCATATCGTCCAGATTATTGAAGACATAGGAAGGATTCTCGGGGTTGGTTCGGAAACCGGCGTTCCATATAAAACGGCCGCCGAACTTGAAGGTGTGCCGGCTGGAGTGCTTGCTGACTTTTTGGTCGAGCGTATAGGTTGTCCCGTCCATAATCCAGACTTCGGCACCACCCCATGTGCCGATGCCCAGTAATCCCAGCCGTGGAACACGGCGTTGCCACTCTACACTCTCGGCCTTCCTGGGATCCGTTCGCGTGAAGTACTTGTCCAGCCGCGTATCGTCGGCGTAGTTGTAGCCGAACCGGCTCTCGGAAACCCAGCTCGAACTGCCCGCCGTGAGCTGGGCGGTGAAGCGGTCTTGGTGATATGTGGCTGTCCGGTCGTTCGCCCCATTGAGGTTGTAGGCCGGACTGAGCGCGAACGGACGGCCGCGCGTATAGGTCAACGCCAGGTTGCTGTAGTCGGTAACGCGAAGGTCGCCCTTGAGTACCAGCGTATTGTCCGAGCTCTGGCGCAAGCCCGCTCCTTCGAATCGCCCGCGGTTTTCGTCGAGCGGGACCGTGGGCTGAGGCAGGCTGTCCATGAGCATCCGGGTCTCCTCGAACGGCAGGGCCGCCAGCATGGCCTGCCGCAGGGAGGCCGAGGGAACCGTGCCGGTCAGCCGCTGGAAGACCGATTCCCGGTAACCCTCATAGGTGCTGAAAGCAAACGCGCGGTTCTTGATGATCGGGCCGCCGAACGAGCCGCCGAACTGGTTATAAACCTCGCGGTTCTTCGGGATTACTTGGCCAGTTGCCGCGTCCCGGTTCACCTGGAACGGGTTCCGGGCATTCAGAAGATGCGTGCGGTAATACTCAAACGCACTTCCGTGAATTTCGTTGGTGCCGGATTTGGAAATGAGGTTGAGCTGGCCGCTGGCCACGCCGCCGTACTCAGCCGGCATGACGCCTCTCATGACTTGCACTTCCTGGACCGCTTCGATGCTCATTACGTCGATGTAGTTCCGTTCATCGTAATGCGCCGTCTGCCGGCCCTCGGAAGGGGTCGCGTTGGCGTCAGTGCCGTCTACGGTGATGCCGGCGCTGTGTTCCCCCATGCCGTTGATGCGGATGCTTCTGCCCGAGTAGCTGGTGCCCGTGGACAGCTTGAAGAGCTCGGAGACATTCCGGCGCGACAGGGGCAGTTCAGCGACCTGCATCCGGTTCAGGCTCTCGCGTTGTTCCGAGGACGCAGTGGCAATCAGTGGAGCCCCAGCCTCCACCGAGACCGTCTCGGTGACCTCGCCCAGTTCGAGCGTGTAGGGCTGCCGGACGATTTGCGAGGCGGCCAGCTCGATGTTCGTGGCGAGGTGGGTCTTGAAGCCCCGCGCTACGATCCGTAGAGTATACGCGCCGACGGGCAAAGCGCTGAAGGCGAATTCTCCGGTCGCGCCGCTGGTGGTGGTCAGGGCGGCCCCGGTTCCCTGGTTGGTCAGAGTCACTTCGGCGCCGGGAATCAAGGCGCCACTAGGGTCCTGGACGACGCCATACATGGTTGCCGTCGTGACCTGAGCCCAGCCGATGGTCGAAACGGCAGAAGCGGCCAACACGAAGGCTATGACACGCAGTGGTCTTTCGCATCCCATGCCTACTTGTGTACCGCTTTCGCAGCATGACCGTCAACAGCGACGTCGCCGTGCGGGTGTCACCCGCGGCGCCGGCTCGCTGCTGTCTCACTCGTTGATTACGGTCACCAGCTTTTCGATCTGGTTCACGCGGATGCGGAAGACGGTGGCGCCGCGCTCGGAACCGAGATCGATGAAGCTGGCCCAACTGGAGGGCGACTGGCCGCTGCTGAAGTAGGTTCCGAGGACCTTGCCGCTGCCCGAGATCACGCTCACCTCGGGTTGCGGGGCACGCAACGGAGAGCCGTAGGCATCGGTTACGCGAAACAGGATGGCCGGGCCTAGGAAGGTCAGCGCCCTGGGGCTGACGATGAAGAGGTAGCGAGGCTCGGAAGAACGGACTGCATACCAATAGGGGACGCGGATCGTTGAATCGGCCCCCTCGATTCTCACCACGCCGTCGTATTCCTTGAAGTCCACGAGACCTTGCCAGCGAAGCTCGATCTCAGCGGAGGCCCCCGGCTCCAGTTCCAGCGTCTCCGCTGAAAGCACCGGCGCCGGACCCTCTTCGCGGGGAACAACCGACAGCCGGAGGGCCTGCCTCTTGGCCGCAAGGTTGAATACGGTCAGCTTTCTGGTCAGGTTGGGAGCCACAAAGCCGGAGCCGAAGCTGATGCTCGTTGGGAAGGCGGCCGCTTCGCTCTCCAGCGCCGCCTCCAGGTTGAGCGAACCGGCGCCGACGTCCTGAACCCGGGCTGACTTGCCGGCTGGGTCGAGTAAGGGAGAAGCAGTGTTGATCAGCAGGGAGCGGAGCTGCGGCTCGGTCAAGCCGGGTCGCGCCGCTTTCAGCACCGCGGCGGCCCCGGCCACCTGCGGGCCGGAAAAACTGGTCCCTTGAACCGAGGTGTAGCCGGTGACGTCGTACATAGGACTCAGAGATTCGGTGCTCTGGGTGGCGGTGTAGAGACGCAACCCGACCGCGACCAGGTCGGGCTTGATGCGGTCATCAACGGTGGGCCCGCGGCCGGAGAAGTAGGCCACCCGGTTAGGTTCGGCTTGCTGCGCCACGATGCCGGGTTCGAGCGTCGCCAGCGCGGCCGGATTCTGGCGGGTGCGGGCGGCTATCTCCAGGGCGTCGTCCGGGCTGACCAGCAACAGCGGCAGTGCGGCCGCGGTCTCGGCGACCGTCGCCAGGCTCTTGAAGTAGGGCTGGGCCCAGTCGGATTCAATCGAGGTGACCGCGGCCAAGGCGCCGGCCCTGCGGACGTTGAGGAGTTTGTCATCCAGGTAGCAGCCGCCCTGCGCGACCAGCGCGATCTTACCGGCCAGCGCGGCTTCGGGGAGGGGCGAACACGCTCCCGGTCCCTCTTGCGAGAAGCGCAGATCGGCGATGGGCGCCGAGATGGGGGCTGCCCCCGGCGCGGCCACCGGAACGCCGGCGTAGCGGCGAGCGTCCAGCGAGAGCGCGCCGGCGAACACCCTGTCGTTATAACTGGCGCCGACGGTGATGGCCGAAGGCGCATTGGCCGGGAAGCCGAGGCTGTGCGGCTGGGGCCCATCGTTGCCCGCCGGGCAGACCACCACCACACCCAGTTCGACGGCTCTCTCGATCGCCTGCACCACCGGGTCGGCGGAGGGCGAGACGCCAAGCTGCCTGCCATAACCCAAGTAGATGACGTCCATCTGGTCGCTGACCGCGTCCTCGATCGCCTTCATCACCGCGTCATCGAAGGCGCTCGTGGAGGTTGCGGACTCCCCACCCACTTTGTAGCTACCCAGGTAAGCTTTTGGGGCGATCCCGCTAATCGTAGCCAGCGGGGCGATGACCGGAACACCGGCGGCGGCCATGGCCGAAGCAGTTCCGTGCCCCACCGCGTCGCGGGCCGAGAGGTCGCGCGCCCACGGCATCAGGTGCAAATAGCTGCGCGCCACGATCACCTTACTGTTGGTGAAGACCAGGTCGGTCTCGGCGTTGACGCGCGGGAATCCTTCCGGCATCGGAAGCGCCCGGTCCTGGAGACCGGGGTGGCTGATATCGATTCCCGTGTCGATGATGCCGATCCTGACGCCCGCCCCCGCTCCCTGCTTCCCCAGCAGCCCCCACGCCTGCTCCACCTTGTGCACCCTCAGCGCACGGTGGAGCGCAGGATGATTCTCGTAGACCGCGTGGACGCGGCGCACGCCGGGCACGTTCTGAAGGGCTTCCATCGAAGGCGCCTCGACGACCAGCGCGTTGACGAGCAGGTCCAGGCAGTCGAGCACCCGCCCGCCCAGCCGCTCGACGCGGGCGCGGACCGGTTCCTGGGCCGCGTGGACGCGCGCTCGCGCCGTGCCGGAGTCGGCCGCGCGGCGGCCGGTCCTGGCCAAAACGGCCGCGCCCGGTTCGGCGCTCAACTCCACGATGTAGCGGCCCGGCGCCGTGCCGGCCAGCAGGGCCGGGACCAGGACCAGCGAGAACAAGTGTAGCCGCAGCCTTCCCACGAAAGTTCATATCGGCCGGGTTTGGCGCCGCTTGAGCCGCGCTGCCCGCTAAATCTCCAGCCGCCGTACGCGGCCGCCGAGCAGGAATTGCAGCAGGACGCCTGCGAGCGGCATGGCCGCCGCCAGCGCGAAGACCGGCGTGTAGGAGAACCGGTCCACAAGCACGCCGGTCAGCAGCGGGAACAGCAGGCCGCTGAGGCCGCCGGCGACGCCGGTCAGCCCGGTCACCCGGCCCACGGCGCGGTCGGGGAAGAAGTCGGAGATCACCGCGAACATGTTGGCCGAAAGGCAGGTGTGGCCCAGCAATACCAAGCAGATGACGGCGATGGCCGCGCCGGCGGTGGGTGCCTGCGCCACCGCCAGGCTGCCCAGGCAGCAGGCGGCCCCGGAGAACATGGTGATGCGCCGGGCGGCGTCCACGCTGAAGCCGCGGCGGATCAGCGCTCCGGCCAGCCAGCCGCCGCCGATGTTGCCCAGGTCGCCGAACAGGAACGGCACCCAGGCGAACAGGCCGATCGTTCTAAGGCTTAAGCCGCGCGCATGATAGAGGTAATCAGGCAGCCAATACCAGTAGAACTGCACCACCGGGCCCACCATCATCCGGCACAGCATGACCGCCCAGGTCTCGCGCCGTCTCAAAAGGGCCGCAGTGGGCGGGGGCGGCAGCTCCGGCGGGGTGGGATCCTGCCGGATGTAGTCGAGCTCGGCTGCGCTGAGTCGCGGGTGCTGATCCGCCGGCCGGTAAAACAGCCGCCAGAGCGCCACCCAAACGAAGCCAAACGTGGCTGGCACGAGAAACGCCACGCGCCAGCCGAAGCGCAGCATGAGGAAGGCGATCAGCGGCGGGGCAATCATGGCGCCGATCATCGTCCCGCTGTTGAAGATGCCGACCGCGAAGGCCCGCTCCCGGACCGGGAACCACTGCGAGACCACCTTCATACCGCCGGAGAAGTTGCCGCACTCGCCGGTGCCCATCCAGAAGCGGAACAGCCCGAAAGTCAGCGCCGAGCGCCCGAAGACGTGCATGGCAGTGGCCAGCGACCAGGAGATGACCGCGAAGGTGAAGCCGAAGCGCACGCCGCGGCGGTCCATCAGCCAGCCCATCGGGAACTCGCCGGTCATCATGCCGAACTGGAAGGCGGCGACGATGCGGCCGTAATCGGTGGCGCTCAGCCGGAACTCCTCGCGCAGCACCGGGGCGACGACGGACAGGCTCTGCCGGTCGAGGAAGTTGACGACGGTGATCAGAAACAGCAGCGCGAGTATGCGCCAGCGCCATTGGTGGCGGAGAGGGGGCATCAGGACGCCATCGCGTCGCCGCAGCGCAGCACCGCCGGCGGCGGAAGACGGTTCACGGAATCCTTGCCGCCAGCTCGGCGGACAGCGCGGCGGGGTCCTGATCGTCTTTGAGGCCGGCGAAGCCGCCGAGGTAGCGGCCCTTGCGGAAGAAGCAGAGACGGCCGAGATAGCGGTCGTTGGCTTGAAACGCTTCGTCGGCCACCTTGGCCGGCTCGGTCTGGCCGAAGCGCGCCCGCAGCTTCCGCATGACGCCGGCGGCCTCCTCCGGCGAAGCCTCGGCGACGATGAACGCCTTGCCGAACTCGTACTGGGCCACGTAGCCGCGCTTGAGCAGGCGCAGCCCCAGCACGCTCTCCGGCACCAGGCGGATGGAATCCGCAACCAGCTTCCCGGCGGGGAACCAGCCCAGCGTCTCCGGCAGCGCGGTGCGGCCGCTGATGCGTTTCTCCATCGCCACCGCAAAGGCGCGCAGCGCCGCGCTGTGATCTTTCTCGGTGTCGGCCGAGAATTCCACGTAGTACTTGTCCTTGGCGAAGGTCGCCTTGCGCGGCAACACCTGGCCGCCCATGCCGATCTTCTCCGGCGGGCGGTTGGGATCGCGGTTGGCGGTGAACATGCCGTAGGCCGACTCGGGGTCGGTCATTTCGGAAACATCGAAGATGATGGTGTCGCCGCCCGAGCGGCAGGAGACGCCCTGCATGCGCACGAAGCGGTAGATCAGGTAGCCCTCGGCGTTGCCGTTCATGTACTCGTACAGGTTGTCGGCGACGAAAGTGCGGGCTGGGCCGTGCTGGGTCCAGCCGGGGACCAGCCCGCAATCCGGCGCCTGCGCCATCAGGGCGGCGCAGGCGAGCAACACAACGAAGGCCGGAGCGGAACGGATCATGCGAACAGTTCCTGGGCGCGGCCGAGCCGTTCGGCCACCCGCACACCGTAGGGGCAGGTGACCGCGCAGCTCGCGCAGAGATTGCAGCGGACCCCGGTGACCTCGGCGGGCAGCGCGAGGAAGTTCTCCCGGCCCAGCGCGAACTGGCCGTAGCCCTCGGCGTAGGTGAGGTAGCGGAGCATGTCGGCCACCGGCAGGCCCTTGGGGCAGGCGCCTGTGCAGCGGTCGCACATGCGACAGTATAAGGGCGCGATGTACTCAAGCTGGCGGGCCAGCAGTTGCTCGTCGGCCTCGGTTAAGGGGGCGGCCATCGCCTTGAAGTTCTCGTCGAGCTGGTCCATGTCGGTGATGCTGGGGATGGTGGCGCCGACGTTCTTGTTCTTCAGCACCCACTTCAGCGCCGCCGCCATCGCGCCCTCGCGGCTCAGCTTGCCGTGCAGCGGGGTGCCGGGCCGCGCCTTGCGGAAGCCGCCGGCCATCACCTTCATCGCGATCACGCCGATGCCGGCGGCCTGGGCCGCCTCGAAGGCCGGCTCAAGCGTCTTGAACATGGTGAAGTTGTAAGCCGCGATCACCACGTCCATCTTGCCGGTCTTGACGGCGCCCGGAATCACCTCGGCCTGGTTGCTGTGCGTGCTGATGCCGGTGAACCGGATCTTGCCCTGCTGCTTGGCCGTCTGCTGAGCGTCGATCAGATCGTCGGTGATCTGGGCGGCGCTGCCGCGGCCGTGCAGGCACCAGATATCGACGTAATCGGTGCCGATCTCGCTCAGGCTCTTCTCCAGATCCGCCAGCGCCGCCTGCTTGTCGGCACCGTGCGTCTTGGTGGAGATGTATACCTGCTTGCGCCGGCTCTTAAGCGCGGCGCCAACCATGCGCTCGTTGTTGCCGCCCTGGTAGCCGCGGGCGGTATCGAAGTAGTTGATGCCGAGATCGGCGGCCTTCTCGATCACGCTCGGGTCGGAGGTGATCATGCAGCCGAAGCCCATGGTGGTGACCTTCAGCCCGGTGCGGCCCAGCGTGCGGTAACGCAGTTCGCCGGCGGCTTGCAGGCTCGCGGGAGGCACGGCCGGAGCCTCCGGACGAGTGGAAAGAGTGGCGAGGCCGGCCGCGGGAAGGCCCAGGCTGGCTGCCAAAAAGTTACGGCGAGATGCATTACTCTTCATATTGACCCCCGGCGGGCGCGGCCCGCCGTCAGTTATAATCAGGACTTCTCATTATAAACGGGGGAGAGGTTCTCGCATGCCATCTGGATTCTCGCGCCGGAACTTTTTACATTTGGCTGGGGCCGCGCCGGTGTTCGGCAGCCGGCTGCTGGCGCAGGAGCCGCCGGCGCCATACGTCCCGCAGCCGGTCTTTCCGCTGGAGCGGCGCTCCGCGGTGGCGGTGGTCAAGGGCGAGGAGCGGCGCAAGATCGTCCACGACGCGCTGGCGGCCATTGACGAACAGATCCGGCCGGTGCTGAAGCGGAAGAAGTACGTCGTCATCAAGCCGAACAACGTCTCGACCGTCAACCAGCTCGCGGCCACGCATGCCGACACGCTGCACGGGATACTGGACTACCTGGCCCCGCGCTTCAAGGGGCCGGTGGTGATCGCCGAGTCCTCGGCCGGCGAAACCATGCAGGGCTACGAAAACTTCAAGTACCCCCAGGTGGCGGCCGAGCACCGCGCGCAGAAAGTGAGCCTGGTGGACCTCAATGACGAGGCCAAGTACATCGTGATCCCGCTGCTCAGCCCCGAGCTGCACGTGCAGCCGGTGCGGCTGGCCGCCCGCCTGTTCGATCCCGACGCCTTCGTCATCTGCGCGGCCATCATGAAGACCCACAACACGGTGATCGCCACGCTGTCGGTGAAGAACATGGTGCTGGGCGCGCCGCTGCACCAGCGGCCGAAGGAAACGCCGCGGTGGAACGACAAGCGCAAGTACCACAACGGCGTGCGCCAGACCCACTACAACATGATGCTGACGGCGCAGAAGATGCAGCCGCATTGGGGCGCGACCCTCATCGACGGCTACGAAGGCATGGAGGGCAACGGCCCGGCCTCGGGCACGCCGGTGCCGTCGCGGATCGCCATCGCCTCCACCGACTACATCGCCGCCGACCGCGTGGCCGTCGAGGCGATGGGCATCGACGCCAACTGGATCGGCTACCTCCAGTACTGCTGCCAGGTCGGCCTCGGCCAATACGACCTGGCCAAAATCGACATCCGCGGCGAAGCGATCGCCGGCGTGCAGAAAAAGTACCGCCTCCACAAGGACACCGACCGCGAGTTGCAGTGGATGGG
>JBBTDS010000288.1:0-4751 GCA_038060875.1 Acidobacteriota bacterium | reverse complement strand
TGCAGAAAAAGTACCGCCTCCACAAGGACACCGACCGCGAGTTGCAGTGGATGGGGCCGCTGAACGAAGTGCCGCCGAAGCTGGGATGACGGCCGGCTGAAGCCGGTCCCCACTCAGGTGTAGAAGAACTGCGCCGTGGCCGTGCAGGCAGCCTGCGCCACCAGCCGCACCCAGTGGGCGCTGAAGCCCTCAGGGAAGAGGTGATACCTGTAACCCGCCACCGGGATACGTTCATAGCGCTCCCAGGCGCCGGTGCCCAGGAAGTCCACCTCGACGTCGATATCCACCTGCCTATCGGTCTTCAGATGGAGCACCTTGCGCTCGAAGCCGGTCATCAGGAACGGGTCTGAGGGCTCGCCGGCCCGCAACGGGGCCGAGCGCCAGGGGCCGCCCCAGCCTTTGGGCTTGCCGAAGCTCCACAGGTCGTCGGTCTTGCCGAACCAGATGCCGGACTGCGGCTGGCCGCCGAGCGAGTTGTGGTCGGCGTTGGGTGTGTTCTGGTTGCCGGCCAGCGCCAGCAGGCCGCGGAAGGAGCAGTAGTCGGGAATGATGCGCAGGTGGGTGCAGATGGGCCGCAGTCCCCAGATGGCGTCCTCGAAGGCGACCGGTTGCAGCTCATAGAACATGCCGTGAACGTCGGCCAGGAAGCGCTCGGTCTCGACCTCGCGGATGCGCGTCCATTCCGTCTGCCAGGCATGGTCGAAGGTCTGGCTGGCCTTGGGCAGGCGGTAGCGGCGCCACTTGCCCTTGATCAGCGCCCAAAACAGCGCCGAGGCCTCGTCCCAGCCGGTGGCGAAGATGACGTTGCCCATGTTCTCGCGCCCGGCGCACTCCATATGCGGCTTGCGGCTGATGGTGTTCCACGCCTTGCCGTCCCACTCGAACAGGCCGGCGCCCTCTTCGCCGTATTCATAGAAGCCGTTGTTGGCCACCACCACCCGCTGCTGGCCGGTGAAGCCGCCCTTGAAATGGGGGCGCTTGGTGATCTGGGCCTCCTTGATAACGTCGGAGAGCAGCGTGGGCTTCAGTGTGCCCACGTCCAGATCGAAGAGCAGCCCTTCCATGGTGAGCATATAGACGCGGTTTGCGGGGTCGGTCAGATGGCGCATGGTGGCGGTGAGGCGGTGGTCCTTCAACGGCTCGATGAAGCGAAAGTTGCCCTTGGCATCAATGGCGTAGGGGCCGATGAAGGCCTGGCTGGACTCGCTGTGGAGCAGGCGGTTGGCGTGGGTGCCGTCGCTCACGTGCACGCGCTCGATCTTCAGGCTCTCGTCGATGCGGTAGAGGCCCAGTCCGGTGCCGGTCTTGTATGTGTGGGAGTTGTAGGTGACCGCCCAGAGCGCGTCGGCCCAGGGCATCAGCGCCCCGACGCCCGACTCCGAGCGCGGCGGCCCCGAGTCGGCTTTCACGCCCACGTTGGGAAGCCCGGGCAAGTGGCTCTGTGCTCGCGCCAGCGCCGCCCCGGCCAGGGCGGCGATGGCGCTTCTCCGGCTGATGTGCATGGGATGCACCTCCTCAAGGGGGGAGGGTAACACAGCTTCGGCGCTGCGCGCCCCAGTGGGGTAAGTCTCCTGACTTGCCAGTTCGTTCTTCCGCACCCTCCCCGGCGGGCTTCAGAACACGAAGGGGACAAACCGCCGCGTGGTCTTCATGTAAGCGGCGTAAGCCGGGCCGAATCTTGCGAGGTTCTCCCGTTCCTCGGTAATCGCGGTCGCGACGACGAAGCCGGATGCGCCGAGCGCCAGGCCGGCACTCGCCACCGATGGATGCTTCAGACACGCGCCCCACGCTCCCGCCAGCAACGACGCGTACAGCGGGTGGCGAATGAAGCGGTACGCGCCGGACGTAACCAGCGCCATCGTGTTCTCAAACGGGAGAAGGGTGGCGTCCCGGGGCGCTTCGCGCACGGGCTTGCCAAGGCTGCGAAGCAGCCGGAATCCCTCAATCGCCAAGCCGAGCGAGGCCGCCAGCAAGACCCACGAGACGAGCTGCCGGGCCGAGAGAGGCTCGCGAAACCAGTGAGGGGCGTTTAACAAGATCAGGATGAACAGGAGCTCAAAACCGAAGAACCGGTAGAAGCCGTGGGAACGCGGGGCGCCCAGGGACCGCCACGAGACCAGGACCATGGCAGCCGATGCAGCAACGAAGATCCCGGCTCGCACCATCGTGTGTTCATTATCCCCCAACCCCCACAGCGAGAGCAGCCGGCACGCCGAGGGACGAAGAGGCGCCGATCCGCGCCGCGGGCTTGTGCCTCTTTAGCGCGCCAGCACGCGCGCGCGATCCCGCGCGGTCATCTTCTCGGCGGCGATGCGCAGTACCAGCCGCGGCGTGCGGCGTTTCCGCCGCGTGAGGAATAGAAGTTCAGAATGCCGACTAATGACTCTGGCGCTCAGGCGCGGCCCGCTCTGGCCGTCGCCTGCAGCGTCTCGTTAGCCGGCCTCCTGGCTACCGAAGCCGCATGCGATCAGAAGCGCACGCCGCACTTCAGGCCAGCGCGTCTCTGGCAGACTGCACAAGACTGCACCAATGCGATTCCGTTGCGCCAGCGACACGTGATCAAAGTTCAGAGCGCACGCAGCAGGCATGCCGTCGCCCGGCGTCAAAACCACCTCAGTCGTTAACCCCCGAATTGTTCGCGTCGCCGGTACGACTATGATCTCGTTCAGGCGGTCGATGACGTCGTTTCGCGTGAGGACCAGAACCGGCCGGCGCTTGTCGGGAAGCCGAAAGGTGTACCACCGGATCTCGCCACGCTTCACCCCACATCCTCCCAGCCCTCTGCGTCCCAGGCAAGCGGCTCCTCGTCCGTCGAAAACTCGTCGTCAGCGGGTGGCGCCGACCGATAAACGGGCGCGTCAGCACCCGGCGCCGAGGTAATCAACCGCAGCAGACGAACACGTTCCTGCGGCGTCAGGCACGCGACGAGCGGAAGAACCTCGTCGGCCGTCAGAGGCTTGGGCATCGTTCGCATTCTACCAGGACCACGAGTCACGGGGCCAGCGGCCCTCGACCTTCCTCAAGCGGCGACACGGCACCGACGTGCGGGGCTGGCTAGCGACATGGCGTTCAGCGCGGCGCTGCTTTTGCGCCGTCCGCTGCAACGCCGTGTTAGACGCCTTTCGCTGTAACCAGCCAGTCTTTATAGATGCAGAGCACATCTTCAACCTCGTAGGCTTCCAAACGACGGAGTCCCGGTGGTAGCTGATCGAGTGGGACCTGCGCCGCGCGGTACTCGACACCGAGAGCTCGCGCGCCTACCCGTGCCCCGGCGTGGAGGTAAACCTCGGTTGGCAGAAGACGGAGGTGAGCGCCGATACGAAGGGCCGTGTCGTAAACGTACAGCTCCCCAACTCCATGAATGGACCGCACGGCACGATCAACGCGGGCGATAAGGTCTGCAAAGGAACACGCGCCGCCCAGCGCGGCCTGTCGGAGCTGGCGCGTCGCTCGCTCAAGGACGAGCGCGGGAATTCGCCTCTGGTGATTCCATCGTTTGCCATCAGGCCTTCGCGCAAGCCCCGCCTCAGTAATCGCTCGCGCGAGGTTCGGCATTTGGCGGAAGAACCCGAGCTCCTCGGCAGCGCGTGGCTCATGCTGTTGCATGTAGTCCTGGATGATGGCACGAATTGAGTGAAGCCGCCGGTGACCACGAAAACCACGCCGGCATCCCTTGAAACGCTCGCCATCGACCGTTGCTCCTCGCATTCTGGCTATCTCCGTCGAGCGGTCTAACGACTCGGGCATCACCCACCGCCGCGTCTTTTGCGGCGGCCGGGCGCATGCCCTGGTTAGGGGTCATTCCACCGTGCCGTAGAAATTCTCATTCGGCCGAAACTCCTCCGGTGACTCCTGGCCCTCGGGCGTAAGCCGTAAGACCATGATGTAGCGCGGAGCGCCGATGTCCCCCGGAAATCCCTTTACAGCGTCGATCGCTGGCGCCGTGAATTCGAGATCGTACAGCGTGAAGTAGCGCCGGCAAACCTGATATGCAAAGGAATGGCAATACGAGTAAAGCGAGTCGTCGTACTGGTTCAGTGCAGCTGCAAGCGCCAGAGGCATGACAGGCCCGTGCGTAACACGGGGCCGTCGAAGGTGCAGGCGGTACGGCAGGTCTGGATGCCAAAAGTCGCGGTCAAGAAGCTCGTCTTGCTGGTCGAGAACAGCGACTGGGTTGTAGTCGTACAGCAACAGCCTCGCTTGGGGTGACGAGGCCAGGAGCCGAACCACCTGATCGTGCCGGACCTGGAGGAACTTGGTGGTATCACGACCACGGGTTTTCGTCTCAAGAAACCCTGCGCCTTCCACGACCGCGCCGTCGGCCATACGGTGACGTACCAGCAAACCGATGTCGCCATAGGCAGCTTCGCGCCGCCCGTGTAGCTTGTACACCTCCCACTCCAACCGCGTGCCGGCCTCACGACCGCGAATGCCAAAGAGAGTGGTGCTTCGGAACTCATTTCGGAGCTCTATCATAAGGCGGTGGCTGATGGAGTCTTCCTTCCAGTCGAGTGGAAAGTGCTCCTGGACAATGCGGGCAAGTATGCGCTCGATAGTCCATTCTGCTTGGATAAGATGCATTACCTCAGCACACCCGTCGTATGACGCCTAACTCATAATACACCAGACCTGCCTAGAATTCCGGCTCTGAGCAGGAATTCGACGAAGTGCCCAATTGGCGCGGGTTTCAGAATCTCGGGTACTGGCTATGCACTTGACTCATGTAGCCCCAACATCTTGTGGATCGGCGT
>JBBTDS010000287.1:0-3872 GCA_038060875.1 Acidobacteriota bacterium | reverse complement strand
CCGCGACCGGCTTGACCTGTCCAGAACCGAAGGAACCAGCTTGGCGGCATGAGCCTCCCTCCTTCATATCTCGGTACTCTCAAGGACTCTAGTTCGCGTCGTTCCTCCGCGGTCATTATTTCGGAACACATGCGCCTCGTCAGCCCCGCCCGCCAGACGGCTTGGTGCACCGCCTTATGAATCACCGATTCGTGCGGGTGGTGGCCGTGCTGGAGGCCGGTGCGGCGGCTGTAATGCCGGGTTCGCAGGACTTCCAGCACGCGGTCGTGGAGCCCATCCGCCGCGACGCCGAGAGCCGCGCGGTTAGCGCCGCAGCGGGTCCTCGACCCATGGCGGGGTGGCCTCGATGAGACGGCCCAGCTCGGGCTCGAGCTGCACCATTTCCTCTTTCATCTCCCAGGCGATTTCGCGGTAGCTGAAGTGCCCCTTGACGCCGGTGCGCACGCGGCACATGTAATCGGCCTCGGCGAAGTCCATCTTGAACAGGAAGCGCGAACGCGCCCCAAAGGGCAGCACGTAGTGTGAGGCGGGTTGCGGAAGCGAGCAGGCTGTTCGCATCGTCTCTTCCATGAGCGCGCGGTATTCGCCGTCGAGGCCGGCCTCGCTGAGGGCGCGCGGCGTCTCGAAACCCAGTGCCGCCGAGTAGGGCTGGCGGTACTGCTGGCAGCGGCGGTGCCGGTGCAGGTCGCGGTAGGCGCCGATGTCGATGGCCAGGTCGTAGACGAACAGCCCGCCGCGGAACGCGCGCAGCAACTCGTCGCGCTCCCCGCGCGAGCGCACCGCCAGGTCCAGCACTTCCTGCCGCATCGCGGCGCCCCAGCCGGCGGCCAGCTCATACAGCTCGCGGAAAGGCCGGCCGGTCACGGGGTAGAGCAGCGTCGCGACGATGTCGGCGGCCGTGTCGGCGGGCCGCAAGAGATCCACGCGGACGACCCCGAGGGCGGCGGGCGGCGGGAGATTCTGCCGCGCCCACAGCCTCAGGTTCTCGCGCGCCTGCATCATGTAATGATCGGGTTCGCCGTGGATGGCCAGCGTGGGCGCCACCGCTTCGACCGGCCCGGCGTCGTCCCACCGGCAATCGGGCGGCGCGGCGCAGGCCTCGCCGATGTCGGCGGCCAGGCTGCGCAGTTCCGCGTACTCTGAAGACCTCAGCCGCCGGATCTGTTTTTCCAGCGTGCGGATGCTGACCACCTGGCCGACATTGGTGGGGACGCCGAAGAAGAGCAGGTAACGGGCGATGTCGAACGCGCGCGCGGCGATGTGGCGGCGGTAGGCCTCGGGCGCCAGGCTATCCGGGCGCGGCAGCCGCTCCGACAACGCCTCCACCATCGCGGCGTGAATCTTCGCGTAGGCGGCGAGCAGCCGCTCACCAGCCGAACGGTAGATGAGGGCCTGGGCGGGCGAAAGATCCTCCGGCGTGATGAAGCCCGAGCGCGAGAAATCCTGGTAGCGCGAGGACTTCGCCTGGCCGTCCCACAGCGGCTCGTCTTCGATCTCGGTGGCCGCCAGCTCCGAGATGCCCTCGAAGCAGACGACGACGTGACCGAGGTCGGCGATCGAGGCGTGGCCGTACTGAAAGTAGAACTGCTCCAGGAACCGCTGCGAGTCGTGGGCGCGGACCCATTCGATTGACTGGCGGATGGAATCGGGCGAGCGGCTGTAGCGCGCCAGCGCGTAGGCGCACTTTTCCGGCGGCATCGGCGCCAGCGTCAGTACGCGTCGGGGTCTCTGCGGCTCCACCAAGCTATGATACTAGTCCGATGCGACTCAAGATCAAGCGGCTGCGCCCCGACGCCTTCCTGCCCGAATACGCCCACGGCCCGCAGGAAGACGCGGGCATGGATTTGCGCGCGCTGGAGGACGTCACGCTTGCGCCCGGCGTCTCCACGCTGGCGCCGACGGGGCTGGCGATCGAGGTTCCGCCCGGCTACGAGGCGCAGATCCGCCCCCGCAGCGGGCTGGCGCTCAAGCACGCCATCACCCTGCCCAACAGCCCGGCGACCATCGACCCCGGCTACCGCGGCGAGATCCGGATCATCCTGCTGAACCTGGGGCGCGAGGCGTATCAGGTCAAGCGCGGCGACCGCATCGGCCAGATGGTCATCGCGCGCTACGAAGCGATCGAGTGGGAGGAATCGGAACTGAACGACACCAACCGCGGCGCCGGCGGCTTCGGGTCGTCGGGGAGGTAGTGAAGACGGGAGGTGACCGATGCAGCGTTCCGTCCTCTCCCTGACGGCGCTGGGCCTGTTCCTCGTCATCCCCGCCCGGGCCCAGCGGTTTCGCGGCACCATCACTGGGCGCGTCATGGACGCCCAACAGGCGGTCGTCGCCGGCGTCAAGATCGCCGCGACCAGCCTGGAAACGCAGGCCAGGTCCGATACCGTCTCCGGCGCCACTGGCCAGTAAACCCTGCCGTTCCTCCAGCCCGGCGCTTACAGGGTCGAGGCGGAGGCCAGCGGCCATTCGACAACGCCCGCGTCGCCGACTTCAGCATGGGCGGCGCGCCCGGCGCGCGGCCGACAGTCCTCCGGTCGATACGGCGGACGAAATCAAGGTGGAGACGTTCCAGGTGGACGCCGCCTTCGGCAACACCGGCGGCGGCGACTTCTCTCAACTGCTCTCGGCCGGGGGCATCTACCAGATCTACGGTCCGCTGACCGGGGCGCGTGAAGGCAGCCGGGTATGCCGCCCCTTGCTGCCCACCAACGTCATCCCCAGAAGCCGCCTCAACCCGATCGCGCTCAACTATCTGAAGTTTTACACGGGGCCCAACCAGGCCGGCCGCGCCGACGGGCGCGACAACTTCCTGGCCAACACCACGCGCACCGAGGATTTCAACAGCGAGCTCGGGCGGCTGGACTTCAACCTCAGCGACCGCCACACGTTCTTCTTCAACTTCCGTCACAACGAGCGGCTCCAGCTTCGCGGCGACCGTTTCAAGAACATCGCCACCGGCAACTTCCTCTCGCGAGTCAACTGGGGCGCGATGCTGGACGATGTCTACACCTTCAGCCCGACGACCGTGCTCAACACGCGCTTCAACTGGACCCGGTTCACGGAAGGCGGCACGCGGCCCAGCCTGGGGTTTGACCTGACCTCGCTGGGGTTCCCCGCTTCCCTGGCGGCGGCGTCCTCGCAGGCGGTTCTTCGCGCCGGGATCGGCGTGTATTACTTCACCGAGGGTCTCATACCGTCCCAACAGCCCGGCTACTTCCAGCGGACGCCACTCGTAGCCACGCTGGATGGTTACCTGACGCCGGCAGCCACGCTGAGCAATCCGTTCCCGAACGGCATCCTCGCCCCGGTGGGAAACAGCCTGGGGATAAACACGTTTCTCGGCCAGAGCGTGACTTTCTACAATCCTTCGGTGGATAACCCATACTCCGTGCGCTGGAACCTCTCGATCCAGCGGGAGCTGAGCCGCAACCTGCTGGTGGAAGCGGGCTACATGGGCAACCATGCGGTGCGGCTGACGGGCAACCGCGGCCTGAACTGGGCGCCGCGGCAATTCTTCAGCACCGCACCCTTTCGGGACCAGCCGGTGATTGACCGGATGACCGCCAACGTCACGAACCCGTTTACTGGCCTTATGCCGGGCACGGCGCTCGACGGGCGCACCGTCGCGGTCGCGCAGCTCCTGCAGCCCTACCCGCAGTTCTCGGGTGACGGCGGAGTCGCGATCAACACCGACAACTTCGGCAGCTCTTACTTCCACATGTTCCAGGCCCGGCTGGAAAAGCGTCACGCGGGCGGCTTCGCCTACCTGGTGAACTACCAGTATTCGCGCCTGATGGAGAAGCGGAGCTTCCTGAACCCGTCCGACCTTACGCCGGAGAAGAGAGTGGCCGGCGAGGACCGCCCGCACCGGC
>JBBTDS010000286.1:0-2728 GCA_038060875.1 Acidobacteriota bacterium | reverse complement strand
GAGCTGCCCCACTTCGGAGGAATACGTCACCGTATTTGTGAACAGGAGTACTTAGCTGTTTGCGGCCGGATCGCCGCCCACCCAACCCCAGTCCATGCGGCGCGCGTACTCGCGCGATATTTCCAGCAGTCGCGCATAGACCTCCGCGGGC
Organism: Acidobacteriota bacterium; assembly: GCA_038060875.1. GTDB lineage: Bacteria > Acidobacteriota > Terriglobia > Bryobacterales > Bryobacteraceae > JBBTDS01. Next base: position 2,577 of record JBBTDS010000286.1, on the reverse strand, counting down.
GTGTCGGCCGTGGTGACAGTGGCGACCGGAATCACCATGACGTCCGGAGCCATGTCCTCCATGAGCCGGCGGTACGTCTCGATGAGTTCGCCGGGAGTCTGCGGCAAATCGTTGAGGTACACGATCGCCCGTTTCCTGCATATGCGCTTGATCTTCGGCAGGTCCCGCCGGCTGTACCGGTAACTCAAGTCCAGCGATCTTGGGGCGGGCTTGTGTTCGAGATACTGAGCGAGGCAGGGATTCGGCCCGCAATTGTGCAAGCCGCCGCCTCCGTACCGGGCAAACACCATGTCGTGAAATGGCCGGCTGAACCTGCGGTAAAGTGCCGGCGATATGTTGGCGCTGATGTCGTCGGAAACATGTCCTTTCAAGCTCTCCGGAAACCAGTAGTCCGGGAAGTCGGTGGTAGCGATGTTCGCTTCGCCGCCGGCTGCGGCGATCTGCGCCGCTATGGCCGCCAGGAAGAGCTGCTGGATTTTCCCGAGCAGGCACTCCAGCAGGCCGGGGTGCTCACGCATGGCCACGTACAGCCGCTCGGCGCCCAGCAGGTCGCTGGCTACATTCAGCCCGCCGGCCATGTCGAGGAGCGACACGCTGACCAGGCCGTCACCGGCTTCGGCAAAACGGCGCACGCGCTCGGCGCCCTCGGCGAGCTGTCCGGCAAAAGGCGAAGGCGCCGGCAGGTCCGCGATACGCGCGACGTCCTCGATCAGCGCCTGTTTCACGCCGCACGTTTGATTCGGGTCGTCGCCCCAGTAAAGTTCTGAACCGAAGGCGGTAGCCAGCACCGAACAGCCCAGGTCGGGCCGCATGGCGGGTATGTAGTCCCCGCCCGACACGCACTGCCATGACAGTCCCGCAACTCTCAGCGCGGCAGCCAACTGCTTATCGCCGTCCTGGAACTGCTCGCGGATGGTGTACAGCGGTTCGGGATCGGTCACTACGAGGTGAATGGGGATGTGATCGACAGGCAGGCCGGCCCACAGGTCACGTACCAGTTGCCTGCGCCTCTCGATTTCGGTGCGATCGAAATCGAAAAGCTTCACGGATACTTCCATGGGCGGTTCTCGCTGCGAGATTCTCGAAGGAATCCCGATTCTATCGCATTGGCTCCGGCCGGCCCCCGTCGCGGCGCTCGTGGTCCGTCGGTGCCTATCGTAAACCCCAAACTACATGAGAACATGGGGGTCGCGTGTCATCCGTCAATCCCTTAGTCTGGCGCTCAGCGCACTTCGTGTGTGGGCCGCCGCCGCGTCGGCAGTCTTCAAGTCCCGAGCCGCGCTCCATTTGGAGAACCTCGCCCTCCGTCACCAACTCGGCGTCCTGCATCGCTCGGTGAAGCGGCCGAAACTGACCGCCGCCGATCGACTCTTCTGGGCCTGGCTGCGCGAAGTCTGGGGAGGCTGGCGATCTGCCTTGGTCATCGTCAAGCCGGAGACCATCATCGCCTGGCGCCGAAAAGGCTTCCGGCTGTTTTGGACCTGGAAGGTCCGTCACGGCCAGCCCGGGCGGCCGAGCGTTCCGAAAGACGTCCGCGAACTGATCCGCAAGATGAGCCGGGAGAACCCTCTGTGGGGTGCACCCCGCATCCACGGCGAACTGCTTAAGCTCGGTATCGACGTCGGGGAGACGAGCGTGAGCAAGTACCTGGTGTTGGTCCACGACAGGCGGCGGATCCTCCATTTCAACGTGACCGGCCACCCGACTGCGGAGTGGACCGCGCAGCAACTCCGCGAGGAGTTTCCGTGGGATACCGCGCCGCGCTACCTTCTGCGCGATCGCGACCGGATCTTCGGCGGCGACTTCACCAAACAGGTCCAGGATATCGGCCTCAACGGAGTGCTGGGGGCGCCGCGGTCGCCCTGGCAACGAGCTTACGTGGAACGCGTGATCGGCACAATTCGCCGCGAGTGCCTGGACAACGTGATCGTATTCAATGAGATTCTGCCGCATACGCGGTTTGCGAGAGGCACAGACGGACATCACCCCCTGCCGGCCGGTCTGCGGGTGCCGGATGGCCGGTCAATCGGTCGCTCGCGCCGCCGCCCGCATTTTCTTCACGTCGCCGATGACGGCGCGCATGTACTCCGCGGCAAGCTGCGCGTTCTTGTCCGCGAAGTCGATTCCGACCGTCCGGCCGTCAACTTTCGGCAGCGGGTGGCACAACTCGAACCCGGTGTAGCCCTCGTAGCCGATCTCCATCATCGCCTCGGTGAACTCGGCGTAGAAGTTTTCAGGCGTGAGCCGCATGTCGCGCTCGCGAACGAACCCCCGGATGGTCCCGTCCGGGTCCCGCTGTACTCGCCCCCGAAGTGCGAAAGCGCCTGGAGCGGACCGGTAGCGAGGGCCGGCTCCCGCATCGACGGCTCCTTCTGCCGGTTCAGCAGCGGCGCATCGAGGCATGCCTTCAGGTGCGGGGAATCCACCTCGCGGATCATCCGCAACATGTCCTTGTAGTTCTCGATCACCGGCGGATGATTCTGGAGGGCGAGCGTGGCTCCAAACTCGCCTGCAATCCGGGACAAATGGCTATGCACTTGACTCATGTAGCCCCTACATCTTGGGGTACCGCACTGT
>JBBTDS010000285.1:0-13829 GCA_038060875.1 Acidobacteriota bacterium | reverse complement strand
TGCTATAAATGTTTTAACTTCAAACCGGCAAATTTCACTCCGACAGACTCCTAGTGTAGGTATTGCCGACGATGCCGGTCTTTAGTTCAGCGGAAGAGGCCGACTGATCCTCCTCGAAGCTCAGTATTTCGAGGGCAAGATTATCCACTAGCTTCATCCGCAGGGACTGTGTGCCTGCAACGGTTGGCGCGTCCACGAGTTTCAAGTGAGACGGACCAACGACAAACGAGGCCATGCTGGGATCGACCGGCAACCATTCGCCTATCCACACCTCGTTCCACAGGTGTCCCACCCAGGAGCGGCTAGTTGCCGCTTCCCCCAGGACGATCTTGACGGGGATCCCCGCCGCCCGTGCCAGTGAGGCGAACAGGATGGCGTGCTCGGAGCACTTGCCGCTTCTGCGCTCGAGCACCTCGGGGGCGGAGAGCGTTTCCACGATGAGGTCAGTACGGATGTTCGCTTGCATCCATTCCAGGATTCTCTTGACGATCGCGTAAGCGTCCGTTTCTTCGCCGCGGATGTCAGCGAGCTGACGGCGGACTGCGGGATCGGCGGGTTTGATGTATTCATCCTCCCCCAGGTACTCGGAAAAGCCGCTGGCGCGCACGGGTGCTGCGATGCCGTTGCCGCGGATGTCGGTACGCGAGAGGTCCAGCAACACCCGGTGTGCCCCGTCCGAGGCGGAGGCCCGCAGGACTCGCTGCCGCTTGTCTTCAAAGCGAAATTCCTCGGGCGAGACGTTCCTCCAGGCGACTGCGATTGGCACCTTCTTGGCCCTGAACGGATTGGGCAGGTCACCCGTGGCGCGAACTGTCAGAGTCAGGCCGTCGGCAGTGTCGAGGTAGGCGATGTTCCGGGCATCCTCGGAGCTGGAGCGAAAGGCCCTCATGCTGAGTGTCGGGATTCTGACTTCGCGCACCCCTCCGGCCCGCCCTATTCGGTAGTGATCCGTGCCCCCGACCTGGGCCTCGACTTCAGTCGCGTCCGTGCGGGTGACGCGCACCTCGGTGGGCCGCAGTTGTTTCGAGGAGGGGTCGAAGAGGGTGAGACGGAAGCTCTTCTCACCGGCGCGGCGCAAGATCAGGTCCTCCAGCACCACCGAGAAGAACACATCGCGACAGTTCAGCTCGCGCTCCCGCTTCTCGCCGTTCGATTCGACGGTGCTAAGGCGCATACGTCCCTCGAGGCATTGACCGTTGACTTGCGTCTCCCTGTCCCTGAATTGCACCCGAAAGCCGAAGGAAAGTGGACGCAGGTCCTCATCCACGCGGAAGGCGCCCTGGTGCGCGATCTCCTGGGGACTGAGTCCGATCAGGTCGATTTTCTTCAGACCCTCGATTCGGTACTCACGCTGGCCACCCGGGAAACTCACGATGCGGGTGTGTTCCCAGCCGAAGCCGACACCATTGCGCTCGATCTTGAGCCAGTACTCATGCTCTTGAGCTCCGCAGAGCGCTGCGAATGCGAACAGACCGACCGCAACCGCAATTGCATGTTTCATGTTCCGCTCCTGTCACCGCCGCTTGAAGAAGTAGAGCGTTGCCGTAGAGTGGAGGAGCAGCGTCACGAGCAGGTAGAAGGGAAACCAAAGCGCCGGGTCGAACAAGCCGGCTTCATACAAGACGAAGGCCACCATCATGGCGGGGAGGGAAAGAGCCCAGGCCAGACCGCTGGCGTTAGTCATATCGAAGTTCTGCTTCTCATCCACAATCTCGGAGGTCCGAGCCTTGCGCATCACGGCGATCCAGTACGCGTACACCACCACCAATGGCATCACCGCGAGTTCCCAGAGGTGCCATTGCCGGACGCGTCCAGGCAAGACGAACAGCGCGGCAAGTCCGGCGGCGCTGCAGAGAGCGCCAACCACAAAAGTGACAACGAAGAGCCTCTCGCTGATCCGCCCGGTCACCAGGCGTGACTTCGGCAGCAACCACACGGCCAGTCCAGCAAGCACCAGGAGCCCCCCCAGGACCAGCTTGCTCAGAATGTTCATTCCGGAATGCATGTCTCTTCTCCTTCCAACGGGCGAGCCTGGCTATTCGCCTTCCGGCTTCGCAGGACCATCGTCAACGATGTGAAAAATCTCCTCCAAGGGCTTGCCCAAGAACCGAGCCAACTTGAGGGCCAGCAGAGTAGAGGGCACGAAATAGCCCTTCTCAATAGCAATGATCGTTTGCCGTGTGACTCCGATGGCCTTGGCCAACGCGTCTTGCGACATGTCCCCCCTGTCAAAGCGACAGCGCTTCAGATGGTTACCAAGTTGCACGATGATCCGCGCCACCTTCCTGACCTCGGACGCCAGTTGTTCGTCGGTCGGCTCGTCCAAGTCCATAGTAATGCACAGCAGACACAATGTCAAGTATCAATTACATAATGTAAGCCATATTGAACCGAGTGGAAAGGTTGAGCCGGCGGGCGCCGAGCACCAAAGCGGTCAGGGCAGGACCGGGGCCCCGAGTTGAAAGCCTTCGCCCAGGTATGGCCGACGGCAGACCCGATCGTTCGCAATCGGAGCGCTGGGCACGTTGTCGCGTGTCGCCGCCAAGCCGGTGGATCCCACACGCCAAGCCGACGGCCACGACGCCACACGCGCGCCGCCGGCACCAACCAGCCGGGTTCGGTGTTTATTGGGGTGGCCTTTTCTGCTGGCGCGTTGCGCGTCACAGCGCGTCACAGCGCAAAGCCCGTAAGTGTATGAAAAAATGGTAGCGCTAACGGGATTCGAACCCGTATTTGAGCCTTGAGAGGGCTCCGTCCTAACCCTTAGACGATAGCGCCGTTCACCAATAGACTAGCACGGGGCGGGCAGGCGCGGGTGTACAATCGTGCCCATGGGAAAAGCGTGGCTGATTGCGCCTGCCTTGGCGCTCGCGGCCGCCGCCGCCTTCACGTTGGGGCGGCCGGCGGATATTCCGTTCGAGAAACACACCCTCGACCTCGGCGCCAACGAGGCCTGCGCGCTGGCCGACATCAATGGCGACGGGAGGCTCGACATCGTCTCCGGCGAGAACTGGTTCGAGGCGCCGAAGTGGGCGCGGCACAAGTTTCGCCAGCTCGCCTTCACCAACAACTACATCGACGACTTCAGCGACCTGCCGCTCGACGTGGACGGCGACGGCCACACCGACATCGTGAGCTGCTCCTGGTTCAGCCGCCGCCTGGCCTGGTGGCGCAACCCGGGCCGCGGCAAAGGCGACTGGAAAGACCAGACCATCGACAGCGGCTTTCCGATCGAGTTCGCCCTGCTGGTGGACCTCAACAACGACGGCCAGGCGCGCGAGGTGCTGCCGCAGTTCGGGCCGGAGAAAGCGCCGCTGGCCTGGTACGAGCTGAAGGACGGCGCCTTCGCCAAGCACGTGGCCAGCCCGAAGAGCTTCGGCCACGGCATCGGCGCCGGCGACGTCAACCGCGACGGCCGCACCGACATCGTCACCCCCAAAGGCTGGCTGGAAGCGCCGGCCGATCCGCGCGCCGGCCAGTGGACGCTGCACGCCGACTTCGACCTCGGCCACACCGGTTTCATCCACGTGCTCGACCTCAACCAGGACGGGCGCAACGACCTGCTCACTTCGCTGGCGCACGACTACGGCATCTTCTGGATGGAGCAGGGCGAGGGCGGGCGCTGGACGAAACGCGCGATCGACGAGAGCTGGTCGCAGGCGCACGCCGTCACGCTGGCCGATCTCGACGGCGACGGCCAGAAAGACTTCGTCACCGGCAAGCGCTACATGGCCCACAACGGCAAGGACCCCGGCGAGCGCGAGCCGCTGGGCGTCTACTGGTATCACTACGGCAAATCGGACGACGGCAAGCGCATCGAGTGGTCGCGCCACCTCATCGACTACAGCGCCCGCGCCGGCGGCGGCATGCAGATCGCGGTGGCCGACCTGGATGGAGATGGCGACCTGGACTTCGTGGCCCCCGGCAAGAGCGGACTGTTTCTGTTCGAGAACCTGAGCCGGGCGCGCCGCCGTTAATTCACCACCGGCTCGAAGTAGCCCTGGGCCAGCTCGGGCTTGGCTTCCAGCGCCTTGCTCCAGCAGGCGCGCGCCTCCTCCTCCTTACCAAGCGCCTTCAGGACGTGGCCGAGCATCAGCAGCGCCTCGGCGAAGTCGGGTTGCTCGGAGAGGGCATCGCGGTAGCGTTCGGCGGCCGCTTCCATCTGCCCGGCTTGCTGGAGCAGCACGGCGGCATTGTACAAGATCTCCGGCGCGCGCTCGCCGAGCTCGATCAGCCGCTGGTGATGCTGTAGCGCCTGCTCCATGTCCTGCCGGTCCAGCGCCAGCGCGGCCAGGCCGCGCAGCGCGTCCCGCGAGTTGGGATCGCTCTCCAGCACCAGCACATAAGCGGCCTGGGCCAGCTCGCGCTCGCCCAGCTTCCCGTAAGCCAGGCCGAGATTCAGTTGCGCCTCGGTCCAGTTGTTGCGCTGCTTCAGGCAGACCTCGAAATTCTCGGCGCTGTGGCTGTAGTCCCCGCGCTGGAGCTGGACAAAGGCGAGCCGGAACTGGACCTCGGCGGCGTTGCCGGGTTTCTTCTTCAGCAGCTCGGCGTAAGCCCGTTCGGCCTGCTCCAGGTCCCCGGCCCGCTCCAGCGCCAGCGCCAGGTTCCAGGTGGCGGCCGTTCCGCTGGGGTCGAGCCGGGTAGCTTCCGCGTATGCCTGTTGCGCCCCTTTCAGGTCGCCCAGCTCCTGGCGGACCACTCCCAGGTTGGTGAGCGCCTGGGGAGCGTCCGGGCGCACGCGGATGGCCTGCTGGTAGGCTGCGGCCGCCTGGTCCAGCCGGCCCGCTTTCTGATGGGCCAGGCCGAGGTTGAACCAGCCCTCGAAATGGTCCGGCGCCAGTGACACCAGCGAGGTGCAGAACTTGGCGGCCAGTTCGGAATCGTCGGTAGCGAAGGCCCAGGCGGCCAGCCCTTCCAGCGCGGCGGTGGACTCCGGGCACAACGCCAGCAGCCGCTCGGCGCAGCCGCGCACCATCTCGTAGTCCTTCTGCACCATGCCGAGCGCGACCAGGTTGGCCAGCGACTCCTCCGACTCCGGGTTGCGCTCCAGGATGCGTCGGTACAGCGCCACCGCCTCGGCCGCCTGCCCGCTCTGCTGCATGGCCACGGCCTTGCCGAACAGCGCCGTCTCCATCTCGGGCTTCTGCTCAAGGCAGCGGTCGAAGGCAGCCAGCGCCGGCTTGGGCATGCTCAGACGCAGCAGGCAGATTCCCAGTCCCAGGTGCGCCTCCGTCCGTTCCGGATTGACCTCGGCCGCCTTCTTGAAGCTCTCGGCCGCTTCCTGCCAGCGTCCCAGCCGCTCCAGACACACGCCCAGGTTGAAGGCCGCGCCCGGATGCTCCGGCGCCAGGTTGAGCAGATCGCGGTAGCTGCCGGCGCTCTCCTCGAACCGTTCCAGCTCGAACTGGATGTGCGCCATCGCCGAGTAAATCTCCGGCTGCTTTTCGCCCTTGGCGATGGCCCGCTCCAGCTCCTTCAGGGCCTCTTCCGCATGGCCGTCCAGGTGCTGCGAGACGGCCCGCGCCAGGTGCCGCGACGGCCGCGCGGCCTCAGCCGCGGCGGCGCTTCGTTTGCTTGCGTTCATCGATTCAAATCCCCATTCCTATTCTGCGTTTTCTGCGGAGCCAGGTAAGCACAAAGTTTACCCAAAAAATCGACTTGATGCGACAGCCTGACCCAGTAAACCTGCGCCTGGGCATCCTTGTCGCTGAAGAATCCGATCCCGCCGCTCTTCAGCCGCTCGTCCCGCCAGTAATCGACCACCTCTCCGTCGATCGAGATGGTCATGCCGTCGCCCTCGACCTCCACCTGGACCCGGTAAGGCGTGTTGTTGTGCATGACCTTGCGTATGGGCGTCTGCACTGGCCGCTCTTCCTGGCCCGCGATGACCGCATAGCGGGCCAGCGCCACCTCCGGCAGCGGGCCGGGCTTCAAGATGCTCAGCTTCATGGCGTAGTAGTTTTCGAAGTCGGCGGCGCGGCAGACCCAGCCCAGGCTGCGGGTGGTGATCTGGCCGAGGAACTCCAGCCGGTAGTCGGACAGCTTCCGCGAGCCGCCGAGCAAGGCCAGTTGTCCGATGCGGGCGTAACCGGCCGGATCGTGCGACCAGGTCTTGGCCCACTCGCGCTCGCCGGTCCAGTCGCCAAAGCCGGAGCGGAAATCTTCCGAGAGCTCGATGGCGGCGCGGCGCGAAAGATATTCGGCGACCACGTCGCCCGATTGGTTTTCGAGCAGCAGCCCCAGCACCGCGATCAGGGTGATTACCAGCACCGACCTTCGCACCAGCGCCGGGACACTCTTCCACACCGTAACGAAGACGGTCCACCGCGGCACGCGCGGCGGCAACACGAAGCAATGGGCCACCGGCATCAGCGCCGCGCCAGGGACGCGAACCTCCGGCTCCCACTCAGGCTCGCTCCGCGCCACCGCGGCCGCGCCCGCGTCCCAACCCGCCAACCGCGGCGCCAGGTGGGAGAGCCACGGCAGCGCCAGCCCGCCGCGCAGCACCGGCGTACCCAGCGCCAGGTATCGCATCGGCAGCGGCGAGGAGTATCCGGCAGCGGACCGTGTGGTCAGGGGGTCGTCGGCCATCGCGGCCAACGGCGGTGCGATTATGCCGGGCCGCGGCAGCAGGAAGCCCGCCGCGGCCAAGGCCGGCCGCTGGCACTCCAGCGCCGGCTCGAATCCGGCCTGGCCGCTCCAGCGGACTGCCGCCCCGCCATCGGCGGGCCGCGGACAGGCCAGCACCGCCGGTCCGGCCAGCGGGGGCGCAGCGACCGCCGCCGCTGGCGCCGCCACAAACTCCACCAGCGTTAGCGTTCCGCCAAGGCTGCGGGCGGCCGGCTCCCGCACCGGCCATTCGACAGGCAGAGATCGGGGCGCGCCCATCGTCTCCCGCGCGGCCGGCAATTGTAGCGCGACGGCCGGCCAGGCGGAAAGGCGAGCCGCCGCGGGGAGTCCGGCGATTTTCGGCAGGCCCATCGTGGCGGCGCCCGCATGCGCGGGCGGGGCCTGCTCCGCGGCGCTGGCGGGCGCGGCCGGGGGCAGCCGCACACTGGCCGGCGGGGCCCAGCCGAGCGCGCGGTTTCCCAAGACCGGCGGCGCCGGCGGAAGCCAGACAGGTCCGGGCGCGAAGTCAAGCGAAGCCGTGAGCCGCGATGCGAAGCTGCCGCTCTGGCTGGCCGGAGTTGCCGGGAAGAACTGGAAGGCCGGACGAGTCATGCCCGCCCCCGCGAGCGGCGCCACTCGCGCCTGGACCGGCTCCGCAACCAGCGGCGCCACCCACTCCTCCAGCCGGAAGCCGGCTGGGAAATCGGCCGCGCCGTGTTCGGTGATCGCGACCGCGCCGGCCACCGCCAGCGGCATCTCCACCGGCGGCGCGGCCGCCGGCGCTGGCGCGGCCACAAATTCCACCGGCGTCAGCGTTCCGCCAAGGCTGCGGGCGGCGGGCTCCCGCGCCGTCCATCCGACAGGCAGAGATTCCGGCGCACCGCCCGCCGCCGGCGCAGCCGGCAACTGGAGCGCCACGGTCGGCCCGATGGAAAGGCGCGCCGCCCCGGAGAGCCCAGCAATCTTCGGCAAACCCGTCACGGCTGCCCCCGCGAGCGGCGCCACCCACTCCTCCAGCCGGAAGCCGGCTGGGAAATCGGCCGCGCCGTGTTCGGTGATCGCGACCGCGCCGGCCACCGCCAGCGGCATCTCCACCGGCGGCGCGGCCGCCGGCGGCGGCCCAGCGGCCCACGGCGTAACAGGCCGCTCCCGCAGTACCGGCAGCTCGACCGCCCCGGGCATCGCCTCAGGCTGCAGCGTCACCGCCGTTACGGCTGGCAGAGCCGCCGGGGCGGGCGCCGGCAGCGGCAGTGTGTCGCCATCCAGAGCAGGGAGACTCGGCACGGTTCGGGTCCACGTCCAACGGGGGAGCGACGGTGTGGGAGCCGGCGAGGCGAGCTCGGACGGCACGGCCGCCATCCGCGGCTCAGGCGCGCCGGGACGCGCCGGAGGCGCCCCGATGCCAACGGGCATCGCCGTACATCCGAGAGCCCGCACCGGGATCGCCGCCGCTCGCCACGCTGGCAGCAGCGGGGCCGCCGGCCGGCTGAGAACAGCCGGCAAGTCGCCCGCCCGCCCCGCTTCGGCTCGCTCCGGTTCGACGGCTAGCGCGACAAGCCGGGCCAGTGCCAACCGCGGCGCCCCGGGTCCGCCAACCCCCTCCGGCCAGACGGCCGCCGCAACCGGCAACGGTTCCGCCGGTTCCAGCCAGGGACTGGCGGAAGCTCGAACCGCCTCCGGCGGCAAGAGCGCCGCTGCGGCCGCCCGGCTGGGAGCGAGGGCTCCGGTCGCCGGCCCAAAGTGAAATTCGACCGGCGCGAGAGGTGCGGGTTCCGCCGGCTCCCACCCGAGGGCGCAGGTCTGGGCCGCGGCGCAGGCCGATGACAGCTCCTCAGACACGGGGGGCGCCACCGCCGGAGCCAGCCTCGCGCGCGCCGCCACCACCGGCGGGAACATCACCACCGGTTCCACCACTGCCGGAAGCGGAGCGCCCGACGCCACCGCCTTCGCTGCGAATTCCGCCGAGCGCAACCGGGGCGCAGCCGGCCGACACGAGGCCAGCCTACGGATAGGGGGCGCTCCGGACCGCTCGCGGCTTCGCGGTAGCCGGGCGGCTGCCGGCTCCCCGGCCAGCGGAGCCGCCTCCGGCCAAACCGGTTGCGCCGAGCCTCGCCGGGGCTCCGGTTCCGGCTGGCGGAAGCTGGAAGCCCGCCGCATGACCGCCGCCGCCTGCTGGACTCGAAACGGCGGCGCCCGAACGGGAGCGGGGCGAGGGTAAAGCGCGCTGAGAAGCTCCGGGGAACCCGCTCCGGCTCTGGCTTGCGGCGTTTCCCCCAGCAGCCCGGCCTGCGGCGGGGCCGGCTGCGCCGCCGGCTGGACGCGCTGTCGTTCCGGCAGCGGCTTGCGCGGCGTGGCCAGATGTTCCTGCGCCTCCAGCAGCCGGCCCAGCGCTAGCTTGGCAAGCTCATGGTAGCGCTTGCGGTGCTCGTCGCAACAGAAATCCAGGTCGTGCAGCTTGCGGATGACCGATACGTTTTTGCCGCAATAGAAACAGGGCATCCCCGCAACTCGTTAAGTCTATACAAACCTATTGTGCGCCATAAGTGCGCCTCCCGCACAGTAATGTTCCGAGGGGAGAGCGTACCAGTACCCTGACAGGCAAGAATGCCTGTCCACACTGATGGTAGAATCAACAGATCACCCATGAAGCTGGTGGCGGCCCTGATCGTTCTGGCGTTGCTGCTACTGTGGGCATTGATCGCGCGCCGGTCTACATGAACCTGGAATCCGCCCTGTTAAACGTCGGGACCTTCTGGCTGCTGCTGACGCCGCACGAGTACGCCCACGCCTGGGTGGCCGACCGCCTGGGCGACGACACGCCGCGCCGCGAGGGCCGGCTGACGCTTAACCCCTTGGCTCATGTAGACTGGATCGGCACCGTGCTGCTGCCCGCCCTCAGCTCGCTGTTTGGATTTGGCTTCCTGGGTTGGGGAAAGCCGGTGAACACGAATCCCTACGCGCTGCGCGGAGGCCTGAACGGCCTGGCGCTGGTGGCGCTGGCCGGGCCGCTGAGCAACGTGCTGCTGGCCCTGCTGCTCGGCGCGGTGGCGCGGCTCGCATCCGGCTCCGTGCCGGCGGTGGCCGATTTCGCGGGACTGGGTGTTTTTCTGAGTCTGTACCTGGCGCTGTTCAACCTGCTCCCGGTGCCGCCGCTGGATGGTTCCAAGCTGCTGCTGGCGGCCAGGATCCCGGTAGTGGTTTACCAGGAACTGGCCCGGTTCGGCTTCTTGCTGCTCATCGTGGCCATGAGCGTCTCGAACCTCGGGCGCTGGCTCTCGCAGGGCAGCTACTGGGGGGCGCGGCAGATCCTGGGCTTGTTCTGGTAACCAGGCCGCCTGCGGCTACAGCGGCAGCGGCAGACTCAGCGAGGCTTTGGCCAGGGCCTTGGAGATCAACTGGAGCGTCTCCGATTCGCGCATGCCGCGGGAGGTGGAGGTCTCGGAGATGAGCATGTGCCGGGCGCGGTCCAGCATCTTCTTCTCGCGGAAGGAGAGCGGCTTGTCGGCCTGGAGCACAAGCAGGCTCTTCAGCACCTCGGCGGTCTGAAGCAGGCCGCCCACCCGCATCTTCTCCGCGTTCTCCTTGAAGCGGCTCTTCCAATCGGAGCTGAACCGGCAACTGCCATTAGCCAGGAAAGCCAGCACGCGATCCAACTCGCCGTTCCTGGAGATCTTCCGCAGCCCGATGTCCTGCACGTGAGAGAAGGGGACCATGACGGTCATGCTCTTGAAGCTCAGCCGCAGCAGGTAGAACTTCTCAAACTGGCTGCCGAAGCTGCGGACGCTGATGTTCTCGATAACGCCGATCCCCTGGTTCGGATAAACCACCTTCTCGCCGATTTGAAAGGTCATGCGATGGGCCCCTGTACACCAGCTTGCGGTTTACAGTTGTGGCGCTCGGAACCGAGAAGGTCATAGTAAACTCAACGCGCTCCAAAGTCAACAGAGAAAACGTGCCGAGGCCCGCCAGAATCGGGCTTTTCACCCCTTTTCTGCGTGAAGGAAGCTTAATAGCGCGGGCCGCACCGCGGCTATGATTTCTGGAAGATTGGCGCGGGCGCCACTTCTCGCAGGTGGATACTTCCGCGCCCTCGCCTAAGCCTTTAGCCGTGAGGCCATTACCCCTTCTGGATCTGGGCGATGAGGTCGCGGATGAACTTCAGGTTGCGGCGCATGTCCGCTTCGACCGAGCCCGAGGGCGAGGAGGTCTCCAGATTCGCGAACCCGCGGACGTCGAGGGCGGCGAAGGCGCGCATGACGGCCGGGAAGTCGATCTTGCCCTCGCCCATGTAGCCCTTGTCCTTGAGGTGGATCTGGGCGATGCGCTGCCGGCCGAGCCACGGGATCTCCTTGAGGATGTCGAAGCCGGCGTTGGTGGAGTTGCCCACGTCGTAGTAGACCAGCACAGCCTTGGAGCGCGATCGCTCCATGATGCGCACGTTGTCCTCGGCCGAGATGGTGTTCTCCAGCGCCAGGATGACACCGGCCTTCTGGGCCTCGGGCGCCAGCTCGCGCAGCGCGTCGCCGACGTAATCCATTTCCGCGTGGGTCTGGAGGGCGCCCTTGCCGAAGAACGGCAGCAGCATCACGCGGGCTTTCAGCTTCTTGGTGATCGGGATGCCGTCGGCCACCCACTTCTGCCCGAGCTTGTCGCTCTTGAGGTAATTGACGTGCAGGATATCCAGGCACGTGCCGGCTAGCTTGATCTTCTGCTTCTTGGCCTCGGCCAGGTAGCGGGCCTGGATCTCGGCGTTGTCCAGCGGCAGCTTGTTGTCCACCGGTTTGCGGCCCAGGCTGACCTCGACACCCTCGAAGCCGAGGTTCTTGGCCAGGGCCACCGCCTCCAGCTTGCCGGTCTGCCTCAGGTTCCAGTCGGTGACCCCGATGCTGAGTCCCGCCAGCCTCTTCTTGGCCGCCAACAACCGGGCGGCCGGCCCGAGCGCGGCAGCCGCCAGGAAATGCCTGCGTGTTGTCATCATGATTCGCCTCCGCGACACCCGCCCATTATATTGCGTCCGGCGCCAGCCTCGCTTCGCTCAGGCGCGCGACGGGGATGAGCTGCCCGTTCAGGGTCTCGCTGAAGAGCTGGTTTTGCCGCTCGGCGGTGGCCACTTCCGTGCCGGCGTTCAAGCCCAGCTCTCCCGCGTGTGTCTTCCAGGCGAGGCGGGTCGTGCCGGCGCCCCGCGTCTCCTCAAAAGCGCAAGCGGCCGAGCGGCGGTCGAACTCCGCCGGTGCCCCGCCGCCGTGCTCCATCGCCAGCGTGAAGGCCGCGTAAGCCGTCTTGACATCGGCCCAGCGCACGAGCACCTGCTTCTGGGAGCGCAACAGATCGAGCGAAAGCAACAAGCGCGTCCCCTCGCGCTCGACTGACCAGCGCGCGGTGCGCTCGCCGAAGACGGCCGTGCGGGGCCTCACCCAGAGCTTCGTGCCGCCGCCGAGCGCCACCGTCACGCCGGCCGTCAGAGGCAACTCGCCCGAGGCCGGCTTCCCGTCGGCCAGAATCCCGGCTTCGGCTGGCGCGCCCGCCAGCTCAAAAACCAGGCGCAGCCGCGAGGCCATGAACTCGGCGTTCTGAATCGGATCCAGGTTGCCGTGCTTGTCCCCGCCCGGCGAGCGGAAATTCACCAGGCCGAGGACGAAGTTCCTTTCCTGCGCGGAGAAAAACAAGGCCGAGGCGAAATCGTAATCGTCCTTCATGAACCGCAATTGGAGGTAGCGGGCGGGACGCGCGAGGCCGCCCCAGTAGGCCAGCAGCGGGCGCCGCTGGATCCATAGATCGCCGCGATTGGCCGAGCCCAGCGAGAAGTGGCGCTCCAGGAGCGTCGTACCCTGGACCGGGCGCATCGGCGGCTGCGCGGGCAGGAACAGCTCGCGATGCTGGCGGGGCGCCGCCAGCTTCAGAAACAGCGGCGCCAGTTGGGCCGGGCAGCGGTAATCCAGCATCCCGGTTTCGCCGGCCGACGGCGCTCGCTTCTCGCGGATCTCCTCCAGGGTGGCGAACGCGAGCCGGCCGCCGAGGGCTTTCTGAAGCCAGAGCGGCGAGCCGATGTCGGTCGAGTAGCACCGGCTCATCGGGCCGGCGAGTTGGCGCGTCGGCGGGTGCCAGTGCCGGCCCAGGTGCAGCCAGGCGCGCTCGTGGATGCGCTCGACCAGCTCCAGCGCCGCCCGGTTCCGCACCACCATGCGCATCCGCGTCAGGTTGGTGATGGTCACCTGCGTATAGGTGGGACTGTTGTACTCGGCGAAGCTGCCCGTTTCATCCACCGCGCGCGCGAACCGGTGCAGGCGGTCGAGCGCGTACTGCTCCAGGTCCTTGTCGCCGAGCAGCTCGGCGGCGGCCAGCGTCACGAACGTCCCCTGCACGGCGATGTTGGTGTAGGTCATGGTGACGTTGCGGCGGCGCACCGAGTAAGCGGCGTGGCGAATCGCTTCCAGGACGCCGCGGCGCAGGGGTTCCGGCAGTTGCTTCCGGTGCCGGGCTTCGATCAGCAGCAGCAGCGCGCCGTTGAAGTCGGCCCAGTTCCAGTCGGCCGGCGACATCTTCGGCGCCGGCTCCTCCAGGTAGTAGCCCCACAGCCCGTACCACTTGCTGCCGGGATCGGTCTCCTGGAGGGCCGCCATCCTTTCGATGATCTTGAGGGCGCGTTCGGCGCGACCGGCTTCCAGAAGCAGCAGCGCATAGGCCAGCGAGTCGCGGGTGGGGTGGACCACCTCGCGACGCACGCCGGTGTGGTAGTGGTACTCGCCGCCGACGCGGCGCATGAGCATGGATTCCCGCGGGTCGAACGACGGGTCCTGCTGCTCGACCGCGGCCAGGATGAGGGCGCGGTCCCACTCGGGGGACCAGGGTTGAGGAGCAGCGACCGCCGCGCGCGCGGCGGCGGCGGTCAGGAGGCAACAGGTTTCTCTACGTGTCACGCGCATGGTGTTCATTGTGCCTCAAAGCGCCGCGCCGGCTCAACGCTCTTTCGTCGGGAAGACTATCAAGGCCACCCGCGCCCTAGTACAATTGTGTCACTGGCTTTTCCGATGCCCGACACGTATCACCTCTACTGCGACGAGAGCTGCCACTTAGAGAATGACCGCCAGCCGGCCATGGTGCTCGGCGGCCTCTGGTGCGCGGCCACTCGGGTTCGGGAATCGAATGTGGCTATCCGTGCACTGAAGGAGAAGCATGGGCTCGCACCCGGCTTCGAGGTGAAGTGGACCAAAGTGTCCCCC
>JBBTDS010000284.1:0-2054 GCA_038060875.1 Acidobacteriota bacterium | reverse complement strand
GGCATTTACGCCCGCGCCTACCTCGAAGGCCGGCTCAACGAGAAGCACCTGGAGAACTTCCGCCACGAGCTGCGCGAGCACCCCGGCCTCTCTTCTTACCCGCACCCGTGGCTGATGCCGGACTTCTGGCAGTTCCCCACCGTCTCGATGGGCCTCGGCGCGATCAACGCCATCTACCAGGCGCGCTTCCTGCGTTACCTGGAGAACCGCGGGCTGCTGGCGCCCTCACCGCGCAGAGTCTGGGCCTTCCTGGGCGACGGCGAGATGGACGAGCCGGAGTCCACCGGTGCGCTCCGCATCGCCACCATCGAGAAGCTCGACAACCTGATCTTCGTCGTCAACTGCAACCTCCAGCGGCTCGACGGCCCGGTGCGCGGCAACGGCAAGATCATCCAGGAACTCGAAGCCCTCTTCCGCGGCGCCGGCTGGAACGTCATCAAGCTCATCTGGGGCGACAGTTGGGACCCGCTGCTGGCGCGCGACTCTACCGGCCTGCTCGTCAAGCGCATGAACGAGTGCCTCGACGGCGACTATCAGACCTACGTCGCTCGCGACGGCGCCTACATCCGCAAGGACTTCTTCGGCAAGTATCCGGAGCTGATCGAGCTCGTCAAGGACCTCAGCGATGAGGAACTATCCAAGCTGCGCCGCGGCGGGCACGACCCGCGGAAGGTCTACAACGCCTACAAGCGCGCCGTCACTAATGAGGGTTCCCCCACGGTGATCCTGGCCAAGACGGTCAAGGGATACGGGCTCGGCGAAGCCGGCGAGGGCCGCAACGTCACCCACCAGCAGAAGAAGCTTAACGAGCAGGAGATGGAGCGCTTCGCCCGCCGCTTCCAGATCCCCATCCCCGAAGACACCATCCACACCGCCTCGTTCTATCGCCCGCCGGAGGAGAGCCCCGAGATGCGGTACCTCCACCAGCGCCGCCGCGCGCTGGGCGGCTACCTCCCCGAGCGCAAGGCGCGCCCCATCCGCCTCGAAGCGCCGCCGCTCGATTACTTCAAGGAGATGCTCACCGGCTCGGGCGAGCGCGAGGTCTCCACCACCATGGCCTTCGTGCGGCTGCTCACCCTCCTGCTGCGCCATCCGGAGCTGGGCCGCCACGTCGTGCCGATCGTTCCCGACGAGGCGCGCACCTTCGGCATGGAGTCGCTGTTCCGCCAGATCGGCATCTACGCCAGCCAGGGCCAGCTCTACAAGCCGGTCGATTCCGAGATGTTCCTTTACTACAAGGAATCGCAGACCGGCCAGATCCTGGAAGAGGGCATCACCGAAGCGGGCGCGATGGCCTCGTTCACCGCCGCCGGCGCCGCTTACGCCAACCTCGGCCTGCCGATGGTCCCGTTCTTCATCTACTACTCGATGTTCGGCTTCCAGCGCGTCGGCGACCTGATGTGGGCCTTCGCCGACTCGCGCGGCAAGGGCTTCCTGATGGGCGGGACCGCCGGCCGCACCACGCTGGCCGGCGAGGGCCTCCAGCACCAGGACGGCCACAGCCAGCTAGTGATGAGCGTCATCCCCACCTGCGCCGTCTACGACCCGGCCTACGCCTACGAGATCGGCGTGATCGTCCAGGACGGCATCCGCCGCATGTACCAGGAGGGGGAAGACCTCTTCTACTACCTGACGGTCGGCAACGAGAACTACGTCCAGCCGCCGATGCCCGAGGGCAGCCGGGAAGGCATCCTGAAGGGGATCTACCGCTTCAAGCCGGCTGAGACCGGTAAAGCCCAGGCGCAACTGTTCGGCAGCGGCGCGATCCTGAACGAGGCGCTCCGCGCGCAGGCGATCCTGGCCGGGCGCTACCAGGTCGCCGCCGATGTGTGGAGCGTGACCAGCTACAGCGAGCTGCGGCGCGAGGCGCTGGCGGTGGAGCGCTGGAACCGCCTGCATCCGGGCGAGCCGGAGCGGCGGCCCTACCTCGTGGAGGCCCTCGAAGGCGCCGAAGGGCCGATCATCGCAGCCTCGGACTATGTGAAGACGGTCGCCGACCAGATCGCGCCCTGGCTGCCGGGCCGGCTGACCTCGCTCGGCGCCGACGGCTTCGG
>JBBTDS010000283.1:0-8326 GCA_038060875.1 Acidobacteriota bacterium | reverse complement strand
CCCAAACCTCAGGTAAATCGGCGGCATCAGGAACAGGTTGAGCAGCGTCGAGGTGAACAGGCCGCCGAGGATCACCAGCGCCATCGGGTGCTCGATCTCGTGGCCGGGCTTGTTGCCGCCCAGCGCGATCGGCAGCAGCGCCAGCGCGGTGGCCAGCGCCGTCATGAGGATCGGCGCCAGGCGCTCCTCGGCGCCGCGGATCACCAGCTCGCGCCCGAAGCGCTGCCCCTCCTCGCCTTCCAGGTGCCGCCAGTGGCTCACCAGCATGATGCCGTTGCGCGCGGCGATGCCCAGCACGGTGACGAAGCCCACCAGCGAGCCGAGCGAGAGCACCCGGCCGCCGAGAAACGCGCTGGCCACGCCGCCCACCAGCGCGAACGGGAGGGTCACGAAAACCAGCGCCGCCAGCCGCGTGGAACGGAAGTCGGTGTGGAGGATGAGAAAGATCCCGAGCAGCGACAACGCGGCCAGCGCCAGCAGCCGGTTCCTGGACTGGCGACGGGCCGCGTATTCGCCGAGAAACTCGGGATGGTAGCCGCGCGGGAACTCCAGCGCCCGCACTTTGCTTTCGATCTCGCGGGCCACGCTGCCCAGGTCGCGGCCCCGCACGTTCGAGCTCACGTCGATGCGCCGCGACGCGCCCTCGCGGTTGATGGTGTTCGGCGCCGGCGCCACGCGGATCTCGGCCACCTCGCCGAGCCGCACGATGCCGCCGCCCGGCGTGTCGATCATCAGCTCGCGCAACGCGCCCACATCGCGCCGCGCCGTCTCCGCGCCCCAGACCACCACGTCGAAGATTTTCTGCTCCTCGTAGATCTCGCCAACCTTCACGCCCTTGATCAGCGTGGTGGCCGCGCGGCGCACGTCGCCGGGCGTGAGTCCGAAGCGCGCGGCCGCCTCGGGACGCAGCGACACCTCAACCTGCGGGACCAGCACCTGCGGCTCGACCTGCAAGTTGACGATGCCGGGCACGCCCGCCAGCGTGCTCGCGACCTCGGCGGCCTTGTCGCGCAGCACCTCCAGGCTCGGACCGTAAATGCGCACGACCACGGTGGCGCTGGTCCCCGTCAGCACCTCCTTGATGCGCTCCTTCAGGTAGGTCAGCACGTCGCGATAGAGGCCGGGGTAGCCGTCCACCGTCTCCTGGATGCGCGCCACCGCCGGCCGGTAGTCCACTTTCGGGTCGAGGCTGATCCACAGCTCGCCGAAGTTGGGCCCGACCACCTCATCGGCGACTTCGGCGCGGCCCAGGTGCGAGCCGAAGTTGCGCACCCCCGGAATCGCGCGCAGCTCGCGGCTCACCTGCACGGTGACGCGCTGCATCGCCTCCAGTGACGTCCCCGGCTTGCCGACCCAGTGCATCAGGAAGTCGTACTCCTGAAAATCCGGCAGGAATTCTTCGCCGAGGAACGGCACCGCCGCCAGCGTGAGGGCGAAGATGAGGGCCAGCGCCGCCGCGGCCCAGCCGGGCCTTGCCAGCAGCCCCGGCAGCACGGCGCGATAGCGCCTCTTCAGCCAGCGGCTCAGCGGCGACTCGCGGTCGCGCTCCACCGCCCGCGGCAGCAGCACCAGCGACAGCGCCGGCGTTAGCGTCAGCGCCACCGCCAGCGAAGCCAGCACGGCCAGCACATACGAGACGGCCAGCGGGCGGAAGAACGACCCGGCGAGTCCTTCCAGCAGGAAGACGGGCAGGAAGACCAGCACTACGATCAGGCTGGCGTATACCACCGCGCTGCGGACTTCGAGCGACGCCTCCAGCACCACCCGAAAGGCGGGCAGCGGCTGAGCGGCGGCGCGGTTGAGCCTGAGCCGCCGCATTATGTTCTCGACGTCGATGATCGCGTCGTCCACCACCTCGCCCAGCGCGATGGCCAGCCCGGCCAGCACCATCGTG
This sequence comes from Acidobacteriota bacterium, assembly GCA_038060875.1. Lineage (GTDB taxonomy): Bacteria > Acidobacteriota > Terriglobia > Bryobacterales > Bryobacteraceae > JBBTDS01. The sequence goes on along the minus strand of JBBTDS010000283.1, from coordinate 6,432 downwards.
TTGATGGTGCCGCCGCGGTAGTGCAGCACCAGCGCCGCCGCCACCAGCGAGAGCGGGATCGCCAGCAGGCTGATCAGCGCGCTGTGCCAGTCCCAGAGAAACAGCACCAGGATGAGGATCACCAGCAGGCAGCCGTAAAAGATCGCACGCTGGAGGTTCCCCAGCGACATCTCGATGAAGGTGGCCGGGCGGAAGATGGTCGAGTCCATCTCGACGTCTTTGAGTCCCGGTTTCAGCGATTCCAGCGCGGCCTCCACCTGCCGCGTCACTTCCAGCGTGTTGCCCCAGGGCTGCTTCTCGACGATCAGCAGCAGGCCGGGACCGTCGTTGATGACGGCGTCGCCGATCGGCGGCGGGTGCCCGTCAACGACTTCGGCCACTTCGCCGAGGCGCAGCGGCGCGCCGCCGCGATAGGCGACAGGGACCTCGGCCAGGTCGCGCGGCAGCATGACTGGCGAGACGTGCATCACCGCCAGCCGCTGGTTCGGCGTGTCCAGGTAGCCGCCGGCGCCGGGCGTGACGGCGTCGTGGGCGGCGCGGATCACCTGCTCCAGCGCCACGCCGTGCGCGCGCAGCCGCTCGGGATCGACCCGCACCTGGATCTGGCGGTCCCGCTCGCCCCAGATGGCCACGTTGGCCACCCCGGGCACCGCCATCAGCCGCGGACGGATGGTCCACCGCGCCAGCGTGGTCAGCTCCATCTGGGAGAGCTTCTTTGACCACATGCCGATCTTGAGCACGCGGCTGGTGGAGGAAAGCGGCGAGAGAATCACCGGCGCTTTGGCGACCGCGGGCAACTGCCCCGCCAGCGTGGCCAGCCGCTCCTGCACAAGCTGGCGCGCCCGCATCAGGTCGGCGCCCTCCTCGAAGATCAGCACCACCGAGGAGAGGCCGAGCACCGACTTCGAGCGCAGAGTGCGGAGCCACGATGTCCCAATAAGAGCGTTCTCCAGCGGCACGGTGACCAGGCTCTCGACCTCGGTGGTGGACAGGCCCGGGGCTTCAGTCTGGATCTCGACCAGCGGTGGCGCGAACTCCGGGAAAACGTCCATCGGCGTGGTGCTGACAATGCGGATGCCCGCAATCATGAGCACCGCCGCCAGCGCTATCACCACCAGGCGCAGGCGCAGCGAGGTCGTGATGAGCCAGTTCATCATTTGGCGGCGCTGAACTCGGACCCGAACAGCTCGGCGGCGCCGGCCGTCACCACTCTGGTTCCGGCGGCCGGCCCCCGGGCCAGCACAGCGAGCGTGCCCGCGACGTGCTTCACCTCCACCCGCTGTCGCGCATAGACGTGAGGCGCCGGGTTCACGTAGACCCACGCGCCGCCTTGAACGTCATGGAGGATGGCGGAATAGGGGACGACGAGGCCCTCGGCGCGCTCGCGCAGCGAGAGCGTCACACCCAGCTTCTCGCCGGGGCGCAGGGCCGCATCGCGATTCGAGAGCTCGTAGTAGAGGTCGATGGTGGCGGCGCTTGGGTCTGCGGTGGGCGGCGCCGCGACCGGGCGCGCGGGTTGAAACCGCGGGGTCTCGGGCCCTTCAGCGATCCCGTGGATTCTGGCCGGCGCGGCAGCTTCCAGCGACGCCCGGTCGCCGGCATAAACGGGCACGCGGATCCAGACCGGGTCCAGACGGGCCACCTCGAACAGCGGCGCACCGGCGGGCACCGTCTGGCCGGCCACCGCGTGGATCTTCTGGAGCACGCCATCGCAGGGCGCCGCCAGCGCCAGCCCGTAATCGGCATCAAGCGGCGCGCGCTCGAGCCGCTGGAGCTGCGCTTGCCCCGCCTTCAGACCCGCTTCCGCCAGCGCCACTTCCTCGCGGGCTTCCTCGTAAGCCCGCACGCTGCCGGCGCGATCGAGCTGAAGCTGGCGCGTGCGCTTCTCTCTTGCGCGCGCCGCCTCCAGCCGCGCCTCCCAGGTGGCGATGTCCTTCTGGATCTGGACGCGCAGATCGCGTTCCGGCGCCAGCAGGGGAACGACGCGGAAGATGGCCTGGTCCTTGCGCACGGCAGCGCCCGGGATCAAGGGCGCCGGCGCAGCCGCCGACACCGTGCCGGCCACCGGCGCCGAGACGACGATATGGTGCCCCGGAGGAAGTACGACCTCGCCACCGTAAGTGCGCGTGCGCCCCACCGCCTTCCGCTCGACCGCGGCGGTCTGGATGCCAAGCCGCGCTTCGGCCTGCGGCGTGAGCGTGATGGTGGCCAGCTCGGTTTCGCCGCCGCTGCGCTGGACCTTGACCGGGGCGGGCTTCTTCGGCGCCTCGGCGGTCGGCTGGCTGCCGCAGCCGGCCAGCAGGGCCGCCAGCGACGCCAGCACTCGAAGATCAGGGATTCGTGACAAGTCTGGTCCCCACACTGCGATCGAGTTCGGCCCGCGCGCGGCGCAACTGGGCCTCTGCTTCTACCGCACTGAGTCGGGCGTCCAGCAGCCGGCGCGAGGTCTCAAGAACGAACAGATAGGATACCTCGCCCGCCTGGTACGCCCGCGCGGCGAGCTGAGCCGCTTCCTCGAGCGGCGGCAGGATGCGGTTGTGCCAGGCGTCCAGCGCCTCGCCGGTCTGGAGCGCGCGCGCGTGCGCCTCGCGGACCTCCAGTGTGACCTTCTGTTCGTCGGCGGCCTGCTGCCGCGCGGCACGCTCGACGGCGGCATCGGCCTTGGCGATGGCGCCCTGGTTTCGCTTGACAATGGGCAGCTCGGCCTGCACGCCCGGGCCGATCTCGAAACCCTCCTTGCCCCGGCTGTTGGCGTCGGGCACCACCGCGAGGGAGCCGTAGTTTCGCCGCTCCAGCCGCGCGCCTGCCTGGGCGGCTTCGACCGCCAGCTCCGCCGCTCGCAGATCGGGCCGCGAGGCCAGCGCTCGCTCCAGCAGCTTTGGCAATTCGCCCGGCGGGGAAGGCCCGATCCTGCCGGCGACGATCTCGAAGGGATGCTCGTCGCCGCGAAGCCCAACCAGCGAGCGCAGGCGTGTCCTGGCGATCCCCACCTCATGCGCGGACCGCGCCGCCTGTTCCTCGGCGATCTTGCGGTCGATGCCGGCCGAGCCCGCCTCCAGTTCGCTCACGTCGCCGGCGCGCAGCCGGGCTTCAACCAGCTCCTGGATCTGGCCGCGCAGCCGCACCGCCTCCCGCGCCAGGCGATGGCGCTCGCCGGCGAGGGTCAGCTCGGCAAACGCGAACCGCACGTCGCGCACCAGGTCGAGGCCGTGTGCGGTGAGGCTTTGGGCCGCTCGCTCGTGGTTCAGTTTCGCCGCCGCCACCCGGCGCGGCCTTTGCCAGAGCGCTTCGAGCGGGAAGGTAGCGTAGGTTTCCAGTTGCTTCGGGCCGAGCGGGAACAGCAGCGTGAAGACGGGGTTACGCAGCAGCCCGGCCTCGAGCAACTCGGCGCGCGCGAAGCCCAGCTCGGCCAGGTCGGCGTGGAAGACCGCGTTGTTCCAGAGCGCGAGGGCGACCGCTTCGTCCTCGGTCAGCCCGTCTTCGAGAGAGATGCCTTGCGGCGCCTGCCAGCCCGCGGGCGCTGCTTCGGGGCGCACGGCGTGCCCGGTGCGCTGCTGGATGTCCTCGGAGATCTGCGGGCGCTTGTCCGGCGCGCGGACGGCGCAGCCGGCGGCCATGAGCGCGAGCAGTACAGCGGCAAATCGGAGGGGCATGACGTGAAAACCCCCGCGTCGCGCCCACGCGCGGCGCGGGGGTCGGTAGCCTAAGGAGAACCTGAGGCTGTCGGATCCGCGTGAGGCGGCCGGTCCACTGGAACCTTGACCTCGCCACTGTCGAAGCCGACTACGATCGAACAGTCACGCTAACCGTCGGTCACCTCACGTGGTTTTCTACTGCCAGAAGACATATGCGTTGGACCACCTCCTTTCTCAGTGATGGATACATCGTAGTCCCGGCGCCGGGTGGCTGTCAACCGCACCCCTAGCCCAATGTCGCGGCCACGCGAGAAGTTCCTATTTGGGCCAAGTAGGAACCTCCTATTGACAGCCCTCCGGATTCGAGCATAGGAGGGTGGCAGAGGAACGAATCGAGATGAGCCAACAGGAACGGGACCGGCTGCACTGGTTGAAGCTGGCGCGGGACGGGAAGATCACGCAGCGGCAATCTTCCGCGCTGTCCTGCCGGCTCGCGACATGGCGGCCAGGAACTCGCCGAGGACCTCTTCGGTAGTCACCAAGTGGACTTCGCCCAACGTCCTGGTAACCTCCTGCGCACTGCGAGCCCAAGGGTCGTTACCCATCAGGAGAGCAACCCAGTAGACGGTGTCCGCGAAAACCGTTCTCACGCGCGCGCGGACCCGTAAAGGTAGTGGTCAAGATTCTCGATGAAATCGGGGGGCAGGTTCCTCAGTTCCCGGTTCGGGATCTGCCGGGCGGCAGCCCTGAAGCGCACGATCACTGCCGGCAGCTTGGGCTTCCGCCGGAAGGCGGGAGCCGGGCGGTTCACCACGGCTGCTCGCCCGCTGGTTCTTATGCCTGATCTCATTCAGTACCCAGTATCGCGCCGGCTCCGCCGTGGTGCGCGGGCCCGCGCTACCATAGCCATCATGCGCGTGAGCGACTTCGCGGTACTGCTCTTGATGTCCGCCCCGGCTGCGGCCGGCGCGCCGGCGTGAAGCAATACAAAACGACCCGGCGCAGCGGTGTGCTCATACCGGGAAGCTCCGCGCGTGCTCCTGAGCTCGCGAACTTCTCCCGTCTTGGGATCGAACTCCTCCACCGGGAGGTCTTTCCCCTCGGCCGCGGAGAGGTCTAGTACGATGACGCCGCCCTCGCCACTGGCCAGGTATTCGGTTCCCGCTGCAGCCAGACAGAAGATGTGGCTGGCACTGCCGCTTGCCACGTGATTGGCCGGCTTCATCCTCCAGTAGCCGACCCTGCCCGAGTTCATCCGGTCCCGCATTCGGGCCAGCCAAGGCGCGGCCTCTTGCCCGCTGACAACTTCCTCAACGCTCGCCGGGGGCGAAGCCGGCGTTCCCTGGACTTTCCAGTAGTTGTCCACGCCGGCCCACATGTATTTCCCCGTGAGTCGCGTGGGGCTGTGACCATAGCTGCCATAACCCCCGCCCAGCACCAGCGCCCAGTGCGTCCTCAGTACGGTGTCGGCGGTGTTGGGTGTCTTCGCACGATCCTCATAACCGTATTCATCATTGCTGAACGGAATGCCGTGGCGCTCGCGGAGCGCGCTGATGTTTGCATTAATCCCCGCTATCCCGAGATTCATCGCGTGGGCCTGTAGGACGCCATGCGTGGGCCACGTCTGGCCGCCGAAGAGCCAGTCCTCGTTCCAATGCACACTCAGGGGGTGATCGTAGGGATCCAACTCCCGGAAGCGTTGCCCGATGCGTGCGATGTCCGCCGGGGTGAGACCGGCTTCCGGATACTCATTGGCGATACACCACCAGACGCGAGAAAAAGCCGCGTATCGCCCGACGAAATAACGAATGCCCTTGTCGCCGATCAGCCCGGGCGAGCCGGCCCGCCCGCCGATCCCTCTCAACCAGTTCCCTTGCACGAGCTGGCCCAGGGAGTTCTTGCGCGCCAGAACCAATTCGGCGTGCACGCCCGCTGTCTGGAGTTTCCGCACGATGTGGTCCAGCGTGTTCCAGTGCTCGATGTTGAGGACCCGGCTGTCCACCTCGCTGAGGTCGCTGTACCAGTGGTAACCATCCTCAAGTGAAGTGCTCAGCCTGCGCCGGCCGCCGAACGCGTTGTCGGGCAGCCGGGCGCTCATGTAGGAGAACCGGACCTTGTTGAAATGTCTCTTCAGAAACTCCACGACAAAATCCAGCGCGGGGCCTTTGGCGCACTGGGTGCCGATCCAGTCGTAAGCGGTCGTTCCTACCGGAAAAAACCGGGCTCCGTTGGTGTACTTCCAATAGTACGTGTCTGACTTCTCGATGAACCCTGGATTCCTCGATGGCTCCACCCGGATGACTTCAGAACGGCCTTCGGGCCCGCTGAGCCCATCGACCGAGGCATCCTGTTTCGAGCTGGTCCGGTAAGTCCAGTCTCCCGCTCGCGTCGGTGCAAAGCGCACCGCGAAAAGATCGCGGCCCGCCGGGTCTTTGCCGTTCCAAAACGCAGGCAATGTCAACTTGACCGAAGGGTCATCCCGGCAGGTGAAGGTGACATCCACATCGACCTGGAGAAATCCGTTCTGCCAGCCCTTGGCGGAGGTGAAGGTGCGTTCGACCACTTCGTACAGGCCTGCTCTTTCGACATGCTGCGCCTGGGCGGCATTCCAGCAACCGGCGAGCAGGCCGGCGAAAAAGATCAGACGGCGCCGCATCCTTTTGAACAATTAGAACGCAATCTTCAAGGCGAACTGGATCACGCGCGGCGGGGCTGCCGTGCCCGAGATGCGGCCGAAATTGGGGTTCCCAAAGCTGGTCCCGGGATTGCCGAATTGGACCCGGTTGAACAGGTTGTA
>JBBTDS010000282.1:0-7535 GCA_038060875.1 Acidobacteriota bacterium | reverse complement strand
ATTCGCTGCACGTGGTCCGGGCTCCAGTTAGTGTTGGTGGGCGAGAAGTCGGTGTAGTTACTGTAAGTGCCCTGGAGCCAGCCCAGCTTGTTCTGCGCCGCGATATACCACTGGAGCATTGCGTCGCCGCCCTTCTGCGGCGCGGCGCGCAAGCGCATGGTGAAGCTGTCACCCTCGTCGCGCCAGGTGACCTCGTGGCTGTGCTGCATGATCTTGTCGAGCCCGTAGGAACGGATGCGCCGGCAGCGCTCGTGGTCTTTCTGAAACGTCTGCGGGGAGGTGACCGTCCAGACGACCTGCTTGCCCTCTTCCTGCCGCAGCGACGGCGGGTTGGGGATCGCCGGCAGCGTCTCTTCGTACCGCGGAGAGACGGTGACGAAGAGCCGCTCATAGAGCGGGTTGCTCTGCCCGTCAGTCTTCGCGATATAGCGCATCCCGCCGTTGACCTCGGCGGAATCGGCGGCGAGCTTCGGCTCGGCGGCGAAGTAAGGCTCGGAGGCATTGGAGCGATACCAGTCAAACCAGACCGAGGCGAACGCCGGCCTGTCCGGCGCGCCCCACATCGCCACCCTCGGGTTGGAGGGGCCGTAGGTGATGTAGGGCACGATGATGAGCTTCGGGTCCTTCACCCCGGCCACGCGCCCGAAGGCAAACTCGGTCGCTTCCGCGCCCTCCGAGCGGACGTCCAGCACCAGCGACTTCTGCCAGAGCCTGAGCTCGTACTCCACCAGCCGCGCGCCGTGGCGGAACTTCGCCTCCACCACGTCGCCGTTGAGCGCGGCTGAGATCAGATCTCCGGCGGAGACCTGGCCCTCCGGCGTGTCCGCGAACCGGACACCGCCGTTCGCCATCGGGTGGAACGGCGCCCCGCCATCTACACGGGCAGTCAACTCACCGAGGTTGCCGGTGCGCGGGCGGTACTCGTACATCACGGTGGCATCGCGCCCCTCGTAGCGCAGCTCGAACCTACCCTTCTCTGGCTGCCGCACCGACGTACGGAACTCCCGCTCGAGATTGGCCGGCAGGATGGTCTCCTCGCGGGTCGGGAACGGCAGCGTGCCCGGTCCGGTGTTCAGGCCCGCGATCTGGCCGCGAAAAGGCTTCAGGTTCCGCTTCGGCTGGGGCTGGAACTCGAGGGGCTTCAACTCCTCGGTGTAGAAGGCGAGCGAATCGCAATAGAAGTGCCGCTGGCCGGCGTGCTTCACCTTGGCGATCTCGATGCCGGCTAAGCTGGCCGGCCAGACGATCTGCTTCAACGTCTCGGACGGGACCTTGCGATGGACCAGCCACCACTGCTTCCAGCGGATGTCGGTGAGCTGAATGGTGAACTCTTTGCCGCGGGCGTCCACCACCAGCACTGAGACATCGGCGGGCGGAGTAGTGTCATCACGCACCCAGTTCCAGCGGTTGCCGTAGCCCCACATTTCGACGGCGTCGAACGTGCCGGGGATCGGAATGGGCTTCGGCGGGCGCGCGACCAGCCGGCTGTTCTCGCCGGCTCCCGAGTAGAGGAACTTGGCCACGAACTGTCCCCACATTTGCTGCTCGCGACTGCGGCGCAGCTCGCCGGTGGCGCCCTGGTGGAGCTCGAGGTTCCAGCCGCTGAGGTCCTCAAAACCGACCAGCGTCGCGGGATGCTCCTCGCGCTGGACCCAGGTGAGCTCGTAGGGCTGCTGGCCCACCTGCTGCCACGGTTCGATGTCGTTGATCGCCGGGACAACCTTGTCCGGCTGCGCGGCCAGCGTGGCCGCCAGGACGGCGAGGCAGAGCAGGCGTTTCATCCGACGCTCACCAGGGCGCGAAGATTGGCCACGCCGGCGGTGTAACGGCTGTCGGTCACCGAGAAGGCGACGGCGTCTTCGAGCCAGTCGTGCCAGACGCCGTCGGGGTCGTGCGAGGCGGCGGTGATGGTGTATTCCTGCGGGCAGAGGTCGCAGCGAAAGGAGAACGTCACGCGCACGTTCTCCCGCGGCTGGCAGGGGCCGAGCTTGACGCCCTCCAGTTCGGTGTTGGTGCCGTAGACCTCGAAGCCGATGCGGGTGCGGATCATGATGCCGACGACCGGGTCGGCGACCGGCGCCTCGAACAGCACGGTGACGCGCACGGAGACCGGCTCCCCGCTCTCCCAGACCATGGTGGGCTTGCCGGTTTCGCCCACGGTCTCCAGCGCGACGATGCGAGCGCGCCCGTCGCCGCGGCGCAGCGAAGGCGCCAGCGGGGAGGCGGCCGACTCGCCCCAGGCGCGCAGGCGGCCGGCGATGTGACGGCGGTACCGGTCGAGCGTTTCGGCAGGATCGCCGCGGGCCGCCAGCTTGCCCTCGTGCAGCCACCAGATCTCGTCGCAGAGGGCGCGCTGGAGTTCCTCCTCGTGAGAGAGCATCAGCACGGTCGTGCCGGCGCGGCGCAGGCGCTCCAGGCCGACAGCCGCGCGCGCCCGCACCAGCGCGTCGTGCTGGGCCAGCGTGTTCTCCAACACCAGGGTGTCCACCGGGGAGAGGTTCAGCGGATCCGCCGGACCGAGGTAGCGCCGCGAGCTGCCGGTACGCACCTCGCCGGCGCCCGGCGACTCCAGTCCCGCGGCCAGCCGCAACAGGGCACGCTTCCCCGCCCCGTCCTCTCCGATAATGCCGATCACGGCCCCGTCCGGCGCCACCGCGTTCAGCGCGAGCAGGGGCACATGACTCACCTGACGGAATTCGATAGCCATGGAGATAGGATGCCACGGGCGAGGGTGGGTACAATAGCAGCCATGGCCGAGCCCTACGTCTGCGAGCAGATGCGCGAGGACTGGAACCGGCGGGCGCGCGAGGACGCCAAGTACTACGTCGCCTTCGGGCGCCACGCGCAGGGCGACGACGAGTTCTTCGCCACCGGCAAGGACCTGGCGCGCGGCCTGGAGCGGGAATTGAAGTGGCTGCCGGCCGGCGCCAACCGCCGCGCGTGGCGGGCGCTGGAGATCGGCTGCGGGCTGGGACGGCTGATGCTGCCGCTGAGCCGCGCGTTCGGCGAGATCCACGGGGTGGATGTGGCGGACGAGATGGTGCGGCAGGCGCGCGAGAAGCTGCAACACATTCCGCACGCCCACGTGCACCTGACCGCGGGCGCCGACCTGGCCGCCTTCGCCGACGAGTCGTTCGAGTTCGTGTATTCCTACGCCGTGTTCCAGCACATCCCCTTGCGGGAGGTGGTGTTCGAGTACCTGAGCGAGGCGCGGCGGGTGCTGAAGACCGGCGGCATCTTCCGCTTCCAGGTGAACGGGCTGCCGGGGCCCATGCTGCGCTACGACACCTGGAGCGGGGTGCGGATCAGCGCCGCCGAGATCGCCGAGTTCGCGCGCGAGCACGACTTCCAGTTGCTGGCGCTGGAGGGCACGCGGACGCAGTACTTGTGGGTGACGCTGCGCAAGCAGCCGCATGGCTGGTTCGCAGAGCAGGCCAGGCGCTCCGCCGAGATGGCGCGCATCCGCCGCATCACCAACGCGCACAGCTCCGAGCCGGTGGCGCCCTCGCGGGGACGCTTTGCCGTCATCGCGCTGTGGCTGGAGGGCCTGCCCGAGGACGGCGACCTGAACACGCTGAAGGCGACCGTCGGGGGCCTCGAGGCCGACCTCACTTACCTGGGCCCGCCGGCACATGACCTGCAACAACTCAACGTGGAGCTGCCGGCCTCGGTCGAGACCGGCCTCCAGCCGGTCCGCGTCTTCCGGCTGCGAAAACCGCTGACGCCGGCGGCCAGTGTGCGGGTGATCCCGCCGGGGCCGCTGGTGCCGCGCGTGGTCGCGGTGACGGACGGCATCGACCTGCTCTCGGGGACACGGATCGTGTCGCGCAGCGTGAAGGTGAACATCGAGGAGGTCGCGCATCCGGAGCAGTTCGAGGCCAGCGTGGATGGGCTGCCGGTCACGGACCTGGAGCACTTCTGCACCGACCCGCGGCCGCCGCTCCACGAGGTGAACTTCAGCCTGCCCGGGACGCTGGGCGCGGGAGCGCACCAGCTCGAGATGCGGATCGGCCAGCGCTCGTTTGCCCCGGTGCCGATCGAGGTCGTGTAGTGCTCGCGCCGGCGCTGGTCGCGCTCGCCCTCGAAATACCCCGGAGCGGCGTGCTGGTGCTGCCGGCCGGCACGATAGAGCTTGCGGCGGAACTGAAGGTTCCGCAGGGCGCGCACGATCTGGAGATCCGCGGCGCCGAAGCCGGGACGCTGCTGCGCGCGGCCGGCAATTTCCGCGGCCGGGCCGTAATCAGCGTGAGGTCGGCGGCGCGAGTTCGGATTGCGAACCTGGCCATCGACGGCAACCGCGCCGCGCTCGGCCGCCCCGTGGGTCTGCCGCCTTCCGATGCGCCGTTTGCGCGCTTCTACAACAACAACGGCGTGCTCGGGGAAGACGTGGACGGGCTGGCGATCGCAAATGTCCGGTTCGAGAACGTAGCGAGCTTTGCGATTCTGGTGGCGCGCTCGCGGGCGGTGCGCATCGAGCGGGTGCGCATCTCCAACAGCGGCTCGCTGGACCCCGCTGGCCGCAACAACACCACCGGGGGGATTCTGCTCGAAGAGGGGACGGCGGATTTCCAGGTGCGGGACTGCGTGTTGAAGCGCGTGCGCGGCAACGGCGTCTGGACGCACTCGCGCTACGGCTCGCCGCGCAACCGGGACGGGCTGATCGCCGGCAACGAGTTCGAGGACCTGGCGCGCGACGCGATCCAGGTCGGGCACGCCACCAACGTGCGGGTGGAGCGCAACCGCGGCGCGCGCATCGGCTATCCGGTGGGCGAGGTGGATCCGGCGGCGACGCCGGTGGCCATCGATACGGCCGGCAACACCGACCGCAGCGCGTACCTGTTCAACCGCTTCGAAGAGGTGAACGGCAAGTGCATCGACCTCGACGGCTTCCACCACGGCGAGGTGCGGGGCAACACGTGCGTGAACCGGCGGCCCAGAAGCGAGTATCCGCACGGGCACTTCGGGATCGTCATGAACAACAGCAACCCCGACATGCAGTCGGAGGCGATCCAGGTGGTGGAGAACGAGATCGACGGCGCGGTTTTCGGCGGCATTTTCGCGATCGGAAGCGGCCACCGGATCCTGCGGAACCGGCTGCGGAACCTGAACCTGGCCCGCTGCGAGCGGGACAAACCCGGCTGCCTTTTCTGGCCGGACGAGCCGGATTTGCTCAGCGCTGGCATTTACCTGGGCCGGCGGGCCGAGCGGCCGGCGGTTACTCGCAATAACCTCATACGGGACAACGAGATAGAGGGGTACGGCATGGGCCGGAACTGCGTCGCCGCGGCCCCCGGGGTAGCGCTGGGCGACAACCGGGTGGGCGCCAACCGCTGCGGGGATGCCCGTAAATAGAAGCACCGTATATAGATATTTTCCTTGACGGCACACTACATATAGGGGCAGAATTGGAGACGCCCCCAAGACCGGGGAGGGTGCCAGCCCCAAAAACCTCATGAGCAAGGAGACACAGCGATGGGCCAGTTGAGCGCCAATGCCACCGTCAGGACGCAAGAGCCGAAACGAGACCCCAGACCAGTCGAACGGCAGGGGCTGTCCGTCCCGCGGTATTTCACCGCCCGGCTGGATCCTTCCAGAACGCCGTACGACGAGTGCCATTGGGATCTGCGTAGCTGCACCATCGCCAATGACAAGGGCGAGATCATCTTCGAGCAGCGCGACGTCGAGGCGCCGGTGGACTGGTCGCAGACAGCCACCAATATCGTGGCCAGCAAGTACTTCCATGGGCGGATGGGGGCGCCGGAGCGGGAGCGCAGCGTGGCCCAGCTTGTGCGGCGGGTGGTGGACACCATAACCGGCTGGGGCAAAGCGGGGCGGTATTTCAAGACCGAGCCCGACGCGGAGAACTTCCGCAGCGAGCTGGCGCACCTGCTGCTGACGCAGAAGGTCAGCTTCAACTCCCCGGTGTGGTTCAACGTCGGCGTGAGCGAGGCGCGCGGCTACGGCTGGCATTACGAGGCGGAGACGGACTCGATCCGGAAGCTGGAGCCGGGCGGGCAGGTGCGCCCGCAGTGCTCGGCCTGCTTCATCGTGTCGGTGAAGGACTCGCTGGAGTCGATTCTCGACCTGGCCAAGACGGAAGGGATGCTTTTCAAGTGGGGCTCGGGGACGGGGACGAACCTCTCGCCGCTGCGCGAACAAGACGCGGGGCTGTCGGGCGGCGGGCGCGCCTCGGGCCCGCTGAGCTTCATGAAAGGCTTCGACGCCTTCGCCGGCGTGATCAAGTCGGGCGGCAAGACGCGGCGGGCGGCCAAGATGGTGATCCTCAACGCCGACCACCCCGACATCGAGGCGTTCATCTGGTCGAAGGCGCGCGAGGAGAAGAAGGCGCACACGCTGGTGGACGCCGGTTACGACTCGTCGCTGGACGGGGAGGCCTACGGCTCGATCTTCTTCCAGAACGCCAACAACTCGGTGCGGGTGACCGACGAGTTCATGCGGGCGGCGGTGGAGAACGACGACTGGTGGACGCGCTCGCGGCTGACCGAGCAGCCGGTGAAGCGCTTGAAGGCGCGCGACCTGCTGCGGCAGATCGCCCAGGCCACGCACCAGTGCGGCGACCCCGGCATGCAGTTCGACACCGCGGTGAACCGCTGGCACACGTCGAAAGCCTCGGGCCGCATCAACGCCTCCAACCCGTGCTCGGAGTACATGTTCCTGGACAACTCGGCCTGCAACCTGGCCTCGCTGAACCTGCTGAAGTTCCTGGGGCCGGACGGGCAGTTCGACGTCGAGGCGTTCCGCCACGCGGTGGACACGGTGATCATCGCGCAGGAGATCATCGTCGATAGCGCGAGCTACCCGACCGAGAAGATCGCCGAGAACTCGCACAACTTCCGGGCGCTGGGGCTGGGCTACGCCAACCTGGGCGCGCTGCTGATGTCGCTGGGGCTTCCTTACGACGGCGATGCGGGGCGCGATTACGCGGCGGCGGCGACGGCGGTGATGACCGGCCAGGCCTACCTGACCAGCGCGCGGCTGGCCGAGGCGGTGGGGCCGTTCCCGATGTACGCGGAGAACGGGGACTCGTTCCTGGAAGTGATCCGCATGCACCGCGGCGCGCTGGGCCGCGTGAACGCGGCCCATGTGCCGGCGGCGCTGTACGAGGGGGCGCGGCAATGCTGGGACGAGGCCTACGAGGCGGGGCGGCGCAGCGGCTACCGCAACGCCCAGGTGACGCTGCTGGCGCCGACCGGCACCATCGGCTTCATGATGGATTGCGACACCACCGGGATCGAGCCCGACCTGGCGCTGGTCAAGTACAAGAAGCTGGTCGGCGGCGGCATCATCAAGATCGTCAACAACACGGTGCCGCAGGCGCTGATCCGGCTCGGCTACAGCCCCGAACAAGTGGAGCGGATCGTGAGCCACATCGACTCGACCGGGACGATCGAGGACGCGCCGGGCCTCAAGCCCGAGCACCTGCCGGTGTTCGATTGCAGCCTGCGGCCGGCCAACGGCACGCGCTTCATTCATCACATGGGCCACGTGCGCATGATGGCCGCCGTGCAGCCGTT